>NZ_JASEYI010000001.1:238592-390973 GCF_035064085.1 Enterobacter sp. R-1.6.2
CCACCACCATCACCTTCAAATGACGCTAAACCCTCTGTTCGCACCAGGCATCATGCATTTCCGTAACGGGGAAGGATGAGAAGCTTCGACCAAGGTTCGATTCGAGCGTAGCGAGAAAGCGTTGCCGCAGGCAACGACCCGAAGGGCGAGGCGCAACGCGCCGAGTAATCCTTCCCCCACCACCATCACTTTCAAATAATCCAAAAAATCATTATAAAACTGAACCGAATCCGCCTTTGTAGGCCGGGTAAGGCGCAGCCGCCACCCGGCGACAGAAGACAGAAGCCAGAAGCCTACATCGGCGGCAAACGACGCTTCACCGGCGAACTCTTCACAATCGACGTATTGCACTGGGCATGCTCCGCCAGGCCGTCCAGCAGCACATCCAGCTGCTCTATCGATCGCACCACCAGCCTAATCACAAAGCAATCTTCCCCGGTGACTTTGTCGCTCTCTATACACTCCGGCATCGCCTGAATGTATTTATCCACCTTATGCAACAACCCCGGCAAAGGACGCACGCGCACCAGCGCCTGCAGCGTATACCCCAGCGCCGCCAGATTCACCCGTGCGCCATACCCCTGAATCACACCGCGCTCTTCCAGCCTCTTCAGGCGTTCTGCCGTGCTGGGGGAAGTCAGACCGATGCGTCCGCTGAGCACCTTCAAAGACATGCGCGCATCCTCGACCAGACAGGCTAAAATTTGACGGTCGATATCATCGAGAAGGTATTCCATCGTTTTCACCTAATTTTAAAAAGCCATCACTGCATTTCACCTTATCTCATCCCTGTAAAACCCGACAGCGATTTTCGACAATAGTGACATACAATCAGGAGGTGGATGATGCGTGATTTCCATAAAGGCGTCTGGCAAATGAGCCTGGCGATGTTAATTTCCGGCTCTATCGGTGCGTTTGTATTACTCAGCGGTCTGCCGGTGACGGAAGTGGTGTTCTGGCGCTGTCTTATCGGGGCAATAGCGCTTTTTATTTTTATCCGGGCAAGTCAAAAGCCCTTCAGTCCCCTCACCCGCACCACGCTGCTGCTGGCCATTCTCGGCGGCGTAGCGCTCGTGGTGAACTGGCTGCTGCTCTTCGCGGCCTATGAACGGATCTCGATTGGTCTTTCTACCGTGGTCTATAACACCCAGCCGTTTATGCTGGTCTTAATGGGGATGTTTTTAGGTGAGCGCGTTAGCCTGGTGAAATGGGGCTGGCTGTTCCTCGCCTTCGGCGGCGTGGTGATCTTGCTCTCCAGCGAGCTGACCGGCGCGCACGGCAGTGAATGGCTCGCCGGAATCGGCCTGGCGATGGCCGCGGCTTTCTTCTATGCGGTCACGGCCATTATTGCCCGCAAGCTCAGATCCGTTGCGCCGCAGCATATTGCCTTTATCCAGGTGCTGACGGGCGTCGTGATGCTTTTGCCGTTTGCCAGCATGCCGTCATTTTCCGGTGATTTTCCCTGGCCGATCCTGCTGACGCTGGGCATCGTCCATACCGGCATTATGTACCAGCTGCTCTACAGCGCGATCCAGAAGCTGCCTACGCCCATTACCGGCTCCCTGTCGTTTATCTATCCGGTGGTGGCGATCGTTGTCGATAATCTGGTGTTCGGACACTCGCTGAACCTGACGCAGCTGGCGGGCGGCGCGCTGATCCTGTTTGCTGCCGCGGGCAATAACCTGGGCTGGGGCGAAAAAAAACCCCGCGAATGCGGGGTTGGTATCAAAACGGCGAATTAGCGACGGGCACGCACAATCTGGTATTTGCGCGTCAGGTACTCCACCGGCGCGCTCCAGATATGCACCAGACGTGAGAACGGGAACAGCACAAACAGCGTCATCCCCAGCACCAGGTGAACGCGGAAGATAAACGCTACGCCGTCCAGGTGCGCGGAGGCTCCGCCGTGGAAGGTCACCACGGACTGCGCCCAGCCGACGAGCTTCATCATTTCGCTCCCGTCCATATGCTGCGCCGAGAACGGAATGGTCAGCAGGCCCAGCGCGCACTGCACCATCAGCAGGGAGAGGATCAGAATATCCGCTGCGGTCGTGGTCGCACGCACGCGCGGGCTGAACAGACGACGTTTCAGCAGCAGCAGGCCCCCCACCAGAGTCATCACGCCGCAGGCACCGCCGGCGATCATCGCCATCTTCTGCTTCACCTCGATCGGTAGCCACGCTTCATACATCCAGTGCGGCGTCAGCATCCCCAGGAAGTGACCGGCAAAAATCCCCAGAATACCGATGTGAAACAGGTTAGAGCCCACATGCATCCCTTTACGATCCAGCATCTGGCTGGAGGCGGCACGCCAGGTGTACTGGCCGTAGTCGTAACGCAGCCAGCTTCCCACCAGGAACACGGTGCCCGCGATATACGGGTAAATGTCAAAGAAGAACATATTCAGGAAGTGCATTAGTGCCGTCCTCCGTTAGAGATATTCAAATATTGCGGGGCAACCGCGCCGGCAAAGCGACGCTGGTGAGCGGAGATTTCAGACTCGCCGCAGTTCTGGTCAGCAAAGAATTTCACCTGCTCTTCTTCCCAGACCGCATCCAGCGCCTGTGGGGTATCATCGCGGGCTTCATCCGCGATTTTCTCCGCCACTTTTTCACTGTCGACCGCGGCGTTGGCCAGCTTCACCAGCAGATCGAACAGAACAGCATAGCGGCTCTCGCGCTGCTGAAGACGCGCGCCGAGCAGCGCCAGGATCGGCGCGATGTCCTGCAGACCGCCCAGCGCCTCTTCTTTCGGCAGCTGCGCCAGGTACTCCAGATACAGCGGCAGATGATCCGGCAGCTCGCGGCTGTCGAGCTGCAGGCCGTGCTGTTCGTACTGGGCCATCAGGTCGACCATCGCCTGCCCGCGGTCACGGGACTCACCGTGAACGTGTTCAAACAGCAGCAGCGAGGTCGCACGCCCCCGGTCAAACAGCTGGCTGTAGTCCGACTGGGCATCCAGAAGGTCGCGCGCCAGCAGATCGCGGAGGAAAACACCCAGCGTCTGGGCATCGTCTTTATCCAGGTTTTCAGATGACGCGAGTGCATCAAAGAGTTCCCGCTGATGCTGCGCAAGCGCAGCATCCGGGTACTCGAGCAGACGCGAAACAATGACGAGTTCAATCATTGGTGCGGCTCCGTTTTGCTGGTCACATCCATGGCATCGATGCGGCGGCTGTTGAACAGGTTGAATTTGCTGTCTGACCCGTGGCAACCGTCGCCAAAGGTAAAGCCACAGCCATTTTTTTCCGGGAAGGCTTCACGGGCCAGCTCGCGGTGGCTGCTCGGCACCACGAAACGGTCTTCGTAGTTGGCAATCGCCAGATAGCGGTACATCTCCTGCGCCTGCGCTTCGGTCAGACCAACCTCTTCCAGCGCGCGGGTATCGATCACGCCGTCTACGGTTTCCGCGCGTTTGAAGTGACGCATCGCCAGCATACGCTTCAGCGCGAGCAGTACCGGCTGGGTGTCCCCGGCGGTCAACAGGTTCGCCAGGTACTGAACCGGAATACGCAGGCTTTCCACGTCCGGCAGGATGCCGTTGCTGCCCAGTTCGCCCGCGTCAGCCGCGGACTGAATCGGCGACAGCGGCGGCACGTACCAGACCATCGGCAGGGTGCGGTATTCCGGGTGCAGCGGCAGCGCGAGCTTCCAGTCCATTGCCATTTTGTACACCGGTGACTGCTGCGCCGCGTCAATCACGCTCTGCGGCACGCCGTCCTTCAGCGCCTGCTCAATCACCTTCGGATCGTTCGGATCGAGGAAGACGTCCAGCTGACGCTGATACAGATCTTTCTCGTGCTCGGTGCTCGCGGCATTTTCAATCGCGTCCGCGTCATACAGCAGCACGCCGAGGTAGCGAATACGGCCTACGCAGCTTTCTGAGCAGACGGTCGGCATTCCGGCTTCGATACGCGGGTAGCAGAAGATGCACTTCTCAGATTTACCGCTCTTCCAGTTGAAGTAGATTTTTTTGTACGGGCAGCCGGTGATGCACATACGCCAGCCGCGGCACTTGTCCTGGTCGATCAGCACGATGCCATCTTCTTCACGCTTGTAGATAGCGCCGCTTGGGCAGGTCGCCACGCACGCCGGGTTAAGGCAGTGCTCGCACAGGCGCGGCAGATACATCATGAAGGTATTTTCGAACTGGCCGTACATCGCCTTCTGCATGTTCTCGAAGTTCTGGTCTTTGGCGCGCTTCTCGAACTCGCCGCCCAGAATCTCCTCCCAGTTTGGACCGCTGGTGATCTTGTCCATGCGCTGACCGGTGATCAGCGAGCGCGGACGAGCGATCGGCTGGTGCTTGCTTTCCGGCGCGTTGTGCAGGTTCTGGTAGTCGTAGTCAAACGGCTCGTAGTAATCGTCGATGCCCGGCAGGTGCGGGTTAGCGAAGATTTTACCCAGCAGCATCGCGCGGTTACCCATGCGCGGCTGCAGCTTGCCGTTGATTTTACGGATCCAGCCGCCCTTCCATTTCTCCTGGTTTTCCCAGTCGGTCGGGAAGCCGGTGCCCGGCTTGCTTTCCACGTTGTTGAACCAGGCGTACTCCATACCTTCACGGCTGGTCCAGACGTTTTTACAGGTGACCGAGCAGGTATGACAGCCGATGCATTTATCCAGATTCAGCACCATGCCGACTTGTGAACGAATTTTCATTTTACGCTCTCCTGTACCTGGTCATTACCTTCGCCGTCTAACCAGTTAATATTCTTCATCTTACGTACCACCACGAACTCATCGCGGTTCGATCCTACGGTGCCGTAGTAGTTAAAGCCGTAGGCCAGCTGCGCATAGCCACCGATCATGTGGGTCGGCTTCGGCGTAATACGGGTCACGGAGTTGTGGATCCCGCCGCGCTGCTCGGTAATTTCTGACCCCGGCAGGTTAACGATACGTTCCTGCGCGTGGTACATCATGGTCATCCCGGCCGGTACGCGCTGGCTCACCACCGCACGCGCCGTCAGGGCACCGTTGCTGTTGAACACTTCGATCCAGTCGTTATCTTCGATACCCAGATCTTTGGCGTCCGTTTCGCTCATCCAGACAATCGGACCGCCGCGAGACAGGGTCAGCATCAGCAGGTTGTCGCTGTAGGTGGAGTGAATGCCCCACTTCTGGTGCGGCGTCAGGAAGTTCAGCGCCTTCTCAGGGTTACCGTTCGATTTCGCGCCCATCACCGCTTTCACGGAGCGGGTGTCGATTGGCGGACGGTAGACCAGCAGGCTTTCACCGAAGTCGCGCATCCACTGGTGATCCTGATACAGCGACTGACGGCCTGACAGGGTGCGCCATGGGATCAGCTCGTGAACGTTGGTGTAGCCCGCGTTATAGGACACGTGCTCATCTTCCAGACCAGACCAGGTCGGGCTGGAGATAATCTTGCGCGGCTGCGCCTGAATATCGCGGAAGCGGATTTTCTCTTCCTCTTTATTCGTCGCCAGGTGCGTATGGTCGCGGCCGGTGAACTCGCTCAGCGCCGCCCAGGCTTTCACCGCAACGTGGCCGTTGGTTTCCGGGGCCAGGGTCAGGATCATCTCTGCCGCATCAATCGCCGTGTTCAGCATGGGCTGGCCTTTCGCCGGGCCGTCCGCTTTGGTGTAGTTGAGCTTGCGCAGCAGATCCATCTCGCTCTGGGTGTTCCAGGCGATCCCTTTCCCGCCGTTACCGATTTTCTCCATCAGCGGGCCGATAGAGGTAAAGCGCTCGTAGGTTGCCGGATAGTCGCGTTCAACCGGAATAATGTGCGGCGCGGTTACGCCCGGGATCAGGTCGCATTCACCTTTTTTCCAGTCCTTCACGTCCAGCGGCTGCGCCAGTTCGGCGGCGGAGTCGTGCTGGATTGGCAGCGTCACCACGTCGGTCTCTTTACCGAGGTGCCCTACGCAGACTTCGGAGAATTTCTTCGCGATGTCTTTGTAGATATCCCAGTCGCTTTTCGATTCCCACGCCGGGTCAACGGCCGCAGACAGCGGATGAATAAACGGATGCATATCCGAGGTATTCATGTCGTCTTTTTCGTACCAGGTCGCGGTTGGCAGCACGATGTCGGAGTACAGGCAGGTGCTGGACAGACGGAAGTCGAGCGTCACCACCAGATCCAGCTTGCCGTCGAGGCCGTTATCTTTCCACTCGACCTCTTCCGGCTTCACGCCGCCCTGCTTGCCGAGATCTTTCCCCTGGATACCGTTTTCGGTACCGAGCAGGTATTTCAGCATGTACTCGTGGCCTTTACCGGACGAGCCCAGCAGGTTGGAGCGCCAGATGAACAGGTTGCGCGGGTGGTTTTTACCGTTCTCCGGCTGTTCTGCCGCGAAGCGGATAGAGCCATCCTTCAGGGATTTCACGGTGTAATCCACCGGTGACATGCCCGCCTTCTTCGCCGCTTCCGCAATGCGCAGCGGGTTAGTGCCCAGCTGCGGCGCAGACGGCAGCCAGCCCATGCGTTCCGCACGCACGTTGAAGTCAATCAGGTGGCCGCTGTAGCGGGATTTATCCGCCATCGGCGACAGCAGCTCCTGCGCGGTAACCGTCTCGTAGCGCCACTGGCTGGAGTGGTTATAGAAGTAGGAGGTGCTGTTCATATGGCGTGCCGGACGCTGCCAGTCGAGGGCAAACGCCAGCGGCTGCCAGCCGGTCTGCGGACGCAGTTTTTCCTGGCCCACGTAGTGCGCCCAGCCGCCGCCGCTCTGACCGACGCAGCCGCAGAAGATCAGCATGTTGATCAGACCGCGATAGTTCATATCGAGGTGATACCAGTGGTTCAGACCCGCGCCGACGATGATCATCGAACGGCCGTGCGTTTTGTCCGCGTTTTCTGCAAACTCACGTGCGATACGGGTAATGTGCGCGCGAGGCACGCCGGTAATCTGTTCCGCCCAGGCCGGGGTGTAGGCCTTCACGTCGTCATAGCCGGTTGCGCAGTTTTCATCGCCCAGACCGCGCTCCAGACCGTAGTTCGCCATGGTCAGGTCATAAACGGTGGTGACCAGCGCGGTAGAGCCGTCGGCCAGCTGCAGGCGCTTAACCGGCAGTTTGTGCATCAGAACGTTTTTCAGTTCAACCTTGTTGAAGTGCTCTGAACCTTCACCGCCGAAGTACGGGAACCCGACTTCAGCGATCTCGTCCTGGCTGCCCAGCATGCTCAGGCGCAGCTCCGTCTCTTCACCGGTCGTACCGTTGCGTTGCTCAAGGTTCCACTTGCCCTTCTCGCCCCAGCGGAAGCCGATAGAGCCGTTTGGCGCCACCAGCTCGCCGTTGCTGTTATACGCAACGGTTTTCCACTCAGGGTTGTTTTCCTGGCCCAGCGAATCCACCAGATCGGCTGCGCGCAGCGTGCGGCCCGCGGCATAGTAGCCCTCACGCTCTTCCAGCATGACCAGCATCGGCATGTCGGTGTAGCGGCGAACGTAGTCGGTGAAGTACTGGCTTGGCTTATCAAGATGGAATTCACGCAGCATGACGTGGCCCATCGCCATCGCCATCGCGGCGTCGGTACCCTGTTTCGGCGCCAGCCACAGATCGCAAAGCTTGGCGATTTCCGCGTAGTCAGGGGTCACTGCTACGGTTTTGGTGCCTTTGTAACGGACTTCGGTAAAGAAGTGCGCGTCCGGCGTACGGGTCTGAGGTACGTTTGAGCCCCAGGCGATGATATAGCTGGAGTTGTACCAGTCCGCGGACTCCGGCACGTCGGTCTGCTCGCCCCAGGTCTGCGGAGACGCAGGCGGCAGGTCGCAGTACCAGTCGTAGAAGCTCAGGCAGGTACCGCCGATTAGAGACAGATAGCGCGCCCCGGAAGCGTA
The DNA here is from genome assembly GCF_035064085.1 of Enterobacter sp. R-1.6.2. Classification (NCBI taxonomy): domain Bacteria; kingdom Pseudomonadati; phylum Pseudomonadota; class Gammaproteobacteria; order Enterobacterales; family Enterobacteriaceae; genus Enterobacter; species Enterobacter sp. R-1.6.2. The sequence goes on from NZ_JASEYI010000001.1 coordinate 246,394, forward strand.
AGAGACCATCGACATCGCCGGAATTGGCGAGAAGCCCGCCACGCGGTCAGGACCGTAGGTTTTGACGGTGTAGACGTTGGAGGCGGCAATCAGCTCGTTTACCTCTTTCCACGAGGAGCGAACGAAACCGCCGCGACCGCGAGCCTGCTTGAAGCTTTTTGCTTTGTCAGCGTCTTCGATGATGGACGCCCAGGCATCCACCGGATCGCTGTGCTGCACTTTCGCCTCACGCCACATTTTCATCAGGCGCTTGCGCATCAGCGGGTATTTCAGACGGTTAGCGCTGTAGAGATACCAGGAGTAGCTGGCACCACGCGGGCAGCCGCGCGGTTCGTGGTTTGGCATATCCGGGCGGGTGCGCGGATAGTCGGTCTGCTGCATTTCCCAGGTCACCAGACCGTTTTTAACGAAAATCTTCCAGCTGCATGAACCGGTACAGTTCACGCCGTGGGTCGAACGGACGACTTTGTCATGCTGCCAGCGCTGGCGGTAACCGTCTTCCCAGTCCCGGTTGGTATCCAGAACCTGGCCGTGCCCATCGGCAAAAGTTTCACCCTTCTGTTTGAAGTAGCGAAACCGGTCCAAAAATTTGCTCATCGGGTATCTCCTGTGTGGAGCCTGTGGCTCTCTAAATCGACATTGCTGATTTGCAGCGAAGGTAACGCCCTGAAAGAGGGGGAGAATTGATAACGATCAAGACGAGGAGGGACTTTCAGGCGAGGGGTTACACCAAATACCACCAAAGCGGTATCTTCAAAATTTTCATATCATCATGAAATATAGAGTTATTTTTATTTTATCGTACAAAAAGCCAGTCAAAATTTAACATCTCAGGTATTAAGGGGTAGAGCCACCTGCAAAGCGATGGCGATCACAGTGTCACCGCAGGCGTCTGCCGTAAAAGCCGTAAGCATGTTGTAACTATTATGCTGGCAAAAAAAACGCGGCCCGAAGGCCGCGTAAACGGATAATCACACTTACTTATTTTTCTTGGTATTTCGGCCATATACCAGCCACGTAATCACAACGCAGGCGATATAGAAGACGAGGAAGACTTTCATGGCACCGGCCGGTGAGCCGGTCAGGTCCAGAGAGATACCGAACGCTTTCGGGATAAAGAAGCCGCCAATCGCGCCGATGGCAGAGATAAAGCCCAGCGCCGCGGCCGTATCCGTCGCCGCTTCGCGCATGGCCTGCTCTTCGCTCCCGCCCTGCGCCTTCACCCGATCCATCGTCAGCTTACGGAAGATCACGGAGATCATCTGGAAGGTAGAGGCACTCCCCAGACCGGCCGTCAGGAACAGCACCATAAACACGCCGAAGAAGGCGATGAAGTTACCGCCCTGCCCGTCGACGGGCAGAGTGAGAAACAGCAGCGCGCAGAAGACCGCCATCACGACGAAGTTCACCAGCGTCACGCGGGTACCGCCGAGACGGTCAGAGACCATACCGCCCAGCGAACGCGCCAGGGCACCGATAAACGGTCCGAAGAAGGCAAAGTGCAGGATTTGAATCTCCGGGAACTGCGTTTTCGACAGCATCGCGAAGCCCGCAGAGAAGCCGATAAACGAACCGAAGGTAGCCAGATACAGCAGCGCCATCACCCAGAGGTGTCCACGCTTCAGCACCGGCAGCTGTTCGCTCAGCGACGCCTTCGACGCGGACAGGTCATTCATAAAGAACCAGGCTGCGAGGGTGAAGACCACCAGGAAAGGCACCCAGATCCAGGCGGCGTTCTGCAGATAGAGGGAAGAACCATCCGCCTGCTCAACGCCACCGCCGCCAAAGGCCGCGAAAATAGAAACAGAGATCGCCAGCGGGGCAATCAGCTGCATCACGCTGACGCCCATATTCCCCAGGCCGCCGTTAATGCCCAGCGCACCGCCCTGCTTCGCTTTCGGGAAGAAGAAGCTGATGTTCGCCATGCTGGAGGCGAAGTTCGCACCCGCAAAACCGCACAGCAGGGAAATAATCACGAACACGCTGAACGGCGTAGAGGTATCCTGCACCGCGAAGCCGAGCCAGACGCAGGGGACGATCATGATGCCCGTACTGAACGCCGTCCAGCGACGACCGCCAAACACCGGCACCATAAACGCGTAAGGCACACGCAGCAGCGCGCCTGACAGCGACGGCAGCGCGGTCAGCATAAACAGCTGATCGGTCGTAAACGTAAACCCGACTTTGGGCAGGTTGACCGCCACCGCGCTAAACAACATCCATACGCAAAACGCTAATAACAAACACGGCACGGAAATCCACAGATTCCGGCTTGCTACACGATGGCCGCGCTGTTGCCAGAACGCCGGATCCTCTGGACGCCAGTCTGTAATAACGGCACCATTTTCCCTTTCGGGAGCGGATGAGTGACTCATAGACACCTCTGATTCTCGAATGATGCTGCAAACATTAGGGTTTTAGGGCGGCGGTAAGTTGATATAAATCAAAGGAAAAGTGGGAGGATTTGCGGCGTAAAATAAGGCCTCACCCTTAGTGAGTAGGCTAATTCGGTAAAAAAGACGTGGTTTTTCACGGCACTGACGGTTCCAGACTACCCCCACCTCCTTCCCCCTACTCCGTTGGCAATTTAGGGGTAATCCTTTATTGGTATGGGTATACTCCAGGGTATGCACCAGAATAGCGCCATTCCTGCAAGCAGGCCACGTCAGGAGCACGCCACCTCTATGTTAAAAAGATGTTTATCTCCGCTGACGCTCGTGAATCAGCTAGCCCTTATCGTTTTGCTGTCCACCGCCATCGGCGTGACCGGCATGGCGATCTCCGGCTGGCTGGTACAGGGCGTACAGGGTAATGCGCATGCCATCAACGAGGCAGGCTCGCTACGCATGCAGAGTTATCGCCTGCTGGCGTCGGTTCCCCTGACACAGGACGATCGGCCCCTGATTGATGAAATGGAGCGCACGGTCTTCAGCCCCGAACTGGAAAACGCCGCCATCCGCGCCGGTCAGCAATATCAGCTTAAAGCCCTTCAGGGCTACTGGCACACCCAGCTGGAGCCCGGGCTGAAACAGGCGCGCAGCACGGAAACCGTTGCGCAGGACGTGGCGGGGTTCGTCTCACGCATCGATGCGCTGGTCTCCTCTTTCGACCAAACCACCGAATTACGCATCGACCGGGTGGTGATGGTGCACCGCGCCATGGCGCTGTTTATGGGGCTGCTGCTGATCTTCACCATCGTCTGGCTTCGTGCGCGGCTGCTGAACCCGTGGAAACAGCTGCTGGCAATGGCCCGCGCGGTGACCGCACGCGATTTTACCCAGCGCACGCACATCAGCGGGCGCAACGAGATGGCCATGCTCGGTCAGGCGCTCAACACCATGTCTGCAGAGCTCTCCGAGAGCTACGCGGTGCTGGAACAGCGCGTTCAGGAAAAAACGGCCGGACTGGAGCAGAAAAACGAGATCCTCTCCTTCCTGTGGCAGGCCAACCGTCGTCTGCACATGCAGGTGCCGCTATGCGAACGCCTCTCTCCGGTGCTGAACGGCCTGCAAAATCTGACCCTCCTTCATGACCTTGAGCTGCGCGTCTACGACGTGGAAGACGAAGATAACCATCAGGAATTTACCTGTCAGTCGGATATGTCCTGCGATGACAAAGGCTGCCATCTTTGCCCTCGCGGCCTGCCGCCGCTGACGTCCGGCGGCACTACCCTGAAGTGGCGCCTGACCGACAGCCACACCCAGTACGGTATTCTGCTGGCAACGCTGCCAGCCGGGCGTCACCTGAGCCACGACCAGCAGCAGCTGGTCGATACGCTGGTCGAACAGCTAACGGCCACGCTGGCGCTCGACAGGCATCAGGAAAAGCAGCAGCAGCTGATCGTCATGGAAGAGCGCGCGACCATCGCCCGCGAGCTTCACGACTCGATCGCCCAGTCGCTCTCCTGTATGAAAATGCAGGTGAGCTGCCTGCAGATGCAGGATGCGGAGATGCCCGAAAGCAACAAGCAGCTGCTCAGCCAGATCCGCAACGAGCTGAACACCTCCTGGATACAGCTTCGCGAGCTGCTGACCACCTTCCGTCTGCAGCTGGCCGAGCCGGGCCTGCGTCCGGCGCTGGAGGCCAGCTGTCACGAATTTAGCGCCCGGCTGGGGTTCCCGGTGAAGCTGGACTACCAGCTGCCGCCGCGGTTTGTCCCCTCCCACCAGGCCATACATGTACTGCAGATCGCCCGTGAAGCGCTGAGCAACGTGCTTAAACATTCCGGGGCGACGGCGGTAACGGTCACCGTCAGCCAGCACAGCAATCAGGTGAAGCTCACGGTTCACGACAACGGCCGCGGCGTGCCGGAAAATGCCGAACGCACTAACCACTATGGTTTAATTATTATGCGAGACCGCGCCCAAAGCCTGCGCGGTGATTGCCAGGTTCGCCGGAGAGAGACGGGTGGCACGGAAGTTGTCGTCACCTTTATTCCCGAAAAACCGCTTACAACTGCTCAAGGAGAAACCCATGACTAATCAGGAACCGGCATCCATCCTGTTGATCGACGACCATCCGATGCTGCGTACTGGCGTGAAACAGCTGGTCAGCATGGCGCCCGATATCACCGTGGTTGGCGAAGCCAGCAACGGTGAACAGGGCATTGAGCTTGCCGAATCCCTCGATCCCGATCTGATCCTGCTCGATCTGAATATGCCCGGCATGAACGGTCTGGAAACTCTCGACAAGCTGCGGGAAAAATCCCTTTCCGGGCGCATCGTCGTCTTTAGCGTGTCGAATCATGAAGAGGATGTGGTCACGGCGCTGAAGCGCGGGGCGGATGGTTATCTGCTCAAGGATATGGAGCCGGAAGACTTGCTTAAGGCGCTGCAGCAGGCCGCGGCGGGCGAGATGGTTCTCAGCGAAGCCTTAACGCCGGTGCTGGCCGCCAGCCTGCGCGCCAATCGCGCCACCTCTGACCGTGACGTCAGCCAGTTAACCCCGCGCGAGCGCGATATTCTCAAACTCATTGCCCAGGGGCTGCCGAACAAAATGATCGCCCGCCGCCTGGACATCACCGAAAGCACGGTCAAGGTGCACGTGAAGCATATGCTGAAGAAAATGAAGCTCAAATCCCGCGTTGAAGCCGCGGTGTGGGTGCATCAGGAACGCATTTTTTAAGGATTACTCCTCCGGCAGAAGCTTCCAGCGCGGGTCGTTGTCCGGCAATGCGACCAGCGGCTGCACGACGGTCAGCACGATCTCATTGGACGAGACGCGCTGGCCTTTCTCATCTTCCACCACCGCCGACAGGTGCCAGCGGTTTGTCGCCCCTTCACTGTCATCCCAGGCAGGCATAATTACACTCCAGCCGTCGCTGCTGTTGCTTTTGGACGGCGACGTCAGGCTCAGCGCCTGCGTATCCCCCTGCCAGTGGATCTCACGAATGCCGTGCGCGCTGCGAACCTGAAGCTTCAGCATAACGGTCTCGCCCCCTTTCAGATCCCACGGCGGCGTCGCCAGCCAGACGGACAGCGTTTTACGCTGGCGGAACTCCATCACCGGCAGGCTATTGCGCTCCGGCGAGTCGTAGCGGCTTCCGCGCAGGGAACGCGTGGCGGCGACTTCACCGGCGGAAAGCTGCTTCACCAGCGGCACGCCAAAGCGATAGTTGAGCTTCAGCCCGAGGTTATTCTGGCTCGCGCCACTTTCGCCCTGCTTGTGCGCGGCGGTCAGGGTGACCAGCGGCACGGGGGTATAGTTAAGCCCCAGATTCACCGCCACCGGATTGTGATAGCCGGTTCCGCTGTTGAAGAGGTCGACGTTATCGCCGAAGTATTGCTCGAAGCTCACGCTGGTATTGAGATGATGGAACCACGGCAGCCAGGCTTTAGCGGTGACGTCATAGCCGCGCGCCATGCGCTGCTCCTGGACGTCAGAGCGATCGCGCCAGCCAGCAAAGGGCTGATAATAGTTGGCTGACAGACGCAGATTTTCCCCCCACGCTTCCGCGCCCAGCCCGGCACGCTGCAGGTTTTCGTCCAGCAGGTTATCGTAAAACGTGTTGTAACCCAGCAGCCATTTCCCGGCGACCCAGCGCTGGCCTATTCCGGCGTTACTGACCAGGCCATCCGCCTGCTGGGTCAGGCCAAGCTGGCTCCAGCTCAGGTAACGGTTGTTATCGTTCCAGGGGATAAACCAGTTCCCGCTGCTGCCGTTAAATTTGCCGTCGTTATCCACCAGCAAGTTCACGCTGGCGTTCCCCCAGGGCGAAAGCCAGGACTCAATCTGCTGGTTCACTTCGCCGCTCACCGCGTCGCGCACCTGGCCAAACGCAAACTGACGCGCCTGCTCGCCCGTTGTCAGGCCGTTGTCGGTCATGCTGGCTTCACCGAAGGCTTTCGCCATTTCGGCCAGGTGTTTTTCCCCCTCGCCCGTTGGCGCCGCCATGCCGAGGTCGGGCAAACTATCCCCATTATTATCAAAGGGATTTTGCGCCTGCTGGATAAAGGAATTCGGCGCACCGTGAACGGCTCCGACCGTAACAAGGGAGAGTAATAACAGCAAACGAATGCGGGACGATACAGCCATCAACGTCGTAAATAAGAACCTGTGTTTATGAATAAACTCCTATTATGTTAACGCGATAAGCCTTGAAATGCAGTTCTGGCGGACATTTCAGGATTATCCTGAAACAGCCCTTTCAGCTCCGGCACGCAGGAGCCACAGTTCGTACCGCAGCGCAGCGTCGCCCCCAGCGCGGTGACGGAATCACACCCGCCGACGATCGCCTCCCGTATCGCATTCTCCCCGACGCTGAAACAGCTGCAGATGATGCGTCCCGGATCCGCCGCCTTCCCGACGCTCTGCCCGTTCAACAAGGCGTGGCGTTCTGCGAGAAGCACGGGTGGGGATTGAAAAGCGGCTTCAATCACCGCATGCGCCAGCGCCGGTAACGCGGTGCCCTCCCAGAAGCCCAGCATCAGCTGGCCTTCATGCCAGGCCAGCACGCTGCTGCGTTCGCCGGTTTGCGCAACCTGCAGCTGCCAGCCACGAGCGCTGGCGTATTCCATTACCCACGGCAGCAGCGGTTGATCGCCCGCCACCGTCAGGCGTGAGGCTTTACGCCACCAGTAAGCCGAAGAGGGCATTTCCGGCCATTCCCGGGCATAGAGTTCCCCCTGCCAGGCGGGCTGCCAGGGCAGGATCCTGACGGCGGTTTGTTTACTCTCCGGCTGGCCCGAAACCGGATCGCAGCGCCCTTCCACCAGCGCATTCACCTTTCCCTGGCGGGCAAACCCGGCGTTCCAGTGCATCGGGGCAAACGCCTCGCCTTCCCGTATCCCGTCGCTGATTCGCACTCTTGCCACCATCACGCCGCGCGGCGAGCTGATGCGCGCCAGCTGGCCGTCGCACAGGGAAAACCGAACGGCGTCTGCCGGGCTAACCTCAACAAACGGTTCGGCGATATGCTGCATCAGCCTCGCCACGTATCCCGTTCGGGTCATAGTATGCCACTGATCGCGGATGCGCCCCGAGTTGAGAATCAGCGGGTATAAGGCGCTGACCGTCGCGCCGTGCGACAGAGGGATAACGGGAACGATGTTTCGGCGCGGAAAACTCCCCGTCGGCCACTGATAAGGCTCAAGCTGATCCCACTCCTCGCGGGTTAGCGCAGCCAGTTCATGAAGACTCAATGCCCGCGCGCCGTCATTTTCAAAGGCCGTCAGCGCCGCATGTTCGCAAAAAATCTCGTGCGGATGTTGCCAGGCAAAGGCCTCGCCGTAGCCCAGCCGTTTCGCCATCTGCGCGACGATCCACCAGTCCGGCTTCGCCTCGCCCGGCGCGGGCAGAAACGCGCGCTGGCGCGAAATGCGGCGTTCCGAGTTTGTCACCGTCCCGTCCTTCTCCCCCCAGCCCAGCGCCGGAAAACGGATATGGGCGAACCGGCTGGTATCGGTATACTTCATCACCTCAGAAACCATCACCAGCGGGCAGTTCGCCAGCGCCTGACACACCGCGTGGCTGTCCGGAAGCGACACGGCGGGGTTAGTGCCCATGATCCACACCGCCTTCACCTCGCCGCGGGCAATGGCGTCAAACAGCTCCACCGCCATCAGGCCCGGCGTCTGCGCCAGCCGTTCCGTTCCCCAGAAACGCGCCACCCGCGAGAGATCGTCCGGCTCAAAGTTCATGTGCGCCGCCAGCTGGTTAGCCAGCCCGCCCACTTCCCGTCCGCCCATCGCGTTTGGCTGTCCGGTCAGCGAAAACGGGCCGCAGCCCGGACGGTTGAACTTCCCGCTGGCAAGATGAACGTTAATGATGGCGTTACACTTGTCGCTGCCGCTGGCGGACTGGTTGATCCCCATGGTGTAGAGCGTGATGGCCCGGGGCGCCGTCATAAACCAGTCGTAAAAGGTGCCTATATCCTGCGGCGAGAGGCCGCAAAACGCCGCCACGCGCTCAACGGGCCACTCATCCGTTCCCTGAATCACATTAAGCAGACCGACAAACAGCCCGGCGTCGCTGCCGGGGGCGAGCGCCAGATGCAGGTCAGCAATATCACAGGTGGCGGTTCTGCGGGGATCGATTACCACCACCTTGATCCGCGGGTTGTCGTGCTTCGCCTGCACCAGCCGCTGATAGAGCACCGGATGCGTCCAGGCCGCGTTCGAGCCAGCCAGCACCACCAGATCGCTGTTTTCCACATCCTCGTAGCCGCACGGCACCACGTCTTCGCCAAAGGCGCGCTTGTAGCCCACCACAGCCGAGGACATGCAGAGCCGGGAGTTGGTATCGATGTTTGCCGCGCCGATAAACCCTTTCATCAGCTTGTTGGCGGCATAGTAATCCTCGGTCAACAGCTGGCCGGAGGCGTAAAACGCCACCGCCTGCGGCCCCCATTTATCGATAATCTCCCGCAGGCGCTCTCCTGCCGCGCTCAGCGCCTGCGCCCAGTCCACCTCAAGGCCGTCAACGACCGGGCGCAAAAGCCGCCCCTGTAAGCCCGTCGTTTCCCCCAGAGCCGATCCTTTCACGCACAGGCGCCCCAGGTTCGCAGGATGGGTTTTATCCCCATGAACGCTGACCGCTTCACCTTCCACGCGGGCGACCACGCCGCAGCCCACCCCGCAGTAGGGGCACGTTGTCCGGGTTTCCGTCATGAGGCCTCCGCACGCATTACCAGGGCGTCGCTGCCAACCCACACCTTGCCGTTTTCAATCTTCACTGGCCACGCGCGCACCGCGGGTTCGCCGTTCTCTACCTGACAGCCGTCGCGCAGGCGAATGCGCTGCTTGTAGAGCGGTGAAATCACCACCGGCTCGCCCGCCGCATCGCCAAGAATGCCGCGTGAAAGCACGTTCGCATCGCCGCCCGGCTCCCGATCGTCGAGGGCGTAAACGGTTTTACCAAAGCGGAACAGCGCAATCGGCTTACGTCCAAGCCGCGCGCCGATGCCCGCCTGCTCGGGGATATCGTCGATGCCGCAAATTTCCTGCCAGCGCTTGCTTTCATCCGGCGCGGTCTCGTTCACCGTCGTGCGGAACAGCGCCAGGCGGCTGGGATCGCTGAGCGTGGTTTGCCATTCGCACTGGTAGGTTTCCACCACCCGGGCCATCTCCTGCTCCAGCTCGTGGGCGATACCGAGGCTGTCGTTGAGGATCACCTCCCGCAGATAGTCGAGGCCGCCTTCCAGGTTGTCCATCCAGGTGCTGGTGCGCTGCAGGCGATCCGCCGTGCGGATGTAAAACATCAGGAAACGGTCGACGGTGCGGATCAGCGTTTCGTCGTCCAGATCGCTGGCGAAGAGATCCGCGTGGCGCGGCTTCATCCCGCCGTTGCCGCACAGATAGAGGTTCCAGCCCTTATCGGTGGCAATCACCCCCACGTCTTTGCTCTGCGCCTCCGCGCACTCGCGGGTGCAGCCTGAGACCGCCATTTTGATTTTGTGCGGCGCGCGCAGGCCCTTGTAGCGGTGCTCCAGCCGGACCGCGAGGCCGGTGGAGTCCTGCACGCCGTAGCGGCACCAGGTCGAGCCGACGCAGGATTTCACCGTGCGCAGGGATTTACCGTAGGCGTGTCCGGTTTCAAACCCGGCCTCCACCAGCGCCTGCCAGATCGCCGGCAGCTGTTCCAGAGTGGCGCCGAAAAGATCGATACGCTGTCCGCCGGTAATTTTGCTGTACAGGCTGTAGCGTTTCGCAATCTGCCCGATGGCAATCAGCCCGTCGGCAGTCACTTCCCCTGCGGGCATGCGCGGCACGATGGAGTATGTGCCGTCCTTCTGGATGTTGGCGAAGTAGCGGTCGTTGGTATCCTGCAGCGGCAGGTGCGCCGGTTTCAGCAGATACTCGTTCCAGCAGGAGGCGAGCACCGATCCCACCAGCGGCTTGCAGATCTCGCATCCGTGCCCCTGTCCGTAGCGGCTGATAAGCTGGTCAAAGGTGCGGATATGGTTGACGCGCACGAGGTGGTAAATCTCCTGGCGCGAGTACGGGAAGTGCTCGCAGATGTCCTTTTTCACCTCCACGCCCTGCTCCGCCAGCTGGAACTCCATCACCTGCTTTACCAGCGCGCTACATCCGCCGCAGCCGGTCGCCGCTTTGGTGCACTGCTTAACGGCGCCGATATCCGCCGCGCCCGCGCTCACCGCCCGGCAAATATCGCCTTTACTGACGTTATGACACGAACAGATCTGCGCGCTTTCCGGCAGCGCCGCCACGCCGAGCGCTTTTGGCGCGCTGCCTGACGACGCGGGTAAAATGAGCGTTTCCGGCTCTTTCGGCAGGCTGATGCCGTTAAGCATCATCTGCACCAGCGTGGCGTATTCGCTGGCATCGCCCACCAGCACGCCGCCGAGCAGCGTTTTGCCGTCGTGGCTGACCACGATTTTCTTGTAGATTTGCTGCGGGCCGTGCGTCCACTGGTAGCTCAGCGCCCCCGGGGTGCGCCCGTGGGCGTCGCCGAACGAGGCCACGTCCACGCCGAGCAGCTTGAGCTTAGTGCTCATATCCGCGCCGGTGAAGGTTTTATCCTCTCCCGCCAGCGCGGCGGCGGCCACGCGCGCCATCTGATAGCCGGGCGCGACCAGCCCGAAGATTTTCCCCTCCCACAGGGCGCATTCGCCGATGGCCAGCACGTCCGGATCGGAGGTCTGGCAGCCGTCGTCAATGCAGATCCCGCCGCGTTCGCCGATAGCCAGCCCGCTGCTGCGCGCCAGCGCGTCCTGCGGACGGATGCCCGCCGAAAAGACCACCATGTCCGTTTCCAGCTGTTCGCCATCGGCAAAGCGCAGCACCAGCCCGCCGTCCGCGGTGGCGATCTCCGTCGTGGCTTTACTGGTGTGAACGCCGACGCCCAGCGCCTCGATTTTCTTGCGCAGCATCGCCGCGCCGTCGTTGTCGAGCTGGACCGCCATCAGGTTGGGCGCAAACTCCACCACGTGGGTTTCCAGCCCGAGCTGCTTCAGGGCATTCGCCGCCTCCAGTCCGAGCAGGCCGCCGCCAATCACCACGCCGCGGCGCGAGCCCGCCGCATGTGCAGCAATGTTGTCCAGGTCGTCAAGGGTGCGGTAGACAAAACAGCCCGGCAAATCGTTGCCCGGCACGGGCGGAACGAACGGGTATGAGCCGGTCGCCAGCACCAGCTTGTCCCAGTGGGTCTCATGCCCGCTGGCGGTACGCACCACACGCGCATCGCGATCGATAGCGACGATCTGCTGCGACAGGCGCAGCTCAATGCCGCTGTCAGCAAAGAAATCCCCCTCCACCAGCGAGAGCGACGCCGCGCTGCGGCCGCCAAAATATTCCGACAAATGCACACGGTCGTAGGCGGCATAGCGCTCCTCGCCAAAGACAACGATCTGATACTGCTGATGCAGATTGCGCTTAACGCAGTCTTCGAGGAAATGATGGCCGACCATACCGTGCCCAACCACCACCAGAGTAGGTTTTGTCATAGCATTCTGTCCTGCAACCTGCGGTTGCGTAGTGAAACGATCGAACAGCCAGTCCGCGTGGGCGGGCGCAGCCGTTGCCAGTAAATCGGTAAACGTTGCCGCGCTGCGGCAGTCGCCCATCAGCAGCGCGCCAGCCAGCGCCCCCTGATGGATCAATAAACGACGATAGTGACGGGTCAGCGGATCCCATGCGCTCCAGACCACGTCGCCCTCCTGCTCCGCCGCACGGCCGAGGCTGAACAGCTCCACGCCGGTGACCTTGAGGCGCATCCCGCTGTCGGTCAGGGTAAACGGCGCGGTGGCGTCCCCGGCCAGCCGCGCGGCGAGGATCTCCGCCTGCGCCAGGCAGGGGGCGACCAGGCCAAACGTCTGCCCGTCAATTTCGCAGCACTCGCCGATGGCGTAGACGTTCGGTTCGGAGGTTTGCATCTGGTGATCCACCACGATGCCGCGCGCGCAGCGAATGCCGCTGGCCTGCGCCAGCGCGACGCTGGGCTGCACGCCGGTCGCCAGCACCACGCGAGCGGCGACGACGCGGCGCCCGTTGAGCAGCGTCACGCTATTCCCGCTCACCGCTGCGATGCCCGAGGCGAGCTCACAGCGCACGCCCCGCGCCGCCAGCGCCTCTTCCAGCAGCATTCCCGCCTGCCGATCCAGCTGCTGCTCCATCAGCCACGGACCGCGATGAACCAACGTGACGTTGTCACCTGAGCGCGCCAGCGCTGCCGCCGTCTCAACCCCGAGCACGCCGCCGCCCAGCACCACCGCCGGACCGGCGATCGTCCGAATGGCCCGCGTATCCTCCAGGGTGCGGAACGTGAACACATGCGGCGCATCGCAGCCGGGGATTGGCGGAATAAAGGGCGTTGATCCGGTGGCAAACACCAGCGCATCCCAGCCCAGCGTGCGGGCGGTGGTTTGCACTTCCCGCGCGTCCACGTTCACGGCGATCGCCTTTTCACCCCGCAGCACCGTCACGCCGCGCGACTGGTACCAGTCGTCATCCTGCAGACAGATGTCTGCAGCCTGCTTTTCACCGCCCAGCACCGGCGAAAGCTGGATGCGGTTATAGGCATGCTCCGGCTCGTCACCGATGACGGTGATAGCGAAACGACCGGCAGCACGCCCGGTGAGCGCGGCAATCAGCCGCGTGGCCGCCATGCCATTTCCGATAATGACCAGTCGCATCAAAACCCCTCGTTACGCCGCTTTCGGCTGCTTTTCATAGAGGAAATGGAGGATCTGCTGGCGCATGTGGTGATAGCGGCTGTCGTCGGCCAGCTGCACCCGGTTGCGCGGGCGCGGCAGGTCCACGCGCAGGATCTCCCCGACGGTGGCCGCCGGGCCGTTGGTCATCATCAGCACGCGATCGGAGAGCAGCACCGCCTCGTCCACGTCGTGGGTAATGAGCACGATGGTGGTGTTCAGCGCCTGCTGGATCTGCATCACCGAGTCCTGCAGATGCGCGCGCGTCAGGGCGTCGAGCGCGCCGAAGGGTTCATCCATCAGCAGGACTTTCGGCTTCATCGCCAGCGCGCGGGCAATACCGACGCGCTGCTTCATGCCGCCGGAGATCTCCCCCGGTCGCTTGTGCAGGGCGTGCCCCATCTGCACGCGGTCGAGGTTGTGCTCGATCCACTCCCTGCGCTCCGCCTTGCTCATGCTGTGGCGAAACACGTGATCGACCGCCAGGGCCACGTTGTCGAAGCAGGTGAGCCACGGCAGCAGCGAATGGTTCTGGAAGACCACCGCACGTTCCGGACCCGGCCCGGCGATTTCACGGTTGTCGCAGATCAGCCCGCCTTCCGTCGGCAGGGTAATACCGGCGATGAGGTTCAGCAGCGTCGATTTGCCGCAGCCGGAGTGCCCGATCAGGCTGACGGTTTCGCCCTCGTGGATATCAAAAGAGACGTTTTGCAGCGCAAGAAACTCGCCGCTGGCGGTGGAAAAACGCTGGCTCACGGCCTGGACCTGAATTAATGGTTTCATGTTCGCTCCTTATTTTTCCTGCCAGCTAAAGCGACGGGCGATCAGCATCAGCCCCTGCTCCAGCAGCAGCCCGACCACGCCAATGATGACGATGGCGATGAGAATGTTTTCGACGTTGAGGTTGTTCCACTCGTTCCAGATCCAGAAGCCGATCCCTAAACCTCCGGTGAGCATCTCGGCGGCGACGATCACCAGCCAGGCGATGCCGATGGAGAGACGTACCCCGGTCAGCACCGCGGGCAGCACCGCCGGGAAGAGAATGCGGCGCATGATGGTCCACTCGGAAAGCTGCAGCACCCGGGCCACGTTGAGGTAGTCCTGCGGAATGCGGCGTACGCCTTCGGCGGTGTTGATCACCATCGGCCAGATGGAGCAGATGAAAATGGTCCAGCTCGACGCGGGCTCCGCTTTCTGGAACAGCAGCAGGCCGATGGGCAGCCAGGCCAGCGGGCTAACCGGGCGTAACAGCGCGATCAGCGGGCCGAACATGCGAGAGAAAAAGGTGAAGCGACCAATCAGGAAGCCGAGCGGGATCCCGGCGAGCGCGGCCAGGCCAAAGCCCACCGCCACGCGCTGTAATGAGGCGAGCACGTTCCAGCCGATGCCCATATCGTTAGGCCCGTCACGATAAAACGGATCGGCAAACAGGGTGATGGCGGAATCGAGCGTGCTGAGCGGCGTCGGGAAACCTTTGCTGTTAATCGCCGCCAGCTGCCAGAGCACCACCAGCAGTCCCAGACCGAGTAACGCCGGAATGATGCGCTGGAGGATCGCGTTAATCCGACGCGCAAACGTCGGCGTACGGCGGCGAACCTGCACCGGAGGCAGGACAATCACCTCCCCACTCTCCGGCGTCTCGTGTGAATTCGTTTTTTGCAGATGCTGCATAATCAGGCCCCTTTACGGTGAATGGCGAAACGGCTGGCGTATCCTTCCGGATCGGTACCGTTCCAGACGGTGCCGTCCATCAATGTGCTGCTGCGTAATGGTGAAGTCGGTGTGCTGATGCCCCCCACCGCCGTGGCGGCATCCTGCCAGACCGCGGTCTGGTTAATGCGCTGCGCGATGCCCGCGTAGTCCGGCGCGGATTTGAGCAAGCCCCAGCGGCGGAACTGGGTTAAGAACCACATGCCGTCGGAGAGATACGGGTAGCTGACGGCCCCCTCGTTGAAGAAGCGGATCGGGTGCGCGTCCTGCCAGCGCTGGCCCAGGCCGTTGTCGTAATCGCCGAGCATGCGTCCGGTGAGATACTGTTCCTTGCAGTTGAGCCACGCCCGGCGCGAGAGGATCTGCGCGGTCTCGCGTTTGTTTTCCGGGGAGGCTTCGATCCAGCGCGCCGCCTCCAGTACCGCGCTCACCAGCGCCCGCGCGGTGTGCGGGTTTTTCTCCACCCAGTCGCGGCGCGTACCGAGGATTTTTTCCGGATGATCGGCCCAGATAGACTGCGACGTGGCGGCGGTAAAACCGATGCGGTCGTTGATGGCCCGGGCGTTCCACGGCTCGCCGACGCAAAAGCCAACCATGTTGCCAATGCGCATGTTCATCACCATCTGCGGCGGCGGCACCACCACCGTGCGCACGTCGTCAAAGGGGTTAATGCCCGCGCTGGACAGCCAGTAGTAGAGCCACATGGCGTGCGTCCCGGTCGGGAAGGTGTGCGCGAAGGTGTAGGTGCCGGGCGCCTGCTGCCCAATGAGCTTTTTCAGCCCGTCAAGGTCTCGTACGCCCTTCTCCGCCAGATCGCTGGAAAGCGTAATCGCCTGGCCGTTCTGATTGAGCGTCATTAGGTTCGCCATCTGCTGCGGCTTGCCGGCGATGCCCAGCTCCAGGCCGTACAGCAGGCCGTAGAGAATGTGCGCGGCATCGAGTTCGCCCGCCACCAGCTTGTCGCGCACCGCCGCCCAGCTCGCCTCTTTGGTGGGCACGATGGTAATACCGTATTTTTTATCAAAGCCTTTCAGCGCCGCGATAACCACCGGGGCGCAGTCGGTCAGCGGGATAAACCCGATGCGCACCGTTTCCTGCTCCGGTTTATCCGAGCCTGCCGCCCATGCGGCCTGCATGATACCCGGTAACAGCATTGCGCCACTCGCCAGCACGCTGGCCTGCAAAAAACGCCGTCTCGACAAATCCGCCATGACCACTCCTGAAAAAAAACCAAAAAAAAGCGCCCACGATGCCGAAGCACCAGTGGACGCCTTTATCCCGAAGACGCATGCGCCGCCGTTGGCGCATCGTCAAAAATGGTTAATCCGATAATGCAAAGTGAATGCCAGGTTTTAACCCGCAGTTTCCGGGGCGCTAACCGAACTCCCCTCGCCTGCACGCACCTTAATCAGGCACAAAATGCCCGCTAACCGTGCAGCTACTCCTTTGGTGTTACCTGCCATAAATTCTTCACCATCAGCAGCGCGCGGGCGATATCCACCATCCTTTGGTTTTTGTCCATCGCCATTTTGCGCAGCGCCGTCCAGGCCTGTTCCTCACTCATATTCTGGTGGGTCATCAGCACGCTTTTCGCTTTATCAATGACTTTGCGCTCTTCAAGCGTATCGCGCAGCGATGCAAGCTGGCGCGAGAGCTGTTCTATCTCGCGTGCCTGCTGGCGCACCAGGGTGAGCAACGGTTTTTCCGGATACTGTATCAGCGGGTCGTCCTGCTCATCGGCGGGAGGCACGTACTCATCGTTACGGTAAATACGCTCGTCCACCGCCGTCATCAGTTCGGCGATGAGCCTCTCCTCCAGCGTGCGCAGATGCTCAAGGCGCGCGGTTTGCAGAGCAAACCAGGCCAGAGCGGTAAGGCCATCATCCGCGGCAGGCTGGCGAGTACAGGCTACGCGCCGGAGTTGCTCCGTTTCACGATCGGGCTGGCAGTGGAGAGAAAAGGTGGTCTGGACGTCAGCGGAGCTGTGTGAGAGAAAAATTTCAAAGCAGGCCTGCTGCCCGTCGATGCGGTCAACCAGCCTCTGGCGAGTCACATCATCGAAAAAGCCCTGCGTGAAGCCAATCGCCCCCAGGGCCCGTTCCTGTCCCGCCAGTTCTTTCCCCTGCATCAGGCTATAAAGGGCAACAAAACGCCCGGCGATTTGCGGATCGTCAATGCTGTCATTGAGCTGCGGCACGATACTGAGCAGATGGCGGAGCATGCGGGAGTAGTGTTCCATCGCCTGCGGCGCCGTTACCGTTTGCTGAATAACACCGTCGCGCAGCGCGGGAAGCATATCAAGGCACTGAAGCGCGCCGCCGATACGTTCACAGACGGTACTTCCCGGGATCGGCGACTGTTTTTCAAGAATGTCATAAAGTGCAGCGAGGTTTTCATCCACCAGCGCCCGGCTGGCTTTGCATTCGGGGGCGTAGAGCTTACCCTGTGAGCAGAGCCAGACGTTGGACGCCCCACGCTCGCACTGTAACATATGCACCAGTTGGCTAATGCCGTGCACAAGCACGCCAAGCTGTGCCAGCTTGCTGAGCTGCTCCCGGCGCATCATTCTTGCGCGCTCGAGCCATTCAGCAGCGCCTGGCGAAATGCCAGCCATTAATGTCATGCTTACTCTCCAGAACAGCGAAACTCGGGAAAGCTAAGCAATATTCGTGCCTTTATAAGAACAGGAGTCAACATGCAAAAAATTGTGATCGTCGCCAACGGTGCGGCTTACGGCAGCGAATCCCTTTTTAACAGCCTGCGCCTGGCGATTGCGCTGCGTGAAAAAGAGAGCGACCTGGCGTTACGACTCTTTTTAATGTCGGACGCGGTCACCGCGGGGCTGAAGGGTCAAAAACCGGCAGAAGGCTATAACATTCAGCAGATGCTGGAGATCCTCACCGCGCAAAACGTGCCGGTGAAGCTGTGCAAGACCTGCACCGACGGCCGCGGCATTACCGGTCTGCCGCTGATTGATGGCGTAGAGATTGGTACGCTGGTTGAGCTGGCCGAGTGGACGCTGTCCGCCGATAAAGTATTAACTTTTTAATAATAAACCAGTAAAAATATTATTTTCTTATGGACGCGGTTTCAGCATCAAGTTTACCTGCGGGGTTGCCGATAGGCATGGAAACAACACAGCAGGTATTTCACTTATGTTCAGATCGATTCGTGCACGCATCATCGCGGCGACGGCAGGCTGTCTGGTCGTCGCCCTTCTCCTTAATACCGTTATTAACTTCCAGGTCACGCGCCAGGATAACCAGCAGTCCCAGCGCGATATCCTGACCAGCACCAGCGCCAGCCATAACATGGCGATTGCCGACTGGGTAAAAAGCAAGATGACGGTGATCGCCTCCGCGCAGACCGTTGCGCTGAATGACGACCCGGTTCCGGTGTTTAAACAGCTTGCGCAGGCGGGTGGATTCACCAACGTCTATGTTGGCTACGCCAGCAAAACGGCGAAATTCTCTGAACCGGCGGGCGTTCCGGCGGACTATGACCCGACTATTCGCCCGTGGTATCAGCAGGTGGTCAGCACGGACGGTCCGGTTGTCACCGCGCCCTACGTTGACGCGGGGACCGGTAAACTGGTGGTAACCTTTGCGGTGCCGGTGAAAGAAAATGGCACGCTCAAAGCGGTCGTGGCGGGCGATGTGGCGATGGACAGCGTGGTGGCTAACGTGCGCGGGATCCATCCAACTCCGGCCAGCAGCGGGCTGCTTCTGAACAGCGACGGCAGCGTGATTGCCGCTAACGATCCGGCCCTCACGCTGAAACCGTTTGGTGAGACGATCAAAGGCATTGATTTTGCTGCGCTGAAAAGCGGTAACCCCGTCGACGGAACGCTGAACGACGCGGAAAAAACCTTCGTGGCGACAGCCGTGACGGGCACAAACTGGCTGTTAGTCATCGCGCTCGACAGCGGTGACGCCACCTCCGGCATGCGTTCCTTGCTTAAAGCCTCGGGGATTTCGCTGGTGATCCTCGCACTCCTGAGCGCGGCGATTGTGCATTTCCTGATTGCCCGCCTGCTCAAGCGTTTGTCCGACATTCGCGACGCGATGCACAACATTGCTCACGGCACTAACGATCTGTCCCAGCGCCTGCCGGATAACGGCGAGGATGAGGTCGCGCAAATTGCGCAGGCCTTTAACGCCTTCAGCGATAAGCTGTCGGTGGTGATGGTGCAGCTCCGTGACGCCAGCGAATCGGTGAAAAACGCCGCGCAGGAGATTGCCGCAGGTAACCAGGATCTTTCCGGACGTACCGAGCAGGCGGCATCCAGCCTGCGCGAGACGGCCAGCGCCGTGGAGCAGATCACCGCCTCCGTGACGCAGTCGAATGAATCGGCGGCAGAAGCGAACGACCAGGCGAGCAAGGCCTCAGCGGCCGCGGCGCGCGGCGGCGAGGTGGTATCGCAGGCGATCAGCACCATGCAGTCCATTGAAGTCGCGTCGGCAAAAATTGGCGATATCACCAGCGTGATTGACGGCATTGCTTTCCAGACCAACATTCTGGCGCTGAACGCCTCCGTCGAGGCGGCGCGTGCGGGTGAGCAGGGGCGCGGGTTTGCCGTCGTAGCAGGTGAAGTGCGTAACCTGGCGAGCCGTAGCGCTCAGGCGGCGAAAGAGATCAAATCGCTGATTGACTCCACCACCGACAGCGTGGCAACCGGCTCCCGCTACGTGCATCTGGCGGGGGAAAGCATGGATGAGATCCGCTCCAGCATCGGCAGCGTCTCTGGCATCATGCGCGAAATCTCCATCGCCACCAGCGAGCAGATGAAAGGGATTCATGAGATCAACCACGCGGTGACCCATCTCGACAGAATGGTTCAGCAGAACGCCGAGCTGGTGGTGGAATCCGCCGCTGCCGCGGGTGCCCTGCAGAGCCAGGCGGGCGACCTTGCTGAAACAGCCGGGCATTTCCGCATTTAATCTTCTTCCGGCGCGCGTTTAGCGGGTAAAACGCGCGCCAGCGTAAATTTTGAGGAATTTTGTCATTTTTGTTTAATCGTTATGCCATTTTTTGATCAAAATCAGCATCCCACCCCCTCCCCTTTGGTGTTATGCCATGAGTGAATTGTGAACAACATCACGCTCGGATATGGCAGCAGGGAGAGCGTTGTTTAAGACTACGGGGTAAAAAATGGCACTGGTAAAAACAAGTTTGAAACTGTTTGGCGGGGATACGGTAGTGGTGCGTTGCTCAGAACGCTGTCGTATTCATCTGATGAGTTCGAAAGCACAAAAACAGTCCCAGGCGGATATTCTCACCGTACAGGACGATAAGGCCTGGCTTACCGTGCCGTATACCGGCACGTGGGATGTGCTGATCGATAGCCACAGCCAGTCGCTGGAGCATTCCGTCAGCTACGTGGCAGCATAAGTTTAAACGCCCGGCAAGCCGGGCGTATTGTCAGGCAAAACCCGGTCGCAGCGCGCTGTTGAGCGGGTTCCCTTCCAGCAGCGCCTTCACCTTCACCACCAGCTCATTCAGACAATCGTCCTTCATGCCGAGGCGCGTCAGCTCCTGATCGAGGGAGAAGAGATACTGCGCGTTGGTGCCCAGAGGCCCGCTGGCGGCGGCAATCAACGGGGCAATCACCTGCGTGCGGGTATCCGCTTCATACAGCGGATGGCGCGGGTCCATAATAAACACCAGCGCGTTGACGGTGCGTCCGTCGTCCAGTTCCAGCTTGCACCAGCTCGGCATATAGCAGCCGGTGATCATCTCGCGCTTCCAGAGCAGCGTGAGCTCCTCTTCCAGCGTGGCATCCGGCAGGCGATACGCCACGCCCGTGGTGCGCCCGCCCTCTTTCAGTGCAAGCATGCGCCCGGGCTGGCACGCGCTGCCGCGTCCGGCCGTCAGGCGCAGGCAAAATGCGCGATGCCAGCCAGGCAGCGTTCCCGTTGCCGATTCGACAAATTCCAGAGCCGGGTTCCACATCAGGGAGCCGTAGCCAAAAATCCATACCGGGCCATCATCCGGGCGGCAGGCAAGCGTGGCAGCGAGTGACGCCGCAAGTTGTTCAGCTGACCAGAGAAGCGATTCCTCAATAGCACCAAATGCCGTCTTACAATCTGCCTTCATTAAGAAATCACGCGTTAACACTTTCCACCTCCGCCACTGCATGCTTCCTTGCGACATCTGTAATTCGCCTTCCCGGCATTTTTTGCTGGTCATTTTGCCAGCAGTCGAATAACGATAAGCAATTAGCGGACCAGTTGCAATACAACGGAAGTTCAACCGCCTGAAAAGTCAAAATGAAGGCAGCGAATCATTTCACGGCTATTTCTTTTTATGCCATTTATCGTCGTCTCCTTTCTCATATTCATGTTTTACTGCGGCCCAGGCGACTTTGTGGGCCGTCTCTTCACGGCTGGCATCATCCCGGCGATCGTCCTTGTCTTTGTACTGATCCCAGGCGCTGTTGAACGCCTCTTTGTAGATATCCTGCGCGTGAGCGGGCAGCACGTTTTGCACGTTATCCGGTAATTCGCGTTTCGCTTTATAGGGCATCACTAACCTCTCTTTTGGTTAAAGAGATAAGTGTGGACGACGATACGCCATGGTGCCACCCGGCAATAATTTATGAATGCATTACATTTTTAATTTATTGTTATTTAATGAGTAACCAACAAAGAATATAAATTATAACCATCATCAATGAAAATAATGACAAAGGGTAAAATTAAGTAAAAAATAAAGGGTATTTAACAGAGATCTGTTAATTTAATGACCTCAAAAATCTATCTATAATTACAAGCACCTGCATTGATGGAGAAGCACATGACAGCAACACACGAGGCGGTAAAGACCCGCCACAAGGAGACGTCGCTCATTTTCCCGGTTCTGGCACTGGCTGTGCTGCTCTTCTGGGGAAGCAGTCAGTCACTGCCAGTGGTGGTTGGTATCAATATTCTTGCCCTGGTCGGCATCTTAACCAGCGCATTTAGCGTTGTTCGCCATGCGGACGTCCTGGCCCACCGTCTGGGCGAGCCGTACGGATCGTTAATTCTCAGCCTTTCCGTTGTTATTCTCGAAGTCAGCCTGATTTCCGCGCTTATGGCGACCGGCGATGCCGCGCCGACGCTGATGCGCGACACGCTCTATTCGATCATTATGATTGTGACGGGCGGCCTGGTAGGCTTCTCTCTGCTGCTGGGCGGGCGCAAATTTGCGACCCAGTATATGAACCTGTTCGGCATTAAACAGTATCTTATCGCCCTCTTCCCGCTGGCGATTATCGTGCTGGTCTTCCCGATGGCGCTGCCGGGTGCAAACTTTTCCACCGGGCAGGCGCTGCTGGTTGCACTGATTTCCGCCGCCATGTACGGCGTGTTCCTGTTGATTCAGACCAAAACGCACCAGAGCCTGTTTGTGTACGAGCATGAAGACGACGGCGACGATGATGACCCGCACCACGGCAAGCCGTCGGCCCACAGCAGCGCGTGGCATACGGTTTGGCTGATCGTGCATCTGATTGCGGTGATTGCCGTCACCAAGATGAACGCTAACCCGCTGGAGACGCTGTTAACCGAGCTGAACGCGCCGGTGGCGTTTACCGGCTTCCTGGTGGCGCTGCTGATCCTGTCCCCTGAAGGGCTGGGCGCGCTGAAAGCGGTGTTGAATAATCAGGTGCAGCGCGCAATGAACCTGTTCTTCGGCTCCGTACTGGCGACGATTTCACTTACCGTACCGGTGGTGACGCTGATTGCCTTTATGACGGGCAACGAGCTGCAGTTTGCGCTGGGCGCGCCGGAGATGATTGTGATGGTCGCCTCGTTGCTGCTGTGCCAGATTTCTTTCTCAACCGGGCGCACCAACGTGCTGAACGGCGCGGCGCATATGGCGTTGTTTATTGCGTATTTAATGACAATTTTTGCGTAGCCTTTTTGCCCAGCGACGCTTCGCTTGCAGGGCCTACGGGTTTTGTAGGCCGGGTAAGCGCAGCGCCACCCGGCAATATGCCCCATAAAAAACCCGCCGAAGCGGGTTTTTTTATTAGTTGCTGGTATCCAGTTCGTCGAAGCTCTTCACCAGATCGTCAATCGCTTTGATCTGCTTCAGGAACGGCTCCAGCTTGTCCAGCGGCAGCGCGGATGGGCCGTCGCATTTCGCGTTAGCCGGATCCGGGTGCGCTTCAATGAACAGGCCGGCCAGGCCGGTCGCCATGCCGGCGCGCGCCAGCTCGGTCACCTGAGCGCGACGGCCGCCGGACGCGGCGCCGAACGGGTCGCGGCACTGCAGGGCGTGGGTCACGTCGAAAATCACCGGAGACTGGCCGGAGACATTTTTCATTACGCTGAAGCCCAGCATATCCACAACCAGGTTGTCGTAGCCGAAGTTTGCGCCGCGGTCGCACAGGATGACCTGATCGTTGCCGCCTTCGATAAATTTATCGACGATGTTGCCCATCTGGCCTGGGCTGACGAACTGTGGTTTCTTCACGTTGATAACGGCGCCGGTTTTCGCCATCGCCGCAACCAGGTCAGTCTGGCGAGCGAGGAACGCCGGGAGCTGAATCACGTCCACCACGTCTGCCACCGGCTGCGCCTGTGAGGCTTCATGCACGTCGGTGATCACTTTCACGCCAAAGGTCTGCTTCAGCTCCTGGAAAATTTTCATTCCCTCTTCCAGGCCCGGGCCACGGTAAGAGTTGATGGAGGAGCGGTTGGCTTTGTCAAAAGAGGCCTTAAACACGTACGGGATGCCCAGCTTCTGGGTCACGGTCACGTAGTGTTCGCAGATACGCATGGCGAGATCGCGGGATTCCAGCACGTTCATGCCGCCAAACAGTACGAACGGCAGGTCGTTTGCTACCTTGATATCACCAATGCTAACCACTTTTTGTTTCATAGGATCGCCTTATTCAGGTGTGAATCGGAATTAAGATTAATGCAGTGTAATTTGTTTGTGCGAGATCGCGTTGATCTGCGCACGAATCATTTCGCTAATGGGATCTTCCGGACACTGCTCAACGAAATAATTCAAATCATTCAGCGCCACGTGCTCACAGTCGAGCTGCGCGTAGATCAGCCCGCGATCGCGAATTTCGTACGGGTCTTCCGGGTTGAACTGCAGCAGCACTTCGCTGGCGCGCAACGCCAGCTCCATCTGACGCTCTTCCATTAACGCAGACTTCAGCGTATCCAGCAGCTTGCGGATCACTTCCGCGTTATCCGCCTCGTCGAGATCTTCGTTGAACAGTTCAGCCACCGGGCTGATATTGCCTTTCAGCCACACGTCCAGCGTATGTTCATCCAGCGTGTCGCCGTTGAAAGGATTAATGAGCCACATTTCGCCGTCCAGCCACTCAGCACGCAGGATCATCTGCGTCGGGAAAATGACCGGGACCAGCGGAATATCCAGACGGTGCGCGACCCACAGCAAAATAGAGCCCAGCGCCACGGCGCTGCCCTGACGATTTTTTAAGACCTGGTCCAGCCATAACGCGTCAGACAGGCGATACACGCCCCGCGTGTCGCAGAAACCCCATTCGCCGTAGAAAAGCTCCAGCAGCTTCTCTAATTGCCAGTCTTGCGGGCGAGCCTGATTAATCTCTTCACGCGCCAGGCTGACCAGATTCTCCAGCTCATCGTAGACAAACTGCGACGTAAAATCGTCGCGAATCATCTCAGAAATCAGGATCATGCCATCGCAAAGCGGCACTTTATTAAATTCGAAATCGGCTAAGGACCTCATGACTTACCCCAGTAACGGTATTCTTGTGGTGGCGAGTTTAATGATGATGTACAGCACCACCAGACCCAGCAGAAAGGCGATAAAACCGACCTGCTGGCTGCGCGGACGACGACGCCCAAGCGCGATAAAACCCAAAACGATGTAGATGATAACGCCAAACAGCTTTTCAGTCAGCCATGCACCTTTATCAGTAAATGGCAGATAGCCGGTCTTCCACATGAGCCCGGCACCGGAAAGGAGCAATAGCGTGTCGATGCAGTGCGGTGCGATACGCACCCAGCGGGCATCCATCAGCGGATTGTTGCTGTAGCGCCACCAGTAACGGACGATGAAAAAGCTGACGGTCAGCGCAACGGAAATGAGGTGGACGGTAATGAGCACGGTAAACAGGCTCATAGCCGCTGCCCCAGCGTCAGGCGTTCGTTGCCGCCGTAGTCGCGGCAGGTTTCGACAGCGGCGTAGCCAGCTTGCGTAAACAGTGCCCGAACGGCCTCTCCCTGCGTCCAGCCATGCTCCACCAGCAGCCAGCCGCCGGGAAGCAAATGCTTCCGTGACGTTGTCACAATGTGTTCGAGATCGGCTAATCCCGCGTTGGCGGCCACGAGCGCCGTCAGCGGTTCGAAGCGCACGTCTCCCTGCGCAAGGTGCGGGTCATGTTCGTCGATATAGGGAGGATTGCTGACAATCATCGCAAATGAGCGATTCTCCAGCGCGGCAAACCAGCTGCTTTGCAGCACCGTCACGTTGCGGACCCCAAGACGTTCCACGTTACGCTGCGCCAGCGCCACCGCGTCGGTCATCACATCCACCGCCGTCACCGCGCAGTCGGGCCGTTCGGTGGCCAGCGCCAGCGCGATAGCCCCGGTGCCGGTACCGAGATCGAGAATGCTGCAGGCCGCCGCAGGTAAACGCGCCAGAGCCTGCTCCACCAGACACTCGGTGTCCGGACGCGGGATCAGCGTCGCCGCCGAGACGTACAGCGGCAACGACCAGAACTCACGCTCACCGACCAGATGCGCCACCGGCTCGCCGGTTTTACGGCGGGCAAGCAGCGCGCCGAGCTGCGCTTCCTGTTCCGCGGTCAGTTCGGTTTCGCCAAAAGCCAGCAGATACGTGCGGGCTTTACCCGTCACGTGCTCAAGCAAAATCTCGGCGTCGCGTTTCGGGCTTTCGCTTTCTGAAAGCTCACCGGCCGCCTCACGTAACCAGCGCTGAAAATCCATTAGTCCTGCTCTGACAGCGCCGCCAGCTGGTCGGCCTGGTATTCCTGCACGATAGGCTCAATCAGCATATCCAGCTTCCCTTCCATAACCTCGTCTAGACGGTACAGCGTCAGGTTGATGCGGTGATCGGTTACGCGCCCCTGCGGGAAGTTGTAGGTGCGGTTACGGTCGCTGCGATCGCCGCTGCCCAGCAGGTTACGGCGCGTAGACGCTTCCGCCTGCTGGCGCTTCGCCATTTCAGCTGCGTGGATACGCGCGCCCAGCACGGACAACGCTTTGGCTTTGTTTTTGTGCTGCGAACGCTCGTCCTGACATTCGACGACGATGCCGGTCGGCAGGTGGGTAATACGGATGGCGGAGTCGGTGGTGTTAACGTGCTGACCGCCCGCGCCAGAGGAGCGGAACGTATCAATACGCAGGTCTGCAGGATTGATGTCCGGCAGTTCAGCTTCCGGCAGCTCAGGCATCACCGCAACCGTACAGGCGGAGGTGTGAATGCGGCCCTGAGATTCGGTGGCCGGCACGCGCTGCACGCGGTGACCGCCGGATTCAAACTTGAGACGACCGTACACGCCGTCGCCGCTGATCTTGGCGATAACCTCTTTGTAGCCACCATGTTCGCCTTCGTTGGCGCTCATGATCTCCACGCGCCAGCGACGCGATTCGGCGTAGCGGCTGTACATGCGGAACAGATCCCCGGCAAACAGAGCCGCTTCGTCACCGCCGGTACCGGCGCGCACTTCCACAAACGCGTTACGCTCGTCGTCCGGATCTTTCGGCAGCAGAAGCACCTGAAGCTGCTGCTCCATCTCTTCAGAACGCGCTTTCGCATCCTGCAACTCTTCCTGCGCCATCTCGCGCATTTCAGGATCGTCGAGCATCATCTGCGCGGTTTCGATATCTTCCTGAACCTGTCGCCAGTCGGTAAAGCATTTAGAAACATCACTTAACTGCGCGTATTCACGCGAGAGCGCGCGAAAACGTTCCTGGTCCGCAATGGTCCCGGCATCCCCGAGCAGCGCCTGTACTTCTTCATGGCGCTCGTGCAGAGCTTCCAGTTTAGCGACGATAGAAGGCTTCATAGGCGTAAGTGCACCTTGTCTTAGAAAATGGGTATAGGGCGCTATTCCAGCCCGAGGCTGTTGCGCAGAATAGTCAGGCGTTCATCATCCCCGTCACGGGCAGCCTGCTGAAGAGATTTGGTTGGTGCATGGATCAGGCGGTTGGTCAGTTTCCACGCCAGATCCTGCATAATCGCGTTTGCGTCGCCGCCCTGTTCAAGGGCTGCTAACGCTTTGGCAGTCAGGTCATCACGCACCTGCTCCGCCTGCCCGCGGTACTCGCGGATGGTCTCGCTGACGCTTTGCGCGCGCAGCCAGGCCATAAACTCACTGGTTTCCTGCTCAACGATGGTTTCCGCCTGAACCGCCGCCGCTTTACGCTGGGCAAGGTTGTGCGAAATGATGCTTTGCAGGTCATCCACGCTGTAGAGATAGGCGTTAGGCAGCTTTCCCACTTCCGGCTCAACATCGCGCGGGACGGCGATATCCACCAGCAGCATCGGCTGATTACGGCGGGACTTCAGCGCACGCTCCACCATCCCTTTTCCGATAATCGGCAGCGGGCTGGCGGTTGAGCTGATAATAATGTCAGCCTCTTTCAGGCGTTCATCGATGTCGCTCAGGGCAACCACCTCTGCACCCACTTCATCCGCCAGCACCTGCGCGCGTTCGCGGGTGCGGTTAGCGATAATCATCTTTTTCACTTTATGCTCGCGCAGATGGCGCGCCACAAGTTCGATGGTTTCGCCCGCCCCCACCAGCATCACGGTGACGGTAGAAAGGGATTCAAAGATTTGGCGTGCAAGGGTGCAGGCCGCGAAAGCAACAGAAACCGCACTGGCACCAATGTCGGTTTCTGTTCGCACACGCTTCGCCACGGAGAACGACTTCTGGAACATGCGCTCCAGCTCGCTGGCCTTCAGATGCCCTTTTTGCGAATCCGCAAACGCTTTTTTCACCTGACCCAGAATTTGCGGCTCGCCCAGCACCAGCGAATCCAGCCCGCTGGCGACGCGCATCAGATGGCTGACGGCATCGTTGTCCTGATGCCAGTACAGGCTGTTGCGCAGCTCGTCTTCATTGAGGTTGTGGTAGTCGCATAGCCAGCGGATCAGCGCTTCGTGCAGGTTGTCCTGCTCTTCCACGCTTAAATACAGCTCGGTACGGTTGCACGTCGAGAGCACCACGCCACCCTGCACCATAGGCTGTGCAAGCAGGCTGTCCAGCGCCAGGTCAAGCGTATCCGGCGAAAACGTCACGCGTTCTCGCAGCGAAACCGGAGCCGTTTTGTGGTTGATGCCGAGTGCTAATAGGGTCATGTTGAGCGGGAGTAGTACCAGCGTTAATAAGGTTAGCAGAACGCATCATACAGGATGCGCGAGATCAATAAAAGGGACTGCCTCCTTTCGGAGTAATAGGTTACACAACCCTTTGAGATAATTTGAACGTAGACGGTAGCCCCCTTCGACGCTAGCATTAACAGTTATAACTGCAACGTATCTCAAGGATTTGTCCTCATTATGACCCGACTGATTCGCCTGCTGCCGCTGGCAGCACTGGTTCTGACCGCGTGTACCGTCACCCAACCAAAAGGCCCGGGCAAAAGCCCTGATTCACCGCAGTGGCGTCAGCACCAGCAGGACGTCCGTAATTTGAACCAGTACCAGACCCGCGGCGCTTTCGCTTATCTCTCTGACGAACAAAAGGTTTATGCCCGCTTCTTCTGGCAGCAGACGGGGCAGGACAACTACCGCCTGCTGCTGCTGAACCCGCTGGGCAGCACCGAGCTGGAGCTTATCGCCAAACCGGGCGAAGCGCA
Organism: Enterobacter sp. R-1.6.2; assembly: GCF_035064085.1. NCBI lineage: Bacteria > Pseudomonadati > Pseudomonadota > Gammaproteobacteria > Enterobacterales > Enterobacteriaceae > Enterobacter > Enterobacter sp. R-1.6.2. Next base: position 275,026 of record NZ_JASEYI010000001.1, read on the forward strand.
GATCACCGATAACAAAGGCCAGCACTATACCGCGACCGATGCCGAAGAGATGATTGGCAAGCTGACCGGGATGCCTATCCCGCTCAACAGCCTGCGCCAGTGGATCCTTGGCCTGCCGGGCGAGGCAACTGACTACACCCTTGATGACCAGTACCGTCTGAGCCAGGTGAACTACACGCAGAACGGCAAAACCTGGAAAGTGGTGTACAGCGCCTATGACAGCAAGAGTAAACCGTCGCTGCCATCAAACATGGAGCTGACCCAGGGCAGCCAGCGCATCAAGCTTAAAATGGACAACTGGATCGTTAAATGATGACCCACTGGCCTTCTCCGGCAAAGCTGAACCTGTTTTTATACATCACCGGCCAGCGTGCTGACGGTTATCACACCCTGCAGACGCTGTTTCAGTTTATTGACTATGGCGACACGATCTCCATTGAACTGCGCCAGGACGGGCAGATTTGCCTGCTAACGCCGGTCGAAGGCGTGGCGCATGAAGACAACCTGATCGTGCGCGCAGCGCGTCTGCTGATGAAAGCCGCGGCGGAATCGGGCCGTCTGCCCGCGGGAAGCGGAGCAGATATCCGTATCGAGAAACGCCTGCCGATGGGCGGCGGTCTGGGCGGCGGCTCATCCAACGCCGCCACCGTGCTGGTTGCGCTGAACCACCTCTGGGGATGCGGGCTGTCGAAGGACGAACTGGCCGCCCTGGGCCTGACGCTGGGGGCGGATGTCCCGGTGTTTGTGCGCGGTCATGCGGCCTTTGCTGAAGGCGTGGGTGAGATCCTCTACCCGGCTGAACCGCCGGAGAAGTGGTATCTGGTTGCCCACCCTGGCGTAAGTATTCCGACACCGGTCATCTTTAAAGATCCTGACCTGAAAAGGAATACCCCGGTTCGGTCAATAGAAACGTTATTAAATTGTGAATTCAGCAACGATTGCGAGGATATCGCAAGAAAACGTTTTCGCGAGGTTGATGCGGTGCTTTCCTGGCTGTTAGAATACGCGCCGTCGCGCCTGACTGGTACAGGAGCCTGTGTCTTTGCTGAATTTGACACCGAATCCGCCGCTCGTCAGGTGCTTGAGCAAGCGCCGGTTTGGCTGCATGGTTTTGTAGCACGCGGGATGAACACCTCCCCACTACAGCAGACCATTCTGGCGCAGACTGAGTTTCGGTGACAACGTCACCCTGTTCCAGACGTTGCATCGCGCTCTTTAATACACCGCCTGGATAGCCTTCGCCTGGCCCGCACAGTTTGCGGCGAACGCTATCCACCACTGGACGCATGCCTGAGGTTCTTCTCGTGCCTGATATGAAGCTTTTTGCTGGTAACGCCACCCCGGAACTAGCACAACGTATTGCCAACCGCCTGTACACTTCCCTCGGCGACGCCGCCGTAGGTCGCTTTAGCGACGGCGAAGTCAGCGTACAAATTAACGAAAATGTACGCGGTGGTGATATTTTCATCATCCAGTCCACCTGTGCTCCAACGAACGACAACCTGATGGAATTGGTTGTTATGGTCGACGCCCTGCGTCGCGCTTCCGCAGGCCGTATCACTGCTGTAATCCCTTACTTCGGCTATGCCCGTCAGGACCGTCGCGTCCGTTCCGCGCGTGTACCAATCACCGCTAAAGTTGTTGCTGACTTCCTGTCCAGCGTCGGCGTTGACCGCGTACTGACCGTTGACCTGCACGCAGAGCAGATCCAGGGCTTCTTCGACGTCCCGGTTGATAACGTATTCGGCAGCCCAATCCTGCTGGAAGACATGCTGCAGCTGAACCTGGATAACCCAATCGTGGTTTCTCCGGACATCGGCGGCGTGGTACGTGCCCGCGCTATCGCTAAGCTGCTGAACGATACCGACATGGCGATCATCGACAAACGCCGTCCGCGCGCTAACGTTTCTCAGGTGATGCACATCATCGGTGATGTTGCTGGCCGTGACTGCGTGCTGGTTGACGACATGATCGATACCGGCGGTACGCTGTGTAAAGCAGCTGAAGCGCTGAAAGAGCGTGGTGCTAAGCGCGTGTTCGCTTACGCGACTCACCCGATCTTCTCCGGTAACGCGGTAAACAACCTGCGCAACTCCGTCATTGACGAAGTGGTGGTATGCGATACCATTCCACTGAGCGACGAGATCAAAGCACTGCCAAACGTGCGTACGTTGACCCTGTCCGGGATGCTGGCCGAAGCGATTCGTCGTATCAGCAACGAAGAATCAATCTCAGCAATGTTCGAACACTAATCGAACACGGCCGAAAAACCCGCTGCGGCGGGTTTTTTTGTCTCTGGGTTTTATTTGTATGATTAATGCCTCCTTCACCTGCCATTCACATGACAGATGATGCGCATACGGATGATAGATAATTGTGAAAAACGTAACCTCCTCACATGTTCTGCCCTTTCGCGCCCTCATCGACGCCTGCTGGAAAGAGAAGTACACCTCGTCACGCTTTGTACGTGACCTGATTGCCGGGATCACGGTCGGCATTATCGCCATCCCGCTGGCGATGGCGCTGGCGATTGGCAGCGGCGTTGCGCCGCAGTACGGCCTGTACACCTCGGCCGTTGCCGGGATCGTCATTGCCCTGACGGGCGGCTCACGCTTCAGCGTTTCCGGCCCGACCGCCGCCTTCGTGGTGATCCTCTACCCGGTTTCGCAGCAGTTTGGTCTGGCAGGCCTGCTGGTCGCCACCCTGATGTCCGGCGTCTTTTTGATTCTGTTTGGCCTGGCCCGCTTCGGGCGGCTGATCGAGTACATCCCCCTTTCCGTGACGCTGGGGTTCACCTCGGGGATTGGTATCACCATCGGAACCATGCAGATCAAGGACTTCCTCGGCCTGCAGATGCCCCACGTACCGGAGCACTACCTGCAAAAAGTGGGGGCGCTGTTTATGGCGCTGCCGACGGCCAACCTGGGCGACGCCGCCATTGGGATTGTGACGCTGGGCACGCTGATCGTCTGGCCTCGTCTGGGGATTCGTCTGCCGGGACACCTTCCCGCGCTGCTGCTGGGTTGCGCGGTGATGGCCATCGTCAATATGTTCGGTGGCCATGTCGCGACTATCGGCTCGCAGTTCCACTATGTTCTGGCGGACGGTTCACAGGGTAGCGGCATTCCGCAACTGTTGCCGCAGCTGGTGCTGCCGTGGGACATGCCCGGCTCCAGCTTCACCCTAAGCTGGGATTCCCTGCGTGCCCTGCTTCCCGCCGCGTTCTCTATGGCGATGCTGGGGGCAATTGAATCCCTGCTTTGCGCAGTCGTTCTGGACGGTATGACCGGCACCAAACACAAAGCCAACAGCGAGCTGGTCGGTCAGGGGTTAGGCAACCTCGTCGCGCCGTTCTTCGGCGGTATTACCGCAACGGCAGCCATCGCCCGTTCTGCTGCCAACGTGCGCGCGGGGGCAACCTCACCCGTTTCGGCGGTCATCCACTCCGTGCTGGTGATCCTCGCCCTGCTGATCCTCGCCCCGCTGCTCTCCTGGCTGCCGCTTTCCGCCATGGCCGCCCTGCTGCTGATGGTGGCCTGGAACATGAGCGAGGCGCATAAGGTGGTGAACCTGCTGCGTCGCGCGCCGAAAGACGACATCATCGTGATGCTGATCTGCATGTCGCTGACCGTGCTGTTCGACATGGTTATCGCCATCAGCGTCGGGATCGTGCTGGCGTCCTTGCTGTTTATGCGCCGCATCGCGCAGATGACGCGCCTTTCCCCGGTTAACGTCGAAGTGCCTGACGATGTGCTGGTGCTGCGCGTGATTGGCCCGCTGTTCTTCGCCGCGGCGGAAGGTTTGTTTAGCGATCTGGAATCCCGCATCGCGGGCAAACGGGTTGTGGTGCTGAAGTGGGATGCCGTACCCGTGCTGGATGCAGGCGGCCTGGATGCCTTCCAGCGCTTTGTGGCACGTCTGCCGGAAGGCTGTGAGCTGCGGGTGAGTAACCTGGAGTTTCAGCCGCTGCGCACCATGGCGCGCGCGGGCGTGCAGCCTATCCCTGGCCGACTCTCCTTCTACCCTAACCGTGAAGCTGCGTTAGCGGATCTGTGAGTGACCTGATGCAGAGAAACGTCTCTGCATCATCACCCCGATCGCCTGCTGGAGCCATGCAATCACGGCAGGGGTCATCCATGTACCTTTCATCAGGTGCGCCTCCTGTTGCATGGCAGTGCGAAACTTTTGCTGGGTCTCCGGGCTGGTGCCCGCGTAAGACTGGAACAATACCAGCCAGTTTTCAGCCAGCTTTTGCGCCTCCTCCGAGGCAGGATCGCTATTTTCCCGCTGCGCCTGATGCAGTTTCGCCACCAGCGGCGGCCACTCCATCATGCGGTCAAAGTAGTGTGCCCGGGTAAAGGCCATCTCTTCGGCAGTGAGATACTTCTCCCATATGCTGAGCTTAGATTCCGCAAACGCGCGCGTGATGTAATCCGTCATCTCCGGCGTGATACCGGTCTGCACCTGCATCTGCGGTTCAACGCTGTGCATCTCGTTCAGCCGGGTGAGAAATTCCGGCTTGCCTGCCGTGTCCTGCTCCAGGCGTTCCATCCAGCGCGTCGCCAGGTCCATGGCTCGCGCGTCCGTAACGGGTACATGTTGCTCCAGAAGCGTTTTGGCCTCTGCAACCAGCCCCGACCAGATAGCCGTCAGCGCATCCTTCTGCACCGCAAACGGCAGCTGCTGTAACTCTTCTTTGCTAAACCAGCGATCGTACATATTCATTAACTCCAGAGTCTGTAGCCAGGATTCCAGATCCGGCGTCGCATCGTCGATAAGCCCGGTCCGCAGCTCCACCAGACGGTCGCGCAGCGTATGTATGCTGCGCAGCTGTTTATCCAGCAGCGTGATTTGCGCATCGAGTAACTCGGTTAACGACAGCGACTCCTGTTCCAGGAAATCCCTGATTTCAGCAAGTTCCAGCCCCGCTTTTGCCAGCGCCTGGATCATGTGCAGACGCTGGACATCCGCCAGGTTGTAAAGCCGGTAACCTGCCGCGCTTCTGGCTGAAGGCAGCAACAACCCTGTTTGCTCATAGTGGTGCAATGTCCGCACGGTGATCCCGGCACGTTTCGCCAGCTCACCCACCTGAATCAACATAACTGCTCCTTTTTCTTTGCCAGTGGCGCCACTCTGGAGCCTTACGTTACGTGAGGGTCAACCCTTGATGCAAAAAAAACGACTCCCTCGGGAGCCGTTTCGGTGTTCTTTATCGTAGCACTAGCTGTGCTTATGCTGGTCGCGACGACAGCGTTTATCGTAGTGGCGCACCCACCAGTATTTGTCACAGACTTCCTCATGGCCGCTCACGCGAGCCCCTGCCAGCCACAATACCGCACCAACGAAGATGCTCAATATCGCGCCATGCGCAAAGTATTGCGGGAGGTCAAGCTGCGGTAACTGGTTTAAAATTGAATAACCCACGCCGGCTACCATCACGAACAGCCCCAATCCCATCAGCACGTTACCGAGTAACGAAGCGTTTTTGCGTTTCATGTGTCACCTCCGGAACTTTGGGTTGTCAGGGGAAAAGCCCCTAATCCTTGTGTGTAAAGTATAGACAACGCCCCTTTTATGAGTTGCGTGAATGATCACAATTACAGATAACTCCCAAACAAAAGTTTACAAATAAGACTTTGAACAGCTTGAAATTCTAATTGTTCAAATCAGAAATTATTCGTATTTCGATGAGAAGATCGCAGAATTTTGTCAAGCGGCGCGCCAGACAGTAAACTACGCGCCAGATCTGGAACCCATTAGGAATTGAATCGTGACGATTAAACTGATTGTCGGCCTCGCCAACCCGGGCGCAGAATATGCGGCCACCCGCCACAACGCCGGGGCATGGTACGTCGATCTGCTGGCCGAGCGGTTACGTGCTCCCCTGCGTGAAGAACCTAAATTCTTCGGGTATACCTCGCGTATCAACCTTGCTGGCGCGGATGTTCGTTTACTGGTGCCCACCACCTTTATGAACCTGAGCGGTAAAGCCGTGGCGGCAATGGCAACGTTTTATCGCATCAATCCGGATGAAATTCTGGTGGCCCACGATGAGCTGGATCTCCCGCCCGGCGTGGCAAAATTCAAACTGGGCGGCGGGCACGGCGGCCATAACGGTCTTAAAGACATCATCAGCAAGCTGGGCAATAACCCGAATTTCTACCGTTTGCGCGTAGGAATCGGCCATCCGGGCGATAAAAACAAAGTTGTCGGTTTCGTACTCGGTAAACCCCCGGTTTCTGAGCAGAAACTGATTGACGAGGCGGTAGACGAAGCGGCGCGCTGCACCGAAATCTGGCTGAAAGATGGGTTAACCAAAGCGACAAACCGCTTGCACGCTTTCAAAGCGCAATAATCCGCCCGATACGGCTTTTTTACCGCGCGTCATGCGGGTTACGTGTATAATAGGCGTAGTTATTTACTTTTCATCAGTCGGTTAACGTTAACGGATTGATTATCAAGATATTAAGGTGATTTAGAAATGGGATTCAAATGCGGTATCGTCGGTCTGCCAAACGTGGGCAAATCCACCCTGTTTAACGCGCTTACCAAAGCGGGTATCGAAGCGGCGAACTTCCCGTTCTGTACCATCGAACCTAACACCGGCGTTGTGCCAATGCCGGACCCGCGTCTGGACCAGCTCGCGGAAATCGTGAAGCCGCAGCGCATTCTGCCAACCACCATGGAATTCGTGGACATCGCGGGCCTGGTAAAAGGCGCATCCAAAGGTGAAGGCCTGGGTAACCAGTTCCTGACCAACATTCGTGAAACCGAAGCGATCGGCCACGTTGTGCGCTGCTTCGAGAACGACAACATCATCCACGTAAACAACAAAGTGGATCCGGCTGACGACATCGAAGTCATCAACACCGAGCTGGCGCTCTCTGACCTCGACACCTGCGAACGCGCGATTCACCGCGTGCAGAAGAAAGCCAAAGGCGGCGACAAGGACGCGAAAGCAGAACTGGCTGCGCTGGAAAAATGTCTGCCACAGCTGGAAAACGCGGGCATGCTGCGCGCGCTGAAAAACCTGACAGAAGAAGACAAGGCGGCGATCAAATACCTGAGCTTCCTGACCCTGAAGCCAACCATGTACATTGCCAACGTTAACGAAGACGGTTTCGAGAACAATCCGTACCTGGATAAAGTGCGCGAAATCGCAGCGGCTGAAGGTTCTGTAGTTGTGGCGGTTTGCGCTGCCGTTGAATCCGACATCGCCGAGCTGGACGACGCCGACCGTGAAGAGTTCATGGCCGAGCTGGGTCTGGAAGAGCCGGGCCTGAACCGCGTAATTCGCGCGGGCTATGAGCTGCTGAACCTGCAGACCTACTTCACCGCTGGCGTGAAGGAAGTGCGTGCGTGGACGATTCCTGTGGGTGCGACTGCGCCTCAGGCGGCCGGTAAGATCCACACCGACTTTGAGAAAGGCTTTATTCGTGCGCAGACTATCGCGTTTGAAGACTTTATCACCTACAAGGGTGAGCAAGGCGCGAAAGAAGCAGGCAAGATGCGTGCGGAAGGGAAAGATTACATCGTTAAAGATGGCGATGTGATGAACTTCTTATTTAACGTCTGATTTGTTTTGAATGAAAAAAAATCCACGCCAAGGCGTGGATTTTTTTCCGAGATAAATTTCCAGGTTAATATTAAATTTAAAAAACCCCTTCTTTGAGAGGATGATCTTTTATTCCTCCCCAAGGGTCATCTAGCAAAAACTTAGCAGCAATAGCTTCTTTTGCCGGCACAAGAGTGAAATTATAGTAAATTTCATCTCCTTCACAAATCTCATAAAAGAGTGAATAAACCTTATCGTTCACATCTATATTTAAATCGAATTTCTCAGTTGCAGAAGCGATTTGCAGCTTATCTTTATCCGTAATGAAAAATGGCACAACAATACAGCGCTGAGCATTTTCATCCATTTTAAAAGCATTCTCTATTTTGATATTGACGTTTGCTCCAAACGCGTCCTCTGGTAATGGATCGAATATAACATAATCCTTGTGTAGAACAGCACCTTGAGAAACATTACCTTTTCCCCACTGACTCAGCTTTTCGTCATAATCTCGGGATCGTAACAATATTTGACTATGCGAAATAAGTAGATCTACTGTTTGCATGCTCTTATCACTCATTATATTACCTCGACTTTTATTCTTGTTCCATCTGGCAGTTCTGATAAAACATTACCAATACTTGAACCTGCACCACGGTTATCACTAGGATCTATATATCTTACGCTAGCGCCATCACCGCCTTCTTTAAACATCGCCATAGGCCATTCATCACGATCATAACCAGGCTTTGTTTTGATATTTTTTAGACTCGTTTTCCTGTTAGCTTTCGCAGAGCCTCGTTGGATTGTTACAACCTTTGCATGTCCTAAATCGATCGCGTCTGATATGTGACCAAACGTTGCAGGATATTCAGAGCGTTTCAATTTCAAAACGTATTCGTAATTTTTTGACTTCGATTTTGTTAAAGTGCAACCAGCTAAACCCAGAGGATCTATCCAGGTAAGAGGGTTAACAGTATATTTATATAAGTTAATCCCCCCCGCCAACCCTATCGGGTCATGCTGCGTAAACCGCCCGCAGTCCGGGTCATAATACCGGAACAGATTGTAGTGCAGCCCTGTCTCACGGTCTAGGTATTGCCCCTGCATGCGCAGGTTCTGAGAATATCCTGATACCTGCGTCTCGCTTTCCCGCAGCAGCTTGCCCCAGGCGCTGTTCACCCCTTCCCAGCGTACCTGCCCTTCGATATCCGTCATCCGCTCCGGAGTGCCGTTGGGATGGCAGTGGAACCAGAAGATCTCCGGCGCTTCCACGCCGTCAATGCGCGCCAGCGGGTCGTAGCTGTCCTGATCGCTGTAGACGTAGGTGAGCGGCACATCCCCGTGCAACTCCTGCAGCAGGCGGAACCCTTCCCAGACAAACCGGGTGGTAACCGGCTTGCCGGTTGGCTGGCCGCCCAGCATCTGGCGTCGCGTTTTGCTGATGCGTCGCCCGAGCGGATCGTAGCGGAAGCTGACCTGCGTCTGCGGCTTGTTGCGGTCCCGCGGCTGGCTGATAACCTCCGTCAGGCGATGTTCACCGTCGTAGCGGTAGTGCCAGCGGGTCTGGCCATTATCCTTCTCAACGGTGCGGCCGTGGATGTCATAGCGCCAGCGAATGCCGTTCATCTGCGTCAGGCGGTTGTGCGTGACCTTCTCAGCAGAACCTTCGAGCGGGTTACCGGCAGCGTCCCAGCGCCACTGCTCCTGTCCGGGCAGCGTCCCGTCCTGAACGAGCAGGCGCCCGGCGCTGTCGTACTGCCAGCGGTACCAGCTGAACGGGTTATCGTCCCGCTCTTCCCGCACCAGGTTATTGCGGTAGTCGTAATCCCAGCGGCGGGACCAGCGGCGCGGCGACGGGCGTTGGGCATTGCCGGTAAAGACGTCCCGGCGATGCAGTCGCCCAAGACGATCGTATTCGCTGCGGGTGGTCAGCAGCCCCTGAGTGCGGCTGGTCTCCCGGTGGAGTTCGTCGCGGGTAAAGTCGGAGACCGACAGCTTATCGAGAGCAATGCTGAGCAGATGCCCGCTGCCGTAGTAAAACTGCTTGAGCTCGCGGCCATCGGGAAGCGTGATAGAGGTCCGGTTGCCCAGCGCGTCATACTCCCACGCCAGCTCGCCGTGCTCGCCCGCCTCGCGCGTCACGCGACCAAGCGCGTCATACTCAAAGGCCAGCTCCTGCTCTGCCGCGGTGGTCCACGCGTCGGCTGCAAGCGCAGGATGCAGCCCAATCCGGCTTAACAGCCCGGACGGCGTGTAGTGATAGCGTGTCTGCCCCTCCGGCGTGGTGCGGGCGACCAGCTGGCCGCTCGCGCTCCAGGCGAAGGCATGGGTGATGGCCTCAGGATGACCGGTGGCAAACGTGCGTGCTATCGTGCGTCCGCAGGCGTCATAGCGATACTGCGAGGCTACGCCATCGAGCCCCACCTCTTCCAGCAGCAGCGAGTCCGCGCCCCAGCGGAACTGATACGCTTCGCCGTTTTCGTTTTCCAGGGCAATCAGACGCCCGCGGCTGTCCCAGCGGCGACGGACCTCTTCACCCTGGGTATTACGCGTCGCGGTTAATCGCCCTGCCTCATCGTATCTGAACTCACTTTCCTTACCGTCGGCGCCCGCATGCTTCACCGGCAGGCCGCGTTCGTTCCATTTGAGCGATTCCGTCCAGCCTTCCGGGCGATCGAGCTGCACCGGACGCCCTGCGGCGTCGTAGCGATATCGCGTCTCTTCCCCGTCGGCGCCAGTCTCGGCCAGCAGCCAGCCCAGCGGATGGTAGCGGTAGAGGGTAATACGCCCGGAACAGTCCGTCGAACGAACAATCTGCCCGGCCTCGTTGTACTCCTGGTAGCGGCTGTTTCCGGCGGCATCGACCTCTTCAACGACCTGGCCGAACTCGTCCCGGCGTAGCTGCGTGGTCTGCCCCATCGGGTCCACCACGCGCTTAAGCCCGTGATGTTCGTCGTACCAGAACCGGGTGGCGCTGCCGTCGGCTTCGATAATGGCCGCGGGAAGCGCGCGGTGCTCCAGCCAGGCGGTGGTGCGGGTATTGCCGTCGGCATCGATCTCCTGAACCCGGTTGCCCATCTCGTCGTAGACGAAGGTAACGGCATTGCCGAGCGGATCGATGCGGCGCGTCAGAAGCTCGTTCTCGTCCCACTCGTAGCGCCAGTTTTCACCGCGCTCGTCAACGTAGCGGACAATCAGATTCTGCGCGTTCCAGTAGTGGCGGCGCGTCTGGCCGTCGTAGTGCTCGACGGTCGTCAGCCCGGCGGCTAAATCGTAGCTAAAGCGGCACCCGTCGCCGGTGCTGGTGCGGTTTTCCACCACGCGCCAGTGATCGAATTTTTTCCAGCGGTATTCGCTCTCCAGACCGCCCGGCATCCGGTGCCAGACCATCAGCCCGTGCTCGTTATAGCGGTATTCACGCGTCACCACGCCGGAGGCATCCGTCGCGCTCGCCAGCTGGCCGCGCGCGTCGTAGCCCCACTGCATCAGCGGCCATGTCTGGCTGCCGTCGAAATGGCTGGCTGCGGTAACGCGCTGCGGGAAACGTTCATCTTCGTAGCGCAGGGTGACGTCTATCGCCCGCGGCTCGTCGTGAAGGCCGACCAGCCTGCCGTGCTCGTCCCACTCCGTCAGCAGCGCGTTGCCGTATTCGTCGCTGAGGGAGGCCAGACGCAGGATAGATGGATTCGCCCGGGTCGGTTTATACAGACGCCACACCGCGCCGTCATCGTCGGCAATCGCCACGTCGCCGTTCTCATTGCGGCGGATGATAATGCCTTCGCTGATGCTGTAAAACGCGCGCTCGACCGGCGGCAGCTCGAAGCTCAGCTCGCGCCCGGTTTCGTCGAACCAGGTGGCGTTGTTGTCTTCCAGCGTGAGATAGCTGTCAAAGGTGGTTGCCCAGCCCAGACCGAACAGCCCTTCCCGGGTGGTCAGGCTGTTGTAGCTGCGCTGCCAGCGAAGCGGAAAGCGCCCCGGCAGCGAGAAGTCGAGCTCGTCGTCGTCATTCAGCACCTTCACGCCGGTGGCGGCGTGAACCGGGTGCGAGGAGCCAAACACCGCATTCACTGCCATATCGGCCAGCATCCCGCCGCCGGCCGCCGCCAGCGCGCAGGGCATGTTTTTCAGGATCTTACCCGGACGCCCGCGCAGCAGTGAGAGCGCAATCATCCCCAGCGCCAGACCCGGCGTTTTACCGCTTTTGATATCGCGAACCGTGAGCGTGTCGCCGCCGATGATCACGTTCGGGGAGACGTCGTCGGAAACGGTGCCTTCGCAGGTGGTGCGATCTTTGGCGCGCACCGCGGGCTGCCCGTTGATGAAGACGCTTTTAGAGCCTTCCGCCAGATACTGCGGCCCGGAGTGCTTTTCGCACGCCACCTTGTCTTCTTCCAGCGGCGAGGTTCCCGCGGCGGCAGAGGCCACGCTCGGCTGCCACATTTCGCTGCCAAACTGTCCGGCTGCGGAAAGCAGCATGCCCGCGTAATCGGCAAAGCTGCCCGGCGACTGCGGCTCAGGAGACGGCGTATCGGCGGGCGTCAGCGTGCCTGCCGCGCGCGCGGCGGGGATTGCGTTGGTGAGAACGTTACTGGAACCGGTAGTGATTTTACCCGCGGGCGACGGCGGGAAAAGCGCATTACCTAACCCCTCAGCGGCGTTGCTGATATCGTCGGTGATCCCCGCGACGTTCGCCAGCACGCCACCGATAATCCCACTTAACAGACAGCTGGATCCAATTGCTGCCACGCCCGCTGCGGCTGCCCCCGCCCCCAGCAATGGCGCCGCTACGGTTGCTGCTGCGCCTACCGCCGCGCCGATCACCGCATAGGCGGCACCTTCCGCCACAATGCTGGTGATGTCAGCAAAAATGCTGGAGTGAATAATCTCGTCGCCCTTACGGGCCGCGTTGTTATCGCTCATGCCTTACACATTCCGGTTGTCGTTTAGCGTCAGACTCTGCTTAAGCGCGCTCCAGCGCACCTCGTCCTCTTCGGTGAATGCCCTGAGTGCCGAGAGGGTAAAAATCATCAATACCGGTTTACCCGGCGTCTGCACGGCCAGCTGTTTTTGCCACAGGCGCTGCCCGTTACGGTCAAAGGTGGTCTCAACTTCCAGTCCGTTAATTTTTCCGTCAGGCCCGGCTTTTACGTTCCGGAATTCGCTCTGGGCAATTTCGCCCATCTGAGGACGCAGCACATCCCACTGGCGGTGGAACTCTTGTTCATAGTCGCCCCCATCGGGGATAACGCCGCGGCTGACCACCACGGACAGCCCGCTTTCGTCATCGCGAATAATATTCATGCTGTTATCCTGCCAGGCAGCAGGAAAAAGGGAAAACGAACCTTCCTGGAGGGTGTATTTCATAAGTGAACTCGGGATGATTAATATTGTGAGAAACAAAAAGGGCAATCCATGCTGGCCCTCTGGCTGGCTGTTTTATTATTTACGCCATTGACCTGACTGTTCGACTAAAACATGGCTGCCTTTGCTGACAACCAATTTCGCGGGTGCATACGTCACGGTGTAAACGGTCTCGCCATTCTTGTACGTTGAGCCGATTATTTTACCTGCGAAGTCGTGCAACGTTTTTCCCCTTAAGGAGATCGTACTGTTATCGCTTTTACGCACGCCGAGATAAGCCATCTGGTCACATTCGCTATCAAAATGACCGCACGTATTTATCAGCGAAATAGAGAACGTTTCGGTGTCGAGATTTCTGGTTTCAGCGCTATGAACCGAAGCGGCTTTACGTAACGTATAACGCAGCGGAGCATAATAATTTCCTTTATGAGGAGGAGTAACTAAGCGCCATTCCATTTCACTCCCCTTTATTTCCAGAACAGCCCGTCCGCCTACGTCGCCAAACAATGAGTTGAACTCAACGTTGGCACGATTGCCTGCGATCGTACCGCTAAGATTACGCTCATCATCTTCCGGGCAATCTATGCGATTTCCTCTCTGGGTGATATAGCAATAAGTCCCGGTGATATGGTTGCCTGATTCAGCTAACCGCAGGGTTAACGTTGAGTCGTTCTCGTATTCGCCAGCCCATTCTCCGTCAAACGCGAGGCCTGATTGGCTGTTCGTTGCAAAATGCATCGCATTGAATCTGGCGGCCCATTGCTGAATATCGGCATGAATAACCGGGCTATTATCAGAAGACTGGTAATGAATAACGTCCGACTCCGGAACCACCCAGGCCGCAAAGATTTTGCCGTCAGGATTGATGACCAGCGCTGACGCATTCTCCTGGTAGAGATCCTTTAGCCAGCCTTCGACAAACAATCCTCCACCTGTGGTGGTATGCGGTTCACCGAAGACATCAAAGTTATCAATAAAGGTCTGGTAATGATTTCCCAGCGTCTTCCTGAGATTGTCTTTCACTTCGCTATCGTTAACGATGCGACTTACCGTATCAAGCTTATTGTATTGCGATAATTCAAGCGCTGTTGACGTTTCAACGACGCCTGTCAATAAAGCGGTGAACAATACGACTGCAAGATATTTTTTGGTCATAAGTCACTCTGAAGAACCATTATCGTAATTCATTGTTATTTTTACAACCTTACTGTCCTTAACCTCAAAAGAGAGTAATTTCTTACCCAATTCATACGAAACCCACTGCTCCCCGGAGTCATTTTCGACATGGCCACCACCATAAGCTTTATCAAGTTCATTTATTGTTGAACCAATATGGATCCCGCGAACTGTTTTGCCATCCGGAGTAGTTAGCGTTATCTGCGCCACAATATAATCGTCAACACTTCGCTCGGTTTTATCCCACCAGAGATTGGAACTGAATATTTTTAAACCAGTCTTCTGATGCTGGTAGAATTTATAGTTCGTTCCGTCAAAAGGAACCTCACCGACAAAACTACCTTCCACAGAAACTGCAATTTTACGCGCAACCTCAGAAGTCCATCTATCGCCCAGTGCCACAATCTGGTCTTTTATCTGCAGAGAAAAATCCTCTTTAGCCAGAATGGGCGGCATAGTCTGAGCCACTACTTCATAACTGCTCAGAAAGGTAGACATGAGAGTAAAAAAAAGAGAGACAGAAAGGCGTTTTTTCACGTTAATCGTCATTTGCTGGATAAATATTATGCTACTCACCACTTTAAAAAGCGGTGAGTAATGAAATAAGCATTTTTAGTCAGCGCTAATTGCGACCCCACCCAAGCAGTCAGGTTTTTTTACCGTGAAACTGAAGCTTACCTTTTGTCCATTCATATCCTTTGGCGCTGTATAACTGGTCACTTCGTTCTCCGAACGGCCTCGTGGATAATCAGTTAACGTCAGTTGCGGATAATGTTTTTTAACAGTGTCGAGAGTGATGCACTGGCCGGACGGTGAAAAATTCAGTAACGGTGCCATACCGTCACTTTCTTTACTTAAACGTAAATCAATTGCAGTAATGTTCGTTCCATCCGCCAGTTTGATATCGTCGGCATTGTAGAAATTGATATATTCATTCTGTTTCGTTAGCCTGAATGACAACGGAGCGTTATCCAGACTGTTAACGGACAACGTTTTGAGTGATGCGCTCATTTTTGCAATGAACTGCCAAAGATCCTGTTTCTGCATGTTACCTCCTGCCATTCCCGTCGTTAATAAAGCCGCAAGCACCGCACCCGTTTTTAGACTATGGATAATTTTTATCATACCAACCGCCATAATAATCTTCGTAATATTGCCCCGTGGTGGACGTTTGTTCGCCTTTGCCAAAGATACGGCCTATCTGCGTACGCGCTTCACTTTCCTTTATAGCCCCACGTTCGAGAGAATCATAGATACGATTATATTGTGTCTGATTTACCGGATTGCCCGCAATACCGATATCCCCGCCCTTGTTGGCTATGATTTCGCGTTGGACCCGGATATTGTTCAACGTTGCAGCGCCTTCATCACTGAGTGTGCTGTTCAGATAGGCGTCGCGCGAAGAAAAATCAATGTTGGGTTCATATAAAGCGTGACCACTTTCATGTGACAGAGACTGAACGACTGCATTCGGGTTACCGAGCTCATTTTTATCAACGGTAATAACGCGCTTTTGACGATTGGCAAACGTCCCCTTGCCTGCTTCACCTTCTTCAAATGTCCAGCCTCGTTTCTTTAACGTAGCTATGTCATTTTTCATAGTAGGTGATTTATCGACAAGACTATCAACATCCTTTCCATATCCGCTTGAAGGAACATTGGATGCTTGAGGCGTAGCGTTTTTAGAAGTTTCGGCAGGTGCGCTGGCAGCCACACCAGCCTTACTCTCCTTTCCCGGCGCAAATTTCTCCTGCACCGCCGCATCAATATCCCCTTTATGCCCAGAACCCGGTGCTGTAGTGCCCGGCTTGGTTCCCGACGTATTCAGGTGCAGCTTACCGCCCGTGGTGATATACCCATCCCCTTCCACGAAGAAGTTAAACTCTTTGCCGATCAGGTTAATCTTGCCGTTAGCATTCAGTTCAATCGCGCTTTCACCGGAGACCAGCCGCAGCTTCGTCCCGGAAGCAATCACATACTGCTCCACCGCTGCATCCAGCTTGCCTTTCCCCGTCAGGATCTCGGTTCCACCTTTCACGGCCTGGGTCTGGTTCGCTTCCACGCGGTGCAGTTCATTTTTCTTCACGTAATGGCTGCGCGCCCCGCCGACGCTGTGCGTTTCATCGTTCTTAACACTGGTGTCCATGTTGCGCTCGGCCTGGATCCACACCTGCTCTGCGCCCGCTTTATCCTCAAACCGCAGGGCGTTGGCATTGTCGACTGAACCGTCTTTCGTGCGGCTCATAAAGCCCATCTGCGTCGCCGCGGCAGGCAGCGCCCACGGCGGCATGCTCGCGTCGTTGTACACGCGCCCGGTAATAATCGGACGATCCGGATCGCCGTTGATAAAGTCCACCACCACCTCATCGCCGACGCGCGGGATCTGCACCCCGCCGTAGCCCTGGCCCGCCCACGCGCTCGACACGCGCACCCAGCAGGAGCTGGTGTCATCGCCCTTCGCCAGGCGGTCCCAGTGAAACTTCACCTTCACGCGGCCGTATTTGTCCGTCCAGATACTCTCGCCCTTCGGCCCCACCACTTTCGCGGTCTGCGGGCCGTAGGTGCGCGGCCACGCCGTGGTCTGCGCCGGACGGTACACCACCGCCGACGGGATGACCGTAAAATCGGTGCGGTGAATGGTTTCCCCCTCGCCGCTGGCGTAGCGGTTCTCTTCGAAGTGGTAACCCGCCGCCGTCACCAGATACTCGCCGTTGTCGCTGAAGAACGGCGCGTTGGTTAAGGTGAAGGTGTGCCCTGGCGCAATCCCCGCCGCCGTGGCGGTGGCCTGAATCTGCTGATGCTCCACCTGCCAGCGCTCCTGGCGGATGCGGGCATAAAACTCCCCGTGGCCTTTGTCCACAAAGCGACCCGGCCAGTCGTACACGTCGATGCTGCCCGGCTTCGGCGACGCCGGGTTCTGCTGGGCCTGGAACAGCCACGCGTTCGGCTTGCGGAAGTCATAGTCGTCGAGGCTGTAAATTCCCGGCGTCACGCTGTCCTCCAGCGCCCACTGGCTGATGCCCTCTTCGTCCGTACTGCCGCCTGACGGCGTCTGATGGTAAGGAATAACCTCATAGCCGCTGAACGGCTGATGCTGCGTGGCGGCGTCGGTGAGCACCAGGGTGTGTTTGTCCGCCTCGTGGCTGAAGTGATAGGCAATCCCCTCCAGCTCCATCAGGCGGCTGATGAAGTCCAGGCTCGACTCCTGATACTGCACGCAGTAGTCCCACACCCGGTAGCTGCCGGTGAGCTTATCCTCAACGTTGACCTGATGCTCGCCAAGCAGGGTTTTGACAATCTGCGGCACCGTCTGCCCCTGGAAGATACGCAGGTTACGGTCGCGCTTCATCGGCCACAGGTCCGGCTCAACCGTCAGCTGGTACACCGCATAGCGGGTGCCCGTCAGTTCGACGGCGCTGACCGCCACGCGGGTAATTTTGCCGTTAACATAGCGGGACGTCAGCAGGTTCTGCGTCGGGATGGTCACCGTGACCGGCTGGCCCAGCAGCTTGCTGCGGTCAATGCGCGCGTCCGTGCCGAGCACGGTCAGCGTCAGCGCGAACGACTCGGACATCGCCTCGCGGCCCGTCAGTTTCCAGAACAGAAGCCCCTCCACCGGGAGCTGAACGGTAATTCGGTTGAGCATAATCTTTATTCCATCTAGCTTATGCGATTCAGAAAAGAGGTTCGCATCTGTGACTGAGCGTAATTCTAAGGGTTCACCAGCCAGGTGCCCGGCTTGGTGATATCCAGCGTCTGGCCACGCGTTCTTCCGTTGCCCTGGAGTTCAATCTTCACCTCACCGGCCGGCAGCTTGAGCGATGCATAGCCGTTGGTCGCCGGACGCAGCGCTTTTGGCTCGCCGTTCACTTTCAGCGTTTCGCCGTCGAGGATGCGGATATAGACCAGCGCAACAGGGCTCTCCACAGGCGGCGGAGTCTGCTGGGCCGTCGCCTGCTCGTTAACCTTCGCCGTTTCCGGCTTCACGTCCGGCGCCTGTGCGGCGGTTTCAGTCGAACGCGTCTCTGCCGGTGCCTGTGCTGCCTGCTCGGGAGCATCGTTACCGCCGCTGAACAGCATCGCCCCGGCGACAATACCCACCAGCACGCCTGCGGCAACCATGCCAGGGATCTTGTAGCGGCGCCAGTCGAGCAGCGAAGCCGGTTTTTCGTCTTCGACCGGAACCAGCATCGTGCCGGGCTTTTTCGCCGTCAGCACGTCGTTGATCCCTGCGACCGGCATCTCTATCAGCGCGGCGAACTCGTCGATTGACTGCGGACGGTCCTCCATGTGCAGCGCCAGCGCGCGGTCGATGGCCTGCAGCAGCGGAATGGAATAGCCCTGCGGCATGATTTCCACCAGCGGTTTGCAGGTATCCTGAATCGAGCGCACCACGCTGACCGGCGGCGGAGACCCCACAATCAGGGTACGCAGCACCGCGCCGAGGGCGTAAATATCCGTCCACGGGCCCTGCTCGCTTTCGTTATCG
Organism: Enterobacter sp. R-1.6.2; assembly: GCF_035064085.1. Taxonomy (NCBI): domain Bacteria; kingdom Pseudomonadati; phylum Pseudomonadota; class Gammaproteobacteria; order Enterobacterales; family Enterobacteriaceae; genus Enterobacter; species Enterobacter sp. R-1.6.2. The sequence goes on from NZ_JASEYI010000001.1 coordinate 293,610, forward strand.
TCGGTGTACTGCTCGATCGGCGCAAAGCCCGGGCGCAGCATGGTTTCCGTTTCATCGGAGAGGTTACCGATGGTGCGGCGCGCGGAGCCGAAATCAAGCAGCACCGGCAGGCCGTTATCCTGGATCTGAATGTTATCCAGCGAGATGTCGCGGTGCAGATAGCCTTCGTTGTGGATGGTCTTGATCGCACCGAACAGCATCGGCAGCGTGCGGCGGATCCAGGCCTCGTTGATCAGCTCCGGCTTTTCCTCGCGCAGGCGCGAAAGCGTGGTCCCGCTGTAAAACAGCGTCCCCATGTAGGCCGTGTCGTTTTGCACCCAGAAACGCAGGACGTGCAGCAGGTTCGGGTGGTTAAAGCGCGCCAGCAGACGCGCCTCCTGAATAAAGCTGTTCAGGCCTGCGGAAAACGCTTTGCCAAAGCGCTCGCTGCGCAGCACAAGGGTCATGTCGTCGCCGCGCACGGCGAGCGAGGAAGGCATAAATTCTTTGATAGCGATAGTGCGTTCGAGCTGGTGATCCCACGCGCGATAGACGATGCCAAAACCGCCGCCGCCGATCACCTCTTTGATTTCAAACTCGTTGAAGCGGTACCCGACCGGGAGCGCGTTTGGGACAGTCCGATTGTTATCATTATCCGTCATCTTTTACAGTTCTCTTGATGATTATTACGCGGCAAACTGACAGTGAAACTCGCCCTGCTCGCAGGTGACGTGCAGACGTCGGTACTGCTCGTCGCTGCGGCTGGCGGTAAGTAAGATCTGGCTCATCTGAGGCAGCAAGGTGTTGGTCAGAATAGCATCCACCATGCGACCGCCGGACTCCACCTCGGTACAGCGCTGAACAATCTGTTCCACTACGCTGTCGTCAAATTCAGAAATAATGCTGTGATTCTCTTCCAGACGACGCTGAATGCGCTTGAGCTGCAGGCGAACAATCTGCCCCAGCATCTCGTCGCTGAGCGGGTAGTACGGCACCACCAGCAGGCGGCCCAGCAGCGCCGGTGGGAAGACCTCCAGCAGCGGCTGGCGCAGGGCGCCGCTTAACGCATCAGGCTCCGGCATCAGCTCCGGATCGGCGCACATGGCGCTAATCAGGTCGGTGCCGACGTTGGAGGTCAGAATAATGATGGTGTTCCGGAAATCGATGTGGCGCCCCTCGCCGTCTTCCATCCAGCCTTTATCAAAGACCTGGAAGAAGATCTCGTGGACGTCCGGGTGCGCTTTTTCAATTTCGTCCAGCAGCACCACGCTGTACGGGCGGCGGCGCACGGCCTCGGTCAACACGCCGCCTTCACCATACCCTACGTACCCCGGAGGCGCACCTTTTAAGGTGGAAACGGTGTGCGCTTCCTGGAACTCACTCATGTTGATGGTGATAACGTTCTGCTCGCCGCCGTACAGGGATTCCGCGAGCGCCAGCGCGGTTTCGGTTTTACCGACCCCGGACGGGCCGCACAGCATAAAGACGCCCACCGGTTTGTTGGGATCGTCCAGCTTCGCCCGCGAGGTTTTCACGCGGCGGGCAATGAGATCCAGACCGTGACGCTGGCCGATAACGCGCTGGTTCAGCGTGTCGGCGAGGTTGAGTACCGCGTCGATCTCGTTTTTCACCATCCGGCCCAGCGGGATCCCGGTCCAGTCAGAGACCACCGCGGCAACCACGTTTTCATCCACAGCCGCAAACAGCAGCGGCTCATCGCCCTGCAGGGCGTTCAGCGCCTGCTGCTGTTCCGCCAGCTGGCCGCGCAGCTCGGCGCTATCGTCATCGCCCGCCGCGAACAGCGCCGCGCGCAGGCGGATAATCTCCTGCACCAGGCTGCGCTCTTCTTCCCAGCGCTGGGCCAGGGCTTCGCGTTTTGTCTCATACGCGTCGCGTTCGGCGAGTAAAGCGGTCACGCGCTCGGCGTCGCCGGCTCCCACGCGCGCTTCGCGCTCAGCGATCTCAATCTCCACGTCCAGCGCGGCAAGGTGGCGCAGGCAGTCTTCCAGCTGCGCAGGCGGCGCGCTCTGGCTGACCGCAACGCGGGCGCAGGCGGTGTCGAGCAGCGCAACGGCTTTATCCGGCAGCTGACGCGCCGGGATGTAACGATGCGACAGCTTCACCGCCGCGCTGACCGCTTCGTCGAGCAGCAGCACCTGGTGGTGCGTCTCCAGCGGCGACACGGTGCTGCGCAGCATCAGAATGGCTTTCGCTTCGTCCGGCTCGTGGACCTGCACCGTCTGGAAACGACGGGTCAGCGCCGGGTCTTTCTCGATGTACTCTTTGTATTCCGCCCAGGTGGTGGCACCAATGGTGCGCAGCTGTCCGCGCGCCAGGGCAGGCTTCAGCAGGTTCGCCGCATCGCCGGTCCCCTGCTGACCGCCTGCGCCAATCAGGGTGTGGATCTCATCGATAAACAGAATAATTGGCGTGGCGCTGGACTGCACTTCATTGATTAACGCCTGCAGACGGGCCTCGAACTCGCCTTTCATGCCTGCGCCTGCCTGCAGCATGCCGATATCCAGCAGCCACAGCTGAATATTTTGCAGCGGCTCCGGAACGTCGCCGTCGGCAATACGCAGCGCCAGCCCTTCAACGACGGCCGTTTTCCCGACCCCGGCTTCCCCGGTCAGCAGCGGGTTGTTCTGGCGGCGACGCATCAGGATATCCACCATCTGGCGGATCTCCTCGTCGCGCCCGACAACCGGGTCAATCTTTCCTTCGCGGGCGCGGGCGGTCAGGTCCTGGCCGTACTGGGCCAGCGTCCCCTGCGCCGCCGGTACCGTACCCGCCGGTGCGTCTGCGGCGGCAGCGGCCTGCTGCGTCTCTTTGCTGTTGGCGCAAATCGCGTCGAACTGCTCAATCAGCACCTCGACGTTCAGGCGGGTGAACTGCGACGAGATGCTTTTCAGCACGTTGGCCAGATTCCAGGTTTTCAGCATGCCGATCAGCAAATGACCGCCGCGAATACGGCTGACGCCAAACTTCAGCGATCCAAACACCCAGGCGCGCTCCACGGCGCTGTCGATATGCTCGGAGAGATCGGAAACGGAACTGGCGCCACGCGGAAGGACATCCAGCGCGGCCACGATATCGCGGGTCAGCTGCTGTTCATCGAGGGCAAAGTGGCGGATGAGCTGCTGCAGATCGCCATCCTGCTGCTGCATCAGCTGATGCAGCCAGTGCACCAGCTCAACATAGGGGTTGCCGCGCAGCTTGCAGAACGCAGTGGCGCTTTCCAGAGAGGTAAATAACAGCGTATCCAGTTTGCCGAAAAGCACGGCACGGCTAATTTCTGACATGTTAGTTTCCATTAACAATGATTCGGTATACGGAAGGATTACCGCTCTGCGCGATACACCAGATCGCCACGCGGGACAGGCTGCGGCTGAAGGCCCAGCCAGGTGTTATAGCCTAATCGCCCATTGCTGCCGAGCGTGGTGCCCTGCACCGCGTCTTCACGCAGGATCACCCGCGTTTCCCATTCAAACTCCACCCCGGCGTACTGACGCACCCAGTCGCGCAGCTCGGTGACCCACGCTTCACCCGGCAGAAAACGGTTGTACTCCTCCGCGCTCAGCGGGCCAATTTCGATGCGAAACTTATGCTGCACGTCGCGGACGGCAACGCCGAGAAAGGCGGATTCCCCCATGCGCGGCATGCGGCGCCCTGCTCCCAGCTGCGCCTGCTCGCGCGTGGAAAGCGGCATCCACTGCGGCACGTTGCTCACCAGCTTAACCGGCGCTTTAAAATAGCTGCGCAGGATCTTCTCCAGCCCCTCCGGATCCCGCCCGTGACGGGTCAGGTGTCCGGCGTGGGTAAAGCGGGCATGCGAGCTCAGGCTGCCTTTGTTCATCTGCCCCGGCTGCCCCATGCCAATCAGCGACGCCAGGTAACCCTCAAAGCGCCTGTTATCGGCGCGATCCAGAGAGACGGCCGGCTGCGCATCCGCCCAGGCGCGGTAAAACAGCAGCGCAAGGCGGTGATGGAACAGATCGGCAAACGCGCTGAGGCTGGTGTCCTGATGATGATAAATACGCTCGCGGGCGTATTCGGTCATGTGGACCGGCAGCGGGCCGTTCGGGCCAAACAGGCCGAAGCTGAGGATAGACACCTCGTGCAGCCCGCTTTCCTCCCGCTGACGTACCTGAGCCAGCGTCGACGGCGCAAAACTCATCGACGGCTGCTGGCCGATGCGCAGCGGCTCAAATTTCGGCAGCGGCGCGCGTCCCAGCGGGTAGCGCTCGCCGCCCTGGGCATCAATGCGCCTTAGCAGCTGAAACAGATCGTAGCGCCAGGGCGTCTCGCGGACGCCGTGCCAGAACGCATCCGGCAGCCGGGTCAGGCGATGCACGCGCAGCGGTGCGGTGGCAGCGTCACTCATATCAGCGCCCTTTTACCCATACGCGGCGCCCAGTAGCCAATCTCGCCGCGCTGCTGACTCTTCAGGGTGAATTCCGTAAAGCTGTTGATGGACACCAGACGGGCAAAGAGACGCTCCATCACGCTGCCAAAGAGCCACGGACTGGCGCCGGAAAAGGCTCGCTCGTCCACCGTCAGGGTAATGCCGATCCCGCGGGCGAAAACGACCGGGCCGGGTTCAGGCACGCGGCGGTGAACCGGCTCCAGCACGCAGTGGCGTACCCCCTCCACCTGACGCGCAACGGGCGTTTCTGCCAGGTTGGCGTACAGCCCTAACAGCTGGCGCAGCGCGGCCGCGCCGTCTTCGTTTTCGCTGTCCATCAGGCTGAGGTAGTTCATCTGCAGCTGGCTGATGAGCCGCCAGGTGCTGAACCCTTCCGCCAGCGCCGGGCGCGGCGGCGTTGGGCCTTTGCGCAGGGTGAGGGATTTCACCGGCATGGAGTCGGCCATAATGAACTGCCCGAGTTCCTGCTGCAGCATCAGCGGCAGATCGCGGCTGGTGCAGAGCACCTCGGCAGAGATATAGCGCAGGTTTTCCTGCCACGGGGCGTGCTGTTCATCCACCAGCGAAACAAACACCTCCGAGCCGATATAGCCGGTGCGCGTGCCGTAGCGCAGGGCGTGCTCGGACAGCACGCGCTGTTCGCGGCGCAGGGAAAAATAGGCCCCGTAGTTGCCCGCATCGCCGCTCCAGGTGCTCCAGAATGGACGAAACGTCTGGTCATCGCGCTGGCCGTCCGCGCTGCCATAGATTTTTTTGACCGCGTAAATTTCATAATCCAGCGGACGAATGTTATCCACCACCAGATGGTATTCATGCTGGCCTTCATTCAGCTTCTGACGCGCCGCGACCTTTGGGAACAGGTTGATGACCGGCGTACAGTGCAGCGCCAGATGGCTGGCATCAACCACGCGCTCCAGCTGTTCATCCGACTTATCCAGCAGAATGAAGATGTCGAAGGCTTTTTCGCCCTCACAGCGCTCGATAAGCTTGCCCAGACCGCTCAGGCTAATGAAGCGGAAGCGGGCCGGAAACGCGAAATACTCCTGCAGCAGGCGATAGCCGTCAAAGTTGCGCAGATCGTCCGGAAGCAGGGCCTGGTCAGGTTCAAATCCCTCCTGACGCAGCGCGTCCGAGGCCAGCAGCTGTCGCTGCGGCTGCGGGCTTACCGTCTGGCAGACGATCCCGGCGTGATGCTCCATCACCAGCTCCAGCAGCTTCAGCGCTTCAATGTCCGGACCGCCGAGGAAAAATTCCAGACGGTCGAAATCCAGGTGCCCGAGGTTTTGCGGGCCGTCGCAGGCGATGCGGATCCGCAAGGCGCTGCCGATCCCCCGCTGGCTCAGCCCCAGCTGCGCCAGCGGCAGATCGGCGGGCACTCCGCCCAGCTCGACCTTATCGATTTTCAGCGGCAGCAGGTTGACCTCGTGCGCCGTGGTATAGCTGCAGGTCACGCCGGTTTTTTTCAGCGCCAGGCTGTCCATCATGGTACCGCGCGGCACGATAAAGCCCTTGCTCAGGTCGCCCCGGCTGCTGTCGGGCTCAATCTCCGCAATCGCCATCGACGGCGTGGGCGCGAGATAGTTAGGGGCAATCATCTCCAGCAGACGCTGGGAGAAGCGCGGAAACTCCGCGTCCATTTTCATCTGCACGCGGGAGGTCAGGAAGGCGAAGCCCTCCATCAGACGTTCGGTATACGGGTCCGCCACTTCGATGCCGCGCATGCCCAGCCGTCCGGCGACCTTAGGATAGCGTTCGGCAAACTCGGCCCCCATTTCGCGCAGGTAGGCCAGCTCGCGGTTGTAGTATTCGAGCAGTTTACTTTCCATGATTACCCCGCATCTTTCAGTTCAAAATGGCCGTTTTCCAGATCGACATCGGTACGAAACAGAAACTCCAGCGGGTACGGCACACACCATAAACGCCCTTTGATCTCGATGGAGAGCACGTTGTGCAGATCCAGCGAGGAGGTATCCGACACGCAGCGGACCTGCAGCCCCTGCGGTAAAATGCGCGGCTCAAAATTGATGATGGCCTCGGTGAGCTTGCGCTGAATATCGTGCCATTCGATATCCGACATTCTTTTCCCGGCCAGCGGCGCGACGCCGAAGTTGACCACCGAGCGCTTCACGTGCGGCAAGGCGCTCAAATCGCCAGAGGCATCGTGGTTGATGGTGTTAAACAGCCACTGCAGATCGCGCAGGACGTTGCGGCGCAGGGCGGCGTGGGTGATCAGATTGCTGTTGGCCGACTCGCGTTTTTTTTCCGGGTCGTTATCGGTGAGACGATCCAGCAGCGAGGGCTGCATTTTGTCGCGCGCCCCCACCTTCTCCTGCTTGCTGCGGGCTTGCCAGCCGCTGCGCAGCAGATCGCCTTCGCCAGCGGGATTACTCATCGGCTCCATCCGTCGCAAACGTCACGAGGCTTAAGGACAGCAGCGGGTATTCGCTTTGCTCGCTCAGCCAGGCCTTCTGGCCCCTGCCTTCGTAAAGAGTGCCGTCTTCGTCGAGCGGCTGCCATTCGGTGGTGCGGCCCAGCCTGACCGCATCAGTGGCATCGGCAGCAAACGGGTAACGCGCCGGGATCTGACACACCTGCTCCGTACCGTAGGTCAGGCGCACCAGCGCGTGACGCCAGACCAGATCGGTCACGCTGGCGGGCGCCTGGAAACGGATCTCCGCGATGGCGCTGAACGGCAGCCAGAAATAACGGCCGTTCACGATGGTTTCGCAGACCGGGCCGAGACGGGCATCGCCGTCCATCAGCCAGTCAAACGCCTGCGTCTCCTCGTTTTCGAGGATAATCTGGCCGGGGATGGCTTCAGCCCGATCGAGGGCGTCCAGACGCAGCGCCCGGGCGCGCTCGCCCTCCTCGCTCAGCGCCGCGGCCAGGGTCGTCAGCCACGGCCACTGGGTTTCAGGCATAGCCGGACGCGCCTGTCCCGCCATCACCTGCGCGCGCTGCAGCTCGCCCTGAATGGATTGCTCCAGCAGCGTGACGGTGGGCTTCGCCTGAGGCTTCAGCGCCAGCCAGCTTTTCAGCTGGGTCAGCGCGCGCGTCCAGTTGCCGCTGAGGGTTAAAAACTGCACGAACGCGGCGCGGAGGTCGGCATCCGCCGGACGGGCTTTGATTTCAGCTTCAAGGCGCGCCAGCGCATCGCTGAGCGACTCGCCCGCCAGGTGTTGATAGAGCGTATTCATAGCCACTCCTTAATTCGCCGCGCGCCATGCGCCGACGGCCGGGTCGCGCAGCTGAGGACGCAGGGTGTCAATCAGGACGATATTGAGCGGAGTGCCGGGTGCAACCCAGGCGCTCCAGGTTTTTTTCACCGCCGCAATACGCGCCTGCAGTTTTGCATCGTCGCTGGCGATTTCACGGGAAATCTCCACCGCTACGGTGCCGTTGCTTTTCCAGCTGTTCAGGGCGCTATCGTAAGGCAGGATCATCCAGCTCTGGTCGCTGTTTGGGGTGCTGAACACCATGCGCTCTTTGTTGACGGAGGTGATCAGCGCGTTTTCAGGATCGGCGCTTTGATTCAGACCCGTCACCGGGAAGCCGTGGATATACGTCACCGCCATCTCTTTCTGTCCGCCGTTGCGGGACTGTGAAACCACGGTGTGTCCACTCAGCCAGCTGCCGTTACCGCAGCGGGTGGTGTCAGAATCCGGAATAAAGAGCGCCGGAGCGGAAGCGCCTCCTTCCCAGAAGGTGCGCAGGTGGCAGCCGTCCTGCAGGGTGAATTCCTGCCACGGCGTGCGGTCAGCCGCGACGGTGCGGGAAGCCACGTTCTGGTCCGGCGGCAGCAGCGCGCCGCTGGTTGGGGTTGCGGTGACGGTCGCAGCAGGCGCGGCCTGGTCCTGTTTCACCACCAGCGCCCAGTCCTGCGCTTTGCCTGCCGTACCCTGCGCCAGCGTGGTACCCGCCGGATCGTTTAGCGTCCAGCTAAGCTTATTCACTTTGCTGCACTGGTGTTCCAGCAGGGAGCCAAGACGCGGCACAAAGTTCTCCAGCACGGAGACGTCTTTCTTGCCGTTCGCCACAATGCGCAGCGCCACCTCAGGCTTACACCAGCTCTGCGGCGTGTTGTCTTTAATGTTGTCGATCCAGATATCCAGCTTCTGCGCAGGCGACTGCACGATGCGGAAATTCTCAGCCTGCGCGGTGGAGGTGACCGCCAGAAGTGCCAAACCCGATAGCCAAAGTTTCATATCGTTCCTTGTGTGTCTAATCAGTTCCGCAGGGAAGAAATTGCGCTGCGTCAGAGAGGGTGTGCAGCAAAGTGGTGTCCTGAGGGTTGCCCATCCATACCGCCAGGGCAGTATAGTTATCCTGAGCATTCCCCTCCTGTTCGCCATTCTTTTGAATGATTTGGTTCATTAAGGTCAGCCACTCCTGCGGCGTATTGACCATATGCAGCGACTGCTTCATTTGCTCTTCGCTAACGCCGTGCCAGAACCCGTCGGTGCAGAGTAAGAATGCATCGCCGTCTTCAACCTGCACCACGTCGCTGTAGCTCGCTTCCGGCCCGCCGTTTTCAATTCCCAGCGCCAGATAGAGCAGGTTGCTGTTCAGGTTGTCGGTCTGGTGACCGGCATCTTTCATCTGCTGCACCAGGCTGTGGTCGGTGGTCACATGCCACAGCCATCCCCGGCGAAACAGGTACAGGCGGCTGTCTCCGGCGTGCGCCCAGTAGGCCAGGCCGTAATCGCGGTCAATGAACAGGCTGACCAGCGTCGTGCCCATCCGGCGATAGTCCTGAACGGCCTGCTGTTCGCTGAGGATGGTGCGGTTAGCCGTCTGCACGTAGTCGCGGATATGCTGCGCATTAAGATGTTTGTCGCCATCGAAGCGGGAGATAATGCTGTTGCGGGCCAGCTCTGCAGCCACCTCACCGCCCGGCAGGCCCGCGATGCCGTCGCAGACGACAAAGCAGGCTGAACGTTCCCCTATGGTTTCTCCCGTCTGATCCTGGTTGCTGGCGCGCGTCCCCTGGCGGGAGAGAGAAGCCGTTGCGATATTCATTTGTCTTCCGATCCGCTCTGTGAGTCTTTGTACTGATTCACCTCCATGTCGTACGCATGAAGGAAGGCCTCGCCGAACAGGGTGTGGAAGTCATCCTCAATCTCGCCAGCCGTTTCGCCATAGCTGCGCACAAAATAGTCCCACAGGGCGGCTTTGCGGCTGCCCGGCAGCGCCAGACGAGAGGTCATCCCGTTCTGCTTCGCCTGCTCTTCCAGCTGTTCCGGGTTAAAGGACTGCAGCATCGCGGCAATGATGGCGCGGATACCGGAGATCATGCCCAGCTGGTGCGCCTGTAGGTCGATCAGCGCGTCGCGCACGGATTTGGTCGGCGGCATAAAGCCCGGCATCGGGGTGCCGAACATCTGGATCAGCACGGTTTTGCCGGTCGGCAGCAGCTTGAAGGGGTTGTTGGCATCGTCCAGCACCATGGTCATATCGGCCTTCACGCCCCGCTTGAGGATGGAGCGCGAGGAGAGCAGCGCCACGGTCCCCTGAGAGAACATGCCGAGGATCTGCCCGAGCTGACGCATATTTTCACGATCAAACTGCGGGACGGGCTGCATTTCGCTCAGCCCCATCCCCTCCAGCAGAGCCTCCAGCAGCTCGCCCTGCAGCACTTCGCCCTTCTCACCGCTGTTCGCCGTAGCGGTTGGGGCGGCAGCGTTATTGACCGGGTCGATGCGCAGACGGCCCTTCGGGGCCTGAGCGCTGCTGCGCGCAACGGCCTGTGGCGTAGGCATGGTGAAGCCTGCGTAATCCGGTCGCGCGGGCTCTTCTTCAGCTCGCGGTTCTTCCTGCGGCTCAGGCGCGAACAGCGGAGAATCGGCCAGCACGTCCTCTTCCTGCTCGGGTTCCGGCACTGGCGCAGGCTTTTCGTCAATGATGTCATCCGGATGGGTTAATGGCGCGCCGCCCATCAGCCCGAGCGGGTCGTCATTACGCGCGGCTGGCGCGCTGGCCTTACCGCCAAACAGGGCCAGCGGATCGAGCTCATCCGTCGCCTCATCTTCTGACTTCACGGGGCTATTCTCGCCCGGCGGCACCAGTGTTGACGGGGTGACGTCGTCAAAAATACTCTCTTTTTTGAACAACGCTTCGTCGCTGAACAGCGTGTCCGGGTCGACATTCTTACGCTCGAGCTTTGGATCGCTGTCGTTAAACAGCGCCAGCGGATCTTCCGCGTTACGCTCCGGGGCCGCAGGCTGGGAGAACGGATCGTGCGATGCAGCAGGCTGCGGTTTTGTACGGTTGCTGGAGATGCTGTCGGAGATGGAGAACTCCTGCATCAGGCTATCCCAGATCTCCGTTGGCACGGCGGTTGGCTCGGCCTTCCCGCGCGGTGCGGCACTCGCCGGCTTCGGTTGCGGAGCGGGCGCGGACGCGGCTGCCGGACGCGCCTGCTGATGCATGCTTGCCGCCATACGGCTCACGGGCTGGGTATCGTGGATCAGTTCGGTCACTTCGATGCGGTAGTCATCAATACCGAGAATGTCGCCATCCTGCAGCTCAACCTGACGCCCTCGCTCCAGCGGAATGTCATTTAATACCACGCGGGTGACGCTGCCACGGTTGGTCACGCGGCATTCGCCCTGGGCGTCAACGTGAACAATGGCCTGCAGACGAGAGATGGTGCGGTCATTATCCGGCAACACCAGATTGTTATCCGTACCGCGCCCAATGGTGCCGCCCGGGGCGTAAAAATCACAGCTGCTTTGCGGCGGCTGATGACCGGGTTTCGTAGAAATAATCGTGAATCGCATGGCGTATTCCTGCTGGTATGATTAGCGCTCAAACGCTGCCGCTCTCGGGGCGAGAACGGCGGCGTTTGGGGGCCGATTCCATCTGTTCTATTCTGGCGTTTTGAGCGGACGAATCGCGTCGCTATTGGCGATTAAGCTGCACTTCAAAACCTGATAATGACCTGGCTGAGTGCCACCCACTTTCTCTTTCAGTAGAGAAGCAATCACCTTGTCTGCCTTTTCAAAATTCTCAGCAGGCAAATTGCTAGCTTCGAGCCAGGCGGCGGCGCTGGCCTCTGCATCAGCTTTCAGGGCTTTGCTGTCCGCAATGTTACCGATACACCGGTTTTGCACCCAGTTTTCAAAGATTTGTTGCTGAGAAAAAGCACTGATATCAGGCAGCGTTTGGGCATAAACAAAAGAGGCATTTAATGCCAACACGAGCAGCAGTAAACGTTTCATTTCAGGCTCCAGAACGTTGCGTTGGTAGGAATAAACGAACCATTTCCTGGAGAACCAAGGAAATGACAGTCATCAGAGCAAATATTTCCATTCCAAAGTGTTACGTGCCCGGTTGCATCACTCCAGCCGTGCCCGGTAAAGATGATAATGCCTTGCTTACCAGCAAATTGGGCAGGCGTTGGGGAAGAAACTGACATATCTGCATTGCCCAGTACCGTGGGTAGAAATGCAATCATATCTTTAACGCGGAACATATAGCGCTTTTTGTCGTTTCCGGTCACTGTCGCATATTTGCTATTAGAAGGAATCGGGATACCACAGTAATTTAAAACGTAGCTCATACGAATTGGGCAGGCATTTTTAAAAATACCGGCATCAATATTATGCTGAACTTTTCCACCCAATAACTTACCAACCTGTTCTACGTTTACATTCACTTCTCTGAATCGGTTCCAGGCGGCGCCAAAAGCAGGACGCATTTGAGACATCTTGTTTCTCCTTGATAAGAAGCTCAGGATAAAGTGAGCCCTTTCGGGCCCACTATTATTATGCTTCTTTGTTTTCTTTGATGTTCCAGCCAGCGCTGCTTTCAGCACCTTTACCACCAGACGTGGTCTGCTCCCAGTACTGCTGTTTCACTTTCGCAGCCTGGAATGCATAGGTCACACCAACGGTATCGCCGTTGTCAGCACCGGTGTACTGAACAGAGGTGACCAGCACATCTTCCAGCGTGATGCGGGAGTATTCCACCTGCTGGCCGCCGGCTTTACAGACGGACAGCTCAACTTTGGTCAGGTGTTTGCCGCTGGCGCAGTGTTTCAGGATAGCGGTGGTGGATTTGTCGATCAGCGCGTTAACGTGCAGGTCGTTGAAGTTAACTTTACCGGCACCGCCGCCACCGCCAACGCTCATATTACCTGGCTGGGAAGCGCCCCAGGAGAAGGAGGTAATATCAGTCCAGCCGGTGTGGTTAGAATCTTTAGATTCGCCCGTAACACCCTCGACCTTCAGAAACATATCAATAGCCATAATATCTACTCTTCGTGGATGAACAATATTGCTTTCGAAAAAGCACTTATATGGCAAACAGGAAAGCATGGGGCTGAATAAAACCGTCCATATTTTACCTCTGCCTCATATCAAATGACCCGTGTCATTTGACAGTCTTACATTCCCCCTGAATGAACGGAAAGAATGTGAAGCCTTTACTACCGGGCGTTATTCTGGAACCGAATAAGCCCGGCATTACCGGGGATTAATTTTTTGAATTCTTACGGACCGTGACGTTTGAGGAAAAATGAATAACCACCGCAGCGGTATTTTCCCCTTACCCCCGCCCTCTCCCTCAAGGGAGAGGGGGCGTCCGTGTCTTTATCACGCGTCTTTCGTCTTCAGCGACGGCAGTTTAGATACCAGACGCAGGGAAACGGTCAGACCTTCCAGCTGGTAGTGTGGACGCAGGAAGAACTTCGCGGCGTAGTAGCCCGGGTTGTCTTCAATCTCCTGCACCTGCACTTCCGCTGCCGCCAGCGGTTTACGGGACTTGGTCTCCTGAGAGGAGTTCGCCGGGTCACCGTCGACGTAGTTCATGACCCAGTCGTTCAGCCAGCGCTCCATCTCTTCGCGCTCGCGGAAGGAGCCGATTTTGTCGCGCACGATGCACTTCAGGTAGTGCGCAAAGCGGCAGCAGGCGAACAGGTAAGGCAGACGAGAGGCCAGACGCGCGTTGGCGGTGGCATCCGGGTCGTGGTACTCGGCCGGTTTCTGCAGCGACTGCGCGCCGATGAAGGCGGCAAAGTCGGAGTTTTTGCGGTGAACCAGCGGCATAAAGCCGTTTTTCGCCAGCTCAGCTTCACGACGATCGCTGATGGCGATTTCGGTTGGGCACTTCATGTCCACGCCGCCGTCATCGCTCGGGAAGGTGTGGCACGGCAGGTTTTCCACCGCCCCGCCGGACTCCACGCCGCGAATCGAGGTGCACCAGCCGTACTCTTTGAAGGAGCGGTTGATGTTGGCGGCCATCGCATACGCGGCGTTCGCCCAGGAGTAGCTGTTGTGGTTCGCGCCGTCGGTCTGTTCTTCGAAATCAAAGCTGTCGACCGGGTTGGTGCGAATGCCGTACGGCAGGCGCGACAGGAAGCGTGGCATCACCAGGCCCAGATAGCGGGCATCTTCGGATTCACGCAGCGAACGCCAGGCCGCGTATTCGGTGTTCTGGAAGATCTTGGTCAGGTCGCGCGGGTTAGCCAGCTCCTGCCAGGACTCCATCTGCATCACGCCCGGCGCGGTACCGGTGATAAACGGACAGTGCGCCGCAGAGCCGATGCGCGCCATTTCGCCCAGCAGCTCAACGTCCTGCGGGCTATGGTCGAAGTAGTAGTCGCCCACGATGCAGCCAAACGGCTCGCCGCCGAACTGACCGTACTCCTGCTCGTAGATTTTCTTGAAGATCGGGCTCTGGTCCCAGCCCACGCCCTTGAAGCGCTTCAGGGTGCGGCCCAGCTCCTGCTTGGAGATGCTCATAAAGCGGATCTTCAGCATCTCGTCAGTTTCAGTGTTGTTCACCAGGTAGCTCAGACCGCGCCAGGCGCTCTCCAGCTTCTGAAACTCTTCGTGGTGAATGATCTGGTTTACCTGCTGCGATAGCTGCTCGTCGATACCGGCGATCAGGTTCTGAATGGTGCGGTAGGTGTCGTTGGAGAAAGTGACGGTATTTTCCAGCGCCTGCTGCGCCAGCGTTTTGACCGCGCTTTCGACGGCTGAACGGGCCTGATCGGTTTTCGGGCGGAACTCTTTGTTCAGCAGCGCGCTGAATTCATCCTGGCTGAACGCCTGACCCGCCTGCTGCTCGTGTTGTTGAGTCTGGTTGCTCATCGATTATTCCTCGCTACCTTTCGCGCTTTCGTCATTTTTCGGCAACTGGCTCAGGGATTTGAGCAGCGTCGGATCCTGCAGAATTTTAGCGATCAGCTCTTCCGCACCGTTTTTGCCGTCCATATAGGTCAGCAGGTTGGAGAGCTGGGTACGCGCTTCCAGCAGCTTGCTCAGCGGCTCGACCTTGCGGGCCACCGCATCCGGCAGGAAGTCGTCCATGCTGTCAAAGGTCAGATCCACGTTGAGCTTGCCTTCGCCGGTCAGGGTGTTATCCACCTGGAACGCCACGCGCGGCTTCAGCGCCTTCATGCGTTCGTCAAAGTTGTCGATGTCGATTTCGAGGAATTTACGCTCGTCGACGGCCGGCAGATTTTCAACCGGTTTGCCGACCAAATCGGCCATGACGCCCATCACAAACGGCAGCTGAATCTTACGTTCTGCACCGTAGATCTCTACGTCATACTCGATCTGCACGCGGGGGGCACGGTTACGTGCGATGAATTTCTGCCCACTGTTACTCATTGCCATGATGTTCTCCATCAAAGATGCGCGGTGAAGGTGAAACGGCAGGCTCCATGCCTGTCGTCATAATGCCTGGACGCGTTATTCGCGGCGCCCAAAGATGTTTTCAAGTTGGTTAACGCCGTCTGGCGCCAGGTCGCGAATAATGTCCATAAAGTTAAGTTCTGACAGCCGCTGCACCCGTTCAATCATCAGCGGTGCGGGGTGGCTCGGTTCGTACTGCGCAAAATACTGCTTCGCTTTTTCAAGCATCAGCTGCGCGTCGGCGCGGCTGGTGATCTGCACGCTGCGCCAGTCGGTGACCGGCTGAACGGGCTGCGCTGCCGTCGACTGCTGCTCGGCCTGGGGTTCTGCCTGCGCCTCACGGTTCGGCAGCAGCTTGCTGATGTCGGTTACCTGACACGCGCTGGCGACCAGCCCGACGGTTTTCAGCAGCTGTTCCATCTCGGGCACGCCGCTTTCACCGAGATGCCCGGAGAGCAGCTCGCGAATCGCCAGCAGACGTTCGTTAATGACGATAACCGCGGCGGTGCCGGGCTGGTCGCCGCGGGCCAGCTCGTCAATCAGCCGTGGACGGCCGCCGGGATAGTCCGGGCATTCCGTCTTGCTGCCGTCCAGCAGGGCCTGGGCATCCCGGAGCGAAATTTCATCGCCGTTTGAACGCAGAAGCGAGGCGTTTCGCACGGCGACGGTGAGGTCGGATTTATCGCTCAACCCTGCCAGGGCGTTAATGCGGTAGAACGGGTCGGTTTCGCCATACTCTTCCAGCAGCGGATAGAGCGTCTCCCAGTAACGGGCGACCGCCTCCTGCACCAGCAACAATCCGTCCGCGTAGCCCGCCAGCCCGCGGCGGCGCGTCCAGGCATGGGTTAACGCCAGCAGTACGCGAAGATCTTTGGTGCGGGTCAGCAGGCTGGTGGCGTATTTTTCCACCGTGTTCCAGTCAGCGGGCTCTGCCGGGATAATGGTGTCGCCAAACTGCTGTTCCGCTTTCCCAAGACTTGCCTGATTCATGATCTGGAAGTCGGCGTCGTACTCCAGGTTTTCGCCGCAGGGTTTTTCGGGACTGATTGGCGCGAGAAATTCTTCGATATTCATGAGATCCCTGCTTATTCAAACATGGGCGGATAGAGACCGTGACGCCCCGGACGGGCGCCCCCTGCCGGGTCGAACAGCAGGGTGAAAAGCTGCCCGGTAAAGTTCCCGCTGTGCACGTGGGTGTACAGCGGGTAGCCGTCGCAGCGGTTGGTCCACCAGTAGCTGGTCTGACGCAGCGGATCAAAACACTCGGCCGCCTGAGGCCAGCCCAGCGTGCTCTGGCCGTCCTCGTCATAGCCAATCACATCAAGGATGTCGGAACGCTTTTGCGGCTCGACGGGCTGCGGCGCCGGAATGGTCATCAGCATCTCATCCAGCTGCGAGGCGGAAAAACTGTTGCGCACCGCGTGCAGCCCCAGGCGCCCAATCTGCTGGTACCAGCTTTCGGCCTGGCTGAGCAGGCTGGTCGACCACTCTGACGGGGCGAAGCTCAGCTGCAGGCAAACCGGATACTGTCGGCCAACGCTGTCACGGCCGGGCAGCAGACAGCCCATCTGGATCATCTGGCTGCCCAGCATGGGCGGTACCACAAAATTCCAGACTGGCGCTTTGTGAAACTGGCGCTCGCCGCTGCGCTGCTCTTCCTGCTGCCAGGCCAGCAGGCCGACCTGGAACCAGTGTGACCACTGGCGCTGTAAAGTGTCAGGAAAGCGACGCTGCAAAAAATCTCCGGCGCTGGGTAATTTGCCATACCAGCTGTAGCGGTTCATCGCAGGGGTATTCGTCATACGGCTGTCCTTGCGGTTATGGGCATGAGAAACGGGGAAGCTGGAACGGGTTACGAATGCTGTTTGGCGCAAACTCCAGCGTGACCTGATGTCCGTCGACGTTGAAGGTGGCCTGACGGCTCAGGCTACCCGCGCCCGGGCTGGTGCTCGCTTTATCGAAGAAGCGGTTGAGCGCCCAGGCGCCGTTGGTGACCAGCGTCGCCGTGCTGCCGTTAGCCAGCCCCAGCTGCATGCGTACCTGGTTGGTGCCGCCCGGCCCCGGCCAGTTCATGATCTGTACGGCCTGCGGACCGTGGCTGTAGCGCAGCAGCTGGCCGTCAACGTCCAGCGTCAGGTTCAGAATGGTGTTATCCATTCGCACGGTGCGAACCGTCACCTTGAAGGACGGCGTCGTGGCGCCATTAGCAAAGAAGGCGTCGCGAATCGACTGGGCCTGCTGGAACGGTCTCAGCAGCCCTTCACTTCCCGGCAGCGTTTTCCCGTCGATGCCCGGCATAAAGCGCCAGTTTGCCTGCGTGGTATCCACTTTATTGGTCAGATTGTCGCGGAAGAAAGCGTCCATCAGCCCGGTTCCCGGCGCAAACATGCGCGCGAGATCGTCAGGGGTGACCTCGGCGCTGGCGCTGCGCACCAGCGGGTAACGGCCGGCGATCGCCTGACGGCAGAATCCGCCCACCTCAACGTTAATCCGCTTACGCACGTTTTCGAGGTCGCGGCGCTGGGTATCGCTGCTGGCGCCCACCGCCATATTGCTGAACATGGTTTGCAGCCCGCCCGGCAGGCGACCGGCGCTGGCCTGCAGGCGGCTGATCGCCTCGCCGCCCGGTGCCGGCATGCCGCTGTTGGCCGCGTCCTGGACGGCGGTCAGGTAGCGGTAGAGCTCATCCACCTGCTTGAGAAAATCATCAAACACGATGGTCTTCCCGCCCTTCTCCAGCGGCTGCGCCAGCTCAATCATCGGCGCGTAGTGGTCGGTGACCAGCTGTTCCGGTGCCTGGGTGACCACGGCGGCCTGGGTCGGCGCAGCGTCATTGTTGCTGAACAGCGCTTCCAGCGTGCGGGTGGCGCGGTTGCTCTGCGCCTGCGCTTTATCCGCATCTTCCGGCGCTGGCGCATTGCGTGACAGCCTCAGGACCTGGCTCAGGTTCTGCACCAGACGGCGCAGAGGCGAGTTTGCGCCGGAGAGCAGGCGCGCGGTGTTGATGCGCTGGGAAAGATCGGCGCTGTTATTGAGCTGGATGTCGGCGAGGAAGCGATCCCAGTTCGCGATAAAATCGCGCATGTAGAGCTGGCGCACGGCGTTATCGATCTGCTGTTTATCTTCCTGCGCCGTCGCGGCCCCCAGCACCCAGGCATCGTCCTCGTGCAGGGCGGTGGTTACGCTGTCAATCTGGCCGTTAAAGCTTTTCCAGTAGCCGTCCGGCGTATACAGACCCGGCACGCCTTCGCTCACCGGCTTGCCGCTTTTGCGTGAAAACACCAGCTCGCTCTGCGGTCCGCCCAGATCGGAAAGGGAGACCGGCTTGAGGTTGTCATCATGTTCAAGCAGGCGTTTGAGACGACCGTAAACGCGCGTGGAGAGCGGCTGCTGGCCGATCATCGCTCTTTCGCGGGCCACCAGAGATTCATCCTGCGCGTACGGCGAGGCCTGGATTTTCGGTTCCAGCAGCTGCGTCAGGTGCCATTCAAGCTGCTGCAGCTGCGCCTTCGTGACGTTCTGCGGCAGATTTCGCTGCAGGTTGAGCATCACCCACGAATGCAGGAATTTACCGTCGTAGTGCTTCGGCTGATACAGCATCTGATAGGCTTTCAGCGCTTCATAGCTATATTCCACATCGCTACCGTTGTCGTTGCGCAGCCAGGTGGTGATGTGCATAGCGACGGCAGGCAACAGCATCTGATCCAGCGCTTTCTGGTACAGAGACTGCGAGGCATCGCTGACGTCATCTCCGCGGTAGAGCCCCATACGGCGGGAGACGGGCGGATCGTTTACATCAAACGCGTCGCTTTTCGGCAGGTCCACCAGACCGTTCAGCAGCGGCAGCAGATCGAACAGGTCACGCTGGGTCTGGTTCTGCAGCGCTTTGCTCTGCTGGTCCAGCAGCGGCACCTTCGCATCCACCTCTTCCAGATAGGCCTTGTTTTTGGCATAGCTGGTCAGCCACAGACCGCCGAGGATGACCAGCAGGGCCAGCAGCGCCGCGTAGCCAGACCAGATCACCGCCCGGTTGCGCAGCTCCCACCAGCGGTTTTCGCCCGCGATCCCGGCTTCCTGGAAGATGACGTTTTGCAGCAGGTTCTTAATGAAGAAACTCTGACCTTTTGCCCCCGGGATAGGCGCTTCTTTGCTGACCGAATCCCAGTTATCCGCCTCTCCCCCTTCCGGCAGCGACAGCGCGCGGTTCAGTTCGCCCATCACGCGGTCGAACGGCATGCCTTCCTGCGTCCCGCTGGCGAAGTAGATCCCGCGCGGGGAGAACTCGGTTTCGAAGTTGGAGCGGGCGAAGACCGTGCTCAGGTAGTCCGCCAGCAGCGGACGCAGCGCGGCGAACTCCTGCGGGAAGAGATACGCTTCAGCGCGGGTTTTCGCGTCATGCTCTTTCAGCATGGTTTCCGGCAGCCCGGCATCAAGGCGCTGCTGGAGCAGAGAAAACTCCTGCTGGAAGTTGCCCATCAGGTCGTAATCGGCGTGTTTGGTTTGCTCCCACGGCAGCGTAAAGCCCCAGATCTGGTCGCGCTGCGCTTTGTCGTAGTCGGCAAACCAGGCGCGGAAACCTTTAAGCAGGTCGGCCTTGGTCACCATCACGTACACCGGGAAGCGGATACCCAGCTGTTCATGCAGCTCGGACAGACGCTGGCGCAGGTTCACCGCCTGCTGGCGGGACGCCTCGGCGGACTGGGTGAGCAGGTCAGAAATGCTGATGGTGATGATGACGCCGTTGATCGGCTGGCGGCGGCGATACTTGCGCAGTAACCCCATGAACTCCAGCCATTCGCCGGCGTCCTGCACCTGCTCGCTCTCCTGGGTGGTGTAGCGGCCCGCCGTGTCCAGCAGCACCGCTTCATTGGTAAACCACCAGTCGCAGTTACGCGTGCCGCCAATGCCCCGCAGCGCGGTTTTACCGAAGCGATCGGCCAGCGGGAACTGCAGCCCGGAGTTAACCAGCGCCGTGGTTTTACCGGAACCCGGCGCGCCGATAATGACGTACCACGGCAGCTGATAGAGATATTGCGTGCTGAAGCGCTGCGTCCACTGGGCGCCCTGGCCCGCTTTGCTGAAGTGCGCTTTTTTAAGCATCTGCGCGGCTTCATCAAAGCGGCTGGCGAGGATCTGCTCCTCGCTGTTCAGCCGCTTCTGCGGATCCGCCGCTTCCGGGCTGGCGGTGTTCTCTTTGAGCTTGTCCATCAGCTTGCGGTTCAGCCAGGCATTGTACAGGCGCGGCAGAATGTGGCCCTGCGCCCAGAGCAGATAGACCACGGCAATGCTGATAATGCGGTTCTGCTCAGACTCAAGCGGTCGGGTGTCCACGATGGACAACAGGGGACCAATCATCCAGATCACCGCCGCAAGCGCCGTTACGCCGAGGAAGCTCCACAGAATGCGGTTGGTCAAGATGGAAAGAAGTGTAGTCAGCATCCTTAGTTTCCTTGCGGCAATCCGTTCAGCTCAGCCTGAGTGTTTTCAGGCGACACCAGCAGAGTAATTTCCACACGGCGGTTACGGGCGCGGTTTTCAGGCGTCGTGTTCGGCGCCACCGGGTTAATCTCGCCCCGCCCTTCCGCTTTCACGCGGCCAGGCTGAGAGAGGCTTCCCTGCAGCATTTTCTGTACCGAGCGGGCGCGTTCCAGAGAGAGTTCATAGTTCGAGGCAAAGCGCGCGCTGCGGATCGGCACGTTGTCGCTGTAGCCCACCACCAGAATTTTGCCGCTGACGTTATTCATCGCCTGCGCAATGCGGTTGATGACCGGTTCATAGCGGTCACGCACGACGGTAGAGGCAGAGGCAAACAGCCCGTCGCCCTTCAGGATAACGACGCTGCGATCCGCTTCGTCTTTCACCGCGACCAGGCCCGCCTCGATTTCAGGCTTCAGGAAGCCGCGCAGGTTCAGCACCGCCGGAAGCTGACGGGCCGGTTGCTGAATAGTGGTTTCCGGCAGCTGGGACTGGTAAATCTTCGCCAGCACCGGGTTGGTGTTATCGCCAAGGCGCCAGTTAAGCACGATATAAAACAGGCAGGCGATAAACCCGGCCAGCGCCACGCAGGCCCACAGAGGAACCATCGGCCGCCAGAGCTTGCGCAGTACCGGACGATCTTCCGGATGGGGAGAAAGCGGCGGCGGATAGCTGCCGCGCACGCCGCGGATCATCTGCCACAGCCGCTGCTTGATGGTTTCAAGCTGCGTGCGGCCATTATCCAGCACCCGATAGCGTCCTTCGAAGCCCAGCAGCAGGCAGTAGTTGATCATCTCCAGCAGCAGGATATGCTCGCGCGGGTTCTGCGACAGGCGCGCCAGCAGCTGGAAGAACTTCTCGCCGCCCCAGGTTTCGTTGTGGAAGGTCACCAGCAGACCGTTGCTTGACCAGACGCCGCTGCTGCCCCAGGGGGTGAGCGCGGCGGCCTCATCGAGCGCCGTACACAGGCAGTAACGTGCCCCGACGATCACTTCGTAGGGCAGCCCCGCCTGCTGACAGCGGACTTCGAAACGGCGAATCTCATCGATCAGACGCTGGCGTAACGCCACCTGATCGTCATGGGAGACCGAATGACGGATCTGCGGAATCGCGTTGAGCAGCGGATTGGCGGCCGCCACCAGCTGATTGTTGCTACTGGCTCCGGTAAACGCGGCATCACTGCCGGTGTCCTGTCGTTCCTGCATATTAAGCGCTCGCTTTATTATTCTGTCGGGCTACGGATGGCCCAAAACTCCATATCCAGCCCCGGGAATTCCCCTGCAAGATGCAGGGCAAATGCGCCGGACTTATCCATCTCGTGCCACAGCTCGCTGCCCTTCTCCAGTTCAAAGTAGCTGTAGCCGGCATGCCACGGGATCTGCGGCGGCGCGACCGGCATGGCGCGCAGCATAATGCCCGGCAGCTGAAGCTGAACCAGATCGCGGATTTTCGAGACCGGCGCGACCTTCATCTGCGCCGGGAAATGGGTTTGCAGGTGTTCGCCCGGCACGTTGGCTTTTACCGCCAGCACGAAGCCGAACTCGCGCACCATGCTGGTTTCAGGCACCGTGGCGATGTTCAGGCCGTGAGAGCGTTCGTTAAGCGGCAGCTGAATCGCGTGGTCTTCCATCACCAGCGACAGCCCCTGACGCAGCATCAGCATCAGTTTGCTGAAGCAGTTAGCCAGATCGTCATGATCGTAAATCGGCAGCACGCTTTCGGCGGTACGCTGCGACGTCCAGGTGGCGAGCTCGGTCGCAAAGGGCAGCCAGCTGCGCCAGAGCGTTTCCGGATGCAGCAGCGGGAGGGTTTTTAAATGCGAAACCTCGCCCAGATGACGGTTAACCAGCGACAGCAGCGTGAACTCAATCAGTTCGGAGGTGTTAAAGCGGCCAGGCTGGCGCAGACGACCGCCAATTTGCTGGCTGCGCTGGACCAGCAGACCGTGCAGATCGTTGATCATGCTGTAGATCTGCGGGCTGTTGTTGGCGTTGAGCATCGGCGGGATGTAGCTGTTATCGAGCCGCACGTGGTTGTCGTTACGTTTCTCCGTCACAAACGCCACGCCGATGGCGGTCCATTCCGCCGTGAGGTCTTTTTCCAGCATCAGGGTCAGACGCAGACGGCCAAACTGGACGGTGGCATCCCCCACCGACATGGCGTTGTCGTCTTCCACCTCTTGCTCGAAAGCGATGAAGCGCGCCAGCGAGGCCGGCTCTTCGCTAAAAATCACCTCTTCTCTCTCGCCACGACGAACCGGCAGCGCGAGCACCACCTTTTCTTTGGTGAGATTGTCAGGAATTTTCAGCGGTGCAGGACCGTTGCGCCCGTTAAGCACCTGGAAAAAGGTGCCGTCCGGCAGCAAGCCACTGCAGTAGCTCAGGGCAATGCATCCCTGACGAAGCATCGCTTCATCCAGTTCCACGTCAAGAAAGCCCCAGAGATATGACCGCTGTAGCGCGCCCCATTCACGAACATGGTTGAGCAGATAGCTTTCAGTCCGCTGAAAATGGTGTGGACGCAGGAACATGCCTTCGGTCCAGACGACCTTTTCTGCTTTCGTCATGATGATGTGTTTCCTGTGTTGAAGCGCGTTACTGGCTGATGACCCGAATGCCGTTCACGTCGAGAAAAACGTTGGCCTGAAGTTCATCCGCGGACCATTTCCAGAACTGGTAGATATGATTTTCGCCAGGCACAGGCAGAGGGAGTGAAACGCGCCATTTTTTGCCATCCAGCATCTGATACTCCGCCATCACGCCGATGTAGCGGGCCTCCGGAGAGCTTTGCCCGCTGAGGGTTTTGGACAGCTGTCCCGGCATCAGGAAGAACACGTCGCTGTTCAGCAGATTCGCGCCAAGCGTGGCTGACGCGTTGTTCTGCAGGGAGTAGAAGTCGCTGGACATGAAATCCGCATCGGATTTCAGCAACAACACCCGGACCTTAAGCGGCGCAGATTCGTTGATTTGTGGATGAGCCTGAAACTGCAGATTGTAGCGGGAGGGGTCGCTGTGTGAAGACGACGTACAACCACTGACCAGGGCGAAAATCACCGCGTAAAAGAATAACCACAGCTTATGAAAATTTTTATTATTCATAAAAATGCGCTCATGCAAGCCGTTTAGTTCAGGATCCAGGTACCGTTAGCGCTGTCTTTGCAGGCTTTGCTGTTGCCATCGACGTCGACACAGGTCGCTTTTTTACGCGCCTTCGGACGAATGGCCTGTTTACGCACGGCGGCGTCGTACAGGTCGGCCTTGATCACGGCGCGCATCGGGACGTAACCAATCAGCTGATCGTTGCCTTCATCGGCAAGCGCCATCCAGTAATGTTCAACCTGACCCAGCACCACGTACGTTTTTCCGGTGTCGAGAGTGCGGATAACTTTGCCGCCGAAGTCAGGACGGCTCATCAGGGAGGCTGGATACATGGCGCGATACGGTTCGTTGACCGGGTTGAACTCCGCCGGCGGCGTCACAGCGTGACGGTGGGTTAAGGTCACGCCGTTGACCTGGCTGGTCTCGATCGTATCGTCGTTGATCACAGGTTTCTGCGGCGCTTTACAGCCCGCCACCGCCATTACAAACAGAAGTGAAAACAGTACGCGCATTTTCATATGCTTTTCCGTAGCGATATTTCGATGATGAAGATAAGGGAGTGAAGTTTGACTTAGGTGCTATTGTTAAAATAGCCAGGATATTTTCGGGGCGTTACTATTTTAAGGGCATAGCTACCGCACGAGCCCTTCAGAATAAGGCCCAGTGTCTTCCTGACATATTTTGACAAACGGTAAACAAGTTTACATGAGCTTCGTCTCAATTCAATATTTACCGGTACGTAACTGTTGGTAAATGAAGCAGTCGGAAAATTATAGGATTAATCCTATGAAAAAACCCGATATGACCTACGCCCTTTTATTTCTTAGCCACACAACATTGCAATCATTTGTTTTATATACAAAAAACACAAAAGAGAACCACTTTCATTAACGCAATACGGCTATTATCGCCACTACCATAATTAGTAGAATTCGCGTATTGGTGAGGTCAGCAGAATATATGAAAGATGAATTATTTGTTGCACTATCAGGGTAACTTTAATATTGAATGCACGCGTTAACGTGAATGTGACTATTTCACTTATGTTGCACGACGTTAATTTTACGCCTCAAAATAACTTTATATTTCGCGTTGCGACAATTATCCGACCAGGCCTGAAATTTATCCTTTAATCATTAAGCCTGAGTTAACCATCCTGACATTATCGCAGCCAAAAATGCTCGCAATAGCCCGCCAGCAGCGCCCCGTGTTTATTGCTGCCGCCCGCAGCCTTCATTCGAAATTTTATTGCTGCTACATCCTCTCCTGCTCGCCCCATCTATCTTGCCTACCGTGTGATAGATAAGATTTATTATTAAAATGATAAAATTTCGTTATAATTTCTTTAAATATTTAAGCATCAGATCCGATAAATCGCTGTAATAAAAAGAATTTAAGATAAGGCACTTTTCCGCACCGTATGCGCGTAGCCATCCGGTCGTCATTGCTTTCGCTTATTGTCTTATACAGCGCTTATATGTGTTCAGACGTTGTGTGACCGAAGAAATCAGGAGTGGGTATGAATAAGAAAAGACGCTCGGTGCCGGGTATCAGACACTATGACGGTCCTGCCGGAGGCTGGGGCGCGTTAAAAGCGACGGCCATCGCGGTACGTACCCAAATGGATACCCTGGACGCTCCCGCGACGCTGCTGCGCACCAACCAGCCTGACGGTTTCGACTGCCCGGGCTGCGCGTGGCCGGATAAAGAACACAAGTCGACGTTCCAGTTCTGCGAGAACGGCGCAAAAGCTGTGACCTGGGAAGCGACCAGCAAACGCGTTACCCCCGCGTTTCTGGCCGAAAACAGCGTCTCCTCGCTGCTGGCAAAATCGGACTTTGAACTGGAAGGCTACGGTCGACTGACGCATCCCCTGCGCTACGACCGGGCAAGCGATACCTTCCGGCCCGTCGACTGGGAAGAGGCGTTTCAACGCATCGGCGCAGTATTGCGCGGGCTCGAACCGGACCAGGTCGAGTTCTATACCTCCGGACGCGCCTCTAACGAAGCGGCGTATCTGTTCCAGCTGTTCGCCCGCGAATACGGCACCAATAACTTCCCCGACTGCTCGAATATGTGTCACGAGGCCACCAGCGTCGGTTTGCCGCGTTCGATTGGCATCGGGAAAGGCACCGTCTCGCTGGACGACTTTGATAAGACCGAGCTGGTGATCTCTATCGGCCA
Organism: Enterobacter sp. R-1.6.2; assembly: GCF_035064085.1. Lineage (NCBI taxonomy): Bacteria > Pseudomonadati > Pseudomonadota > Gammaproteobacteria > Enterobacterales > Enterobacteriaceae > Enterobacter > Enterobacter sp. R-1.6.2. Next base: position 319,412 of record NZ_JASEYI010000001.1, read on the forward strand.
CAACCCCGGCACCAACCATCCGCGAATGATGGGGACCCTCCATGAGCTGGCCCGTCGCAACGTGCCGATTATCGTCTTTAACCCGCTGCGCGAGCGCGCCCTAGAACGCTTCGCCGACCCGCAAAGCGTGATTGAAATGGCGACCTACGGCTCAACGGATATCGCCTCGACCTATTTCCAGGTGAAGGCCGGGGGCGATGCCGCCGCGCTGAAAGGCATTGCCAAACATCTGCTGGAAATGGAGGCCGAACGCGGTGACGTGCTCGACCATGCGTTTATTGCCGAACACACCCAGGGCAGTGAGGACTTCGCCGCCGATATCGCGCAAACCCGCTGGGACGAGATCGAGCGCGAGTCGGGCCTGAACCGGGCGGCGCTCAAAAAGGTGGCCGACGCCTATGCGAAATCAAATGCCACCATCATTACCTACGGGATGGGTATTACCCAGCACAATAAAGGTACGGCGAACGTCCGCCTGATCGCTGACCTGCTGCTGCTGCGCGGAAACATCGGCAAGCCCGGCGCGGGAATCTGCCCCCTGCGCGGCCACTCTAACGTTCAGGGTAACCGCACCGTCGGGATCAGCGAGAAGCCTACCCCGGCCTTCCTGAACCGTCTGAAGGACGTTTTCGGCTTTGAGCCGCCGTCTCACCACGGACACGATGCGGTGCAGGCCACGCAGGCGATGATCGACGGCCGCGCGAAGGCGCTCATCTGCCTCGGGGGTAATTTTGCCGTCGCGATGCCCGATCACGAGCGGGGTTTTCCGGCGATGGGTAACCTGGATTTGAGCGTGCACGTCGGGACCAAGCTCAACCGTACCCATCTGCTGGTGGGCAAAGAGACCTTTATCTTTCCGTGCCTCGGCCGCACCGAGCTGGATCTCCAGGCCACCGGCCGTCAGTCCATTACCGTCGAAGACTCCATGTCGATGGTGCATGCCTCGTCCGGCAAGCTGAAGCCCGCCTCGCCGTTGCTCCGTTCGGAGCCGGCTATCGTCGCCGGCATGGCGAAAGCCACGCTGCCGGAAACCCGCGTGGACTGGCTGACGCTGGTAGAAGATTACGACCGGATCCGCGATCTGATCGAGCAGACCATTCCGGGCTTTGAGAACTACAACGCGCGGATCCGCGTTCCCGGGGGCTTCCGCATGCCGCTGCCGCCGACGCAACGCATCTGGCCAACGGCGACGGGAAAAGCGATCTTCTCGGTGTTCGACGGCGTTCACGAGAATGCCAGCGGCGAAGGTGAGCACGTTCTGCGGTTAATCACGCTGCGCAGCCACGACCAGTACAACACCACCATTTACGCGCTGGACGACCGCTACCGCGGCGTGTTTGGCCGCCGCGACGTGCTGTTTATGAACGAAGACGATATGGCGCAGTCAGGCCTGGAACACGGCGACCGCGTGGATATCGAAACCGCCCTCCCCGGCAGCGTCCAGCGTTTGAAGGACATTACCGTGGTGGCGTACAGCATCGCGCCGGGCACCGTCGGCGCCTATTACCCGGAGGCCAACGTGCTGGTACCGCTTGATTATCTGGATAAGGACAGCGGTACGCCGTCGTATAAATCCGTTCCGGTTCGCATCACCCTGCGCTCGAAAGAGATCCGCATGCTGTAAGGCTGCTCGCGCAGAGATAATGATGGATATTAAACAGTTAAAATATTTAATCGCACTCGACGAGACCCGGCACTTTGGTAAAGCGGCCTCGCAGTGCAACGTCACCCAGCCGACCCTCTCCATGCGCATCCGCAGCCTGGAAGAGGAGCTGGGGCTGGTGCTGATCGTGCGCGGGCAGCGCTTTGAAGGGTTTACGCCGGAGGGGGAACGCATCCTCGCGTGGGCCCGCGCCCTGCTTGCCGCACACGACGGGTTACAGGCGGAAGCCGCGCTGTGCAAAGGCCAGGTGGTGGGCGAATTACGTCTGGGGATGGTGCCGCTGGCGAGCGTGGATCCGATGATCTTTATTCGCCAGCTAACGCAAAAATACCCGGAGCTGACCTACAGCCTCTATTCCATGTCCTCAGCGCAGATTGCCGACGGCGTCAGCCGCAATCAGCTTGAGCTGGGAATTTGCTACCTCAACAGCATCGACACCAGCCTGTTTGACGTTATCCAGCTGCCAAAAACGAAGATGGGCCTGCTGCACGACACTCGCCATTTCAAGCTCGGCCAGGCAGCGCTGACGTGGCACGACCTGACGGATTTTCCTCTGGGGTTCCTGACTAAAGGGATGCACTACCGGGCGCATATGGAGGCCAGCTTTAAATCTGCAGGCATCGAACCCACGTCCGTTTTCGAAAGCGACTCAACGTTTCAGATCATTCAGGCGGTTCAGAGCGGCGTGTGCTGCGCCGTCATGCCGCTGAACAACGGGCTGGAGGCACTGAACGGCAACTTCAGGATTGTCCCCATCGCCGACGCGAACATTGAGGCTCCCGTCGGCCTGATTATGCGCAGGCAGAAGCCCGTCTCCTCGCTGGCGCTGCGCTGTTTTACCGACGCGCAGGAGATTTATCACGCGGTCAATGAGGCGTAGGCCTCCCGCGTCACCACGCTAAAACCGCCGATCAGCACCGCGTCGCGCACCTCCCGGTATTCCGGCGCATCCACCAGCTCGTGAAGCGCATCGCGAATGGCGTTAAGCGTTTCAGGCGAGGTGTCATGCGAGGTGATCAGCGGCAGTCCCGGCGTCAGCGGGGTGCGGCCAATGACCGCCAGTCCCGCAAGGCGTTCCGGCTCATGGCGCTGCAGCAGTGCCCAGGTCACGCAGTCGATGGCCGCAATATCCCCCGCCCCGCGTTTCACATCAATCAGCGACTGGCGATGGCTGCCGCTGAAGGACGTTTGCGCGAAAAAGGGACCGTCGTTCGCAAGGGGAGCCACTATTTTTCGCAGCGCATTGTAGCCGGACTGGGAATCCGGGGAATTACAGACCGCCCGACGTCCGCGAAAACCCGCCAGCGTGAGGTGCCGATCCTCCTCGCGCACCGCCAGAAAGCTGCGGTACTGGATCCCTTCGCAGCCCGGCGCCGCGTAGTGAAAACAGCCGACCACCTGCACGTCCGGGAGCTGCGTGACCAGCGGATAACCGCAGGTCTGGCTGAGGATAAGCGCAGGCTGTTGCCAGTGCCTCAGCAGATCGGACTCCGGCCAGCCGGGGTCACGATCGACGGACACACCGCGCGCGGCCAACAGCCCCTTTACCGCCAGCCAGAGCGCGCGGGTATTGGCGCGATCCACGGCATACATGGGCAACGCCAGCAGGTTACTCATAACCTTCCCCCTGTTGTTTTGCGGGATGAACGGTGACGTCGACGGGTCTCACCCAGAACTGACGCAGCCATTCACCATAGCCCCTGACGAGAAAACCGTGGTTTCGCTGCTGGTACGCCTCCCGGTTTTGCTCGTAGATGGCCTTCAGCCCGTACCAGGGAACGCCCGGCAGATCGTGATGTACTGAATGGTAGTTGAGATTCAAAAACAGCACCCGCCAGAACAGCCCCGCCTCATTAATAACGGAGCGCGCCAGCGGGTCGTCCGCCGCGCGATGTTCGAAAAACGATCGGATCTTGGTCAGCGCCAGCGCCGGATAGCTGACCGCCAGCACGAACCAGACGGGTGAAAAGCCGGTATGCGTCATCCAGGCGAAGAGCGCCACCAGCAGCAAAACGTGAATCAGCCACATTGACATTGCCCGCAGCTGAAGGTGACGAAACGCCGCCGCAGCGCTGCCCAGCGTCTGAAGGATATCCAGCAGCGGGGCCAGCACCAGCCGCCCGGCGAAGGTATTCCGCGCCCGAATCATACGTTTCTGCCAGGGGGAAAAGCGCGCCCAGCTCTCGTCGGTAAAATAGTACGACTCCGGGTCATCCACCGGATGGGTCAGGCTATGGTGCCGATGATGGGCGAGATGGGAGTCCCGGTACAGGCCATACGGATACCAGACCGCCAGCGGGAGCGTGCCAAACAGCTGGTTGAGCCAGGCAAAACGCGTGGGGTGCCCGTGGATCAGCTCATGCTGCAGGGACATGTACCAGGCGGTAAACCCGATGAGCAGGAGCGTGGCGGGCAGCAGGCCGAGCGTTTGCCAGAACGCCAGCGTGGCAAACCAGCCTGCATAAATAGTGATAATCAACAGCCACGTGGGCAGTTCGCTGCGCCATAAAAAACCCGATGCAAGGTGGCGGATTTGTTCGCGTTGTTGCGGATGTAAATAGAGGGAGCTTCGTTGACTCATTCCTTCAGACGCCGTTTCGCCAGAGATAATTCTCTGACGATCGGGGATAACGCCTGAAATAACAAAGAACTTAAATCGCATTGCTTTGCCAGAAACGTGGGGCGCACGCGCTGCTTGACTTATTCTGTGATAAAGGTACTTTTCAGGACATGAAGAAGATCCTGATTATTGTTCCCGACGGCGGCATGCTGTTTGAAGCCGCCGGTATCGCCGACATTCTGATGCAGGCCAACCGGCTGCATCCGGAAGGGCTTGCGCAGCCGCGCTACCGGATTATCATCGCCACCACCCAGCCTCACCAGGTGATCCACGGCCAGTCCGGCCTGAATCTGCTGGCGGACTATCCCCTGCCGGAGCTGGACCCGCGTGAACCGCTGGACACCATTATCATCACCGGACGCGGCATGAACGAGCAGGAGAGCACGGCGGTGGTGGACTGGCTGCACCTCGCTGCGCCGCACGCCCGGCGGGTAGCCTCCATCTGCGGCGGCGCGATGCTGCTGGCCCAGACCGGCCTGCTGGACGGTCGCCGTGCGACCACCCACTGGCGGCTGCTGGAGACGATGCAAGTCCAGTATCCGGCTATCCACGTCGAAGGCGGTCCGCTGTATATTCAGGATGGCCCCATCTGGACCTCCGGCGGCGTGAGTTCCGGGTTCGATCTGACCCTGGCGCTGGTGGAAGACGACTACGGATTTACCCTCGCCCGCGACGTGGCGCAGGACATGGTGATGTATCTGCGCCGTCCCGGCGGCCAGCTGCAGTTCAGCCGTTACAGCCTGCAGCAGCCCGGCACATCGGGCCCGATAAGCGAACTGCAAACCTGGATCCTGCAAAACCTCACCGCCGACCTGTGCGTGGAAAATCTGGCCGAGAAAGCGGCAATGAGCCCGCGTAATTTCACCCGCGTGTTTACCCGCGACGCGGGAGTTTCTCCGGCCCGCTACGTGACCGAAGCGCGGCTTGCCGCGGCCCGCCAGCTGCTTGAGCAGACCCATGACTCCCTTGAACGCGTTGCCGAGCAAAGCGGGTTTGGCACCAGCATTAACCTGCGCCGCATCTTTGAGAAACAGCTTCACCTCACGCCCGGCGAGTACCGCCAGCGCTTCCACTGCCGCAAAATGGCGTAATCTGATCCTTTTTTGTCGTTTACGCCAACCGGCCCGACGCCTACAGTGACTCCAGACAACAGAGATAAGGAGTGCACCATGGTTAAGGTCGGTATTAACGGTTTCGGCCGTATCGGACGTAATTTCCTGCGCGCGGCGCTGGGTAACCCGGATCTGCAGATTGTGGCCATTAACGATCTGACGGACAGTAAAACCCTCGCCCACCTGCTGAAACATGATTCCCTTCTGGGCAAGCTTCCCGCCCCGGTTGAAGCGGCAGACGGCGCGCTGCAGGTAGACGGGCAGCGGATCGCCGTATTTAGCGAACGCGATCCGGCGAATATCCCGTGGCGTGACGTCGGCGTTGACGTGGTGATTGAGGCCACCGGCTTCTTTACCGAGCGGGAAAAAGCGGCGGTGTATATCACCCACGGCGGCGCTAAGCGCGTCATCATTTCCGCCCCCGGGAAGAACGACGACCTGACGATTGTGATGGGGGTTAATCACGAGCAGTACGATCCCGCCCGTCACGCGGTGGTGAGTAACGGGAGCTGCACCACGAACGGCCTGGCGCCGGCCGCTCAGGTTCTGCATCAGCAGTTCGGGATTGAGCATGGCCTGATGAATACCACGCACGCCTACACCAACAGCCAGGCGCTGCACGATCAGCCTGAGAAAGATCTGCGCGGCGCGCGCGCGGCGGCGCTGTCGATTGTGCCTTACTCCAGCGGCGCGGCAAAAGCGCTGGGGAAAGTGATCCCCTCTCTGGACGGCAAACTGACCGGGTACTCCCTGCGCGTGCCGGTGCCGGTGGTGTCGATTGTGGATTTAACGGTAACGCTGAGCCGTAACGTAACAGCCGAAGAGGTGAATGACGCGTTCCGCAACGCGGCCGCCAGCGGACCTCTGAAAGGCATTCTGGGCTACAGCGATGAACCGCTGGTCTCCAGCGATTACCAGGGTGACCCACGTTCCTCAATTATCGACGGGCTTTCCACGCTGGTGATTGGCGGGAACATGGTGAAGATCCTGGCGTGGTACGACAACGAGTGGGGCTTCTCTAACCGTCTGGTGGATTTGGCGGTGCTGATGGATAAGAAAGGGCTGTAAGTCTTACCGTGGTGCCGGGTGGCTCTTGCGCTTACCCGGCCTACACATTATGTCATCATTCAGTAATATCTCCCCCTTCCTCGCTGAATATATAATTCTCAATAATCTCAAGATTATTTAACTCTTTCTAATTCATCGCATCAATTATAAAAACGCACCAATTAACTTAGAAAATAGGTTAATATTTATTCTTTATTTTACGTTTAAAATTGCGAGTCCGATCACTGTCCTTAGTCGATAACGTAGACCATGATACACCCTGCACACAACAGGGACATATTATGTATTACAGCAAGGAAATTATAGAAAGAATTGGATCCGATAAAGATCTCGCAGTAAGGCTCGATCGTGCCGTCGCGGGGGTAAAAGATGGTGCCATAGAATATTTAAACAATCTTGGTGATGCCACCACGCGATTGCTTTATTATACGTCTTGCTTTACAGACAATTATCAGGATGTCTGTACACAATTGCGCTCAGAAGACAAGAGGTTCATTTTTGGTGTTGTAGAATTAGTTAAACACAGAGATTTAATCTTCCGCATGGTTAAGATATATTTAGAAACAATGCTTAAAAACAGAAGTGAAGATGAGAAAAAAAGCATACTCCAGAAAGTCATACCCTTCACAACCAATTATTCAGTTAAACAAGCTTCGAAATTCGGCTTAATTTATGCTGTTACAAAGTACATATGTTATAGCAATCAAATGAATACCGCAGTGCAAAGGGTGTTAATGACAAAAGTTGCTGGGAGAACGGGTGGCGTATTTTTAGTGTTAAACGGTTATGCAATGATTCAACACGCTGCCGACAGTGCCAATAATCTTAAAAAAAACCTTCCGTTATTTTACCATGCATTATATATGGAAAATATTGAAATGATGTTCTTTCTCATCGAACCCGTAATAATGAAAGCTGGCTACCTGAATATTTATACAGCATCAGACAATGATATTACGAAGGCATTTATAAAAATGGCCCAATAATGCGAGAATTCATTAAGAGCATCATTAAACTTATTATCGAAGACTGGAAGAATGATTTGAAAGCATATGGCACAATTTTTGTCATTGTGACTTTATCAACGATACCAGCTACCTTCATCGAGGATGACCAAACCGCAATGCTTATCATTGGGGCTATTGTTGTGATTGTTTTTTATATAGCGTACTTCTACGAGCCAAAAGGATGAAACATGTCTACGCCAGCACATATATGGTTTACTGATGAAAATAACGCGCCCGTTTCAGGCGAGTGTTTAATGCCTACAAGATTGGGCTCTACCGAACTCAAATCGTTTAATCACTCCGTCTGGATCCCCACCAGTTCCAACACGGGAAAACTGACAGGAACGCGCCTTCATGTTCCAATCACCTTTGAAAAAGAAATAGACCGCATCACACCCTATTTATTTCGTGCTGTATGTACAGGCAAAACCTTCAAATCTGCATTAATCAAAATGTATAAAATTGATGACGCCGGTATTGAGCGCGAATACTTCAATATCACTCTGGAAAACGTCAAAATAACCAGGATCTCGCCAGTATTGCACCCGCTCGGTATCGCAAGTGCGCATATGGAAGAAGTCGAACTCCGTTATGAATCGATTGAATGGAAATATTGCGACGGGAATATCATGTTTAAAGACACCTGGAATGAAAGAGCAACAGCATAGAACAATGAACAACCGTTAAGTCCCTCTCCCCAAGGAGAGGGAAAAGACTCACTCTGCTTTCACTTTCACGCCCATAAACACAATTACCATTGCCGTTACCAGCAAAAGACCGCTGCCCGCGAATACCCCGCTGGCGCCGTTGAGGTCAAATACCGCGCCGCCCCCGGCCGCACCGGCACTTATCGCCAGTTGAATTGAGGCCACCAGCAGCCCGCCTGCACTTTCGGCTTCATCCGGAACGGTAGTGGCAAGCCAGGTTGACCAGCCCACCGGAACCAGACCAAATGCAAAGCCCCACAGCGCGACCAGGAACCCGTCCAGCATCGCCAGATGACCAAATGCCACCATCGTGAGCGCAAGAACGCCCATTGCGAACGGCACCAGCGCCAGCGTCAGGCGCAGATTACGCGCCAGCAGATGCCCGGCAACCGAGGTGCCGACAAAGTTGGCCAGCCCAAAGCCCAGCAGGATCAGCGAAATGGTCTCCACGCTCGCCTGCCCCACCGTTTCCAGGAACGGGCGCAGGTAGGTAAAGAAGGCGAAATGGCCGCTGAAAATCAGGATGGTCGCCAGCATGCCGCCGATCATCCCCGGACGACGCAGCACGCGGAACAGCGTACTCAGGCTGCCGCTGCTCTCCGGCTTCATGGACGGCAGGACCCAGAGCTGCCACAGCAGCGCCAGCATGCTCGGCAGAATGCAGAGAACAAAGACGTTGCGCCAGCCGATCAGGCTGCCCAGATAGCTGCCGAGCGGCGCCGCGACCACCGTGGCTATCGATACGCTGGAGAAGATCACCGCCAGCGCCTTCGGCACTTTATCCGCCGGAACCAGGCGCATCGTGGTCGCCGTCGACATCGCCCAGAATCCCCCGATGGCTACCCCGAGCAGCAAACGCCCCATCAGCAGGACGTGCAGCGTCGGCGCAAAGGCCACCAGCAGGCTGGAGATAATTTGCAGGACCGAGAAAAACATCAGCACCCAGCGGCGGTCGATGCTTTTGGTCGCCGGCGTAATCAGCAGTCCGGTTACCAGCGCCACCAGCGCAGTGGCGGTGACGGCCTGTCCGGCCATTCCCTCACTTACGCCCAGGCTCGCGGCCATCGGCGTTAACAGACTGGCGGGCAGAAATTCTGCCGTAATCAACCCAAACACCCCCAGCCCCAGTGAATAGACGGCCCGCCAGGCGGGTTTTGCAGGCGCTACCGCCTCGCTCGCCGCGACACATGAATTCATCTGTTTTTCTCCCGTTATAAAAATGTGACAACTGTCGCAAAAGCATAGAAGGTTCACCCTGGACGATCTATGACATATAATCTCCACTTATTGATTATTCGTCCGGAGTTGCGCCATGACCGTACAGTCACCCGATCTGATCAGCGAACTTTTACGCGGCATGCGTCTGTCAGGTGTGAAATACCGGCGGATCCAGGCCAGCGCGCCGTTTGGCGTCGCCTTCCATCAGGCGCCCGGTAGGGCGCAGTTTCATTTTGTGAGCCACGGTAGCGCCCTGCTGCGAATGGAAAGCGGTGCGACGTTCGAACTGAGCAGCGGCGATGCCCTCTTTATTCCTTGCGGTGATTCCCATGCTCTGCTCTCTGACGAGCGGGCAACCATTACGCCCATCAATGCCTTTCCCAGCGAGCCCATCTGCAGCTCGGTGTGTGCCATCACCTGCGAACCCTGCCCGGAAAGCGAGAACACCATCATCTTTAGCGGATGCATGGATTTTGAGCTGGGCGGGATGCAGCCGCTGATCAAGGCGATGCCGGAAGTGATGATGGTCAGCCGGCTGATGTCCACCTGGCCGGAGATCCACCCGCTGCTGGCGGCGATGGAGCGGGAATCCGTTTCGCGTCAGGCCGGGTACGCCGGGATCCTTGCGCGTCTGGCCGACGTGGTGGCCGCGTTAATCGTGCGCGGCTGGGTTGAAGGCGGATGTGGTAAAGCCACCGGCTGGGTGCAGGTTCTGCGCGACCCGCGCCTGAGCCGGGCCATTTACGCCATGCACCAGCAGCCCGGCCTGAACTGGAGCGTGGCGGATCTGGCAAAAGAAGCGGGCACGTCCCGTTCCGTGTTCGCCGAACGATTCCTGGCCGCGACGGGAACCACCCCGGCAAAATATCTCAGCGAGCTGAGGATGCGGCTGGCCATCCAGTACATTCGCCACGAAAATCAGCCGATTGAAACCGTCGCACTGCGGCTCGGGTACGGCTCTCTGGCGGCATTTAGCCGGGCATTTAAGCGCATCATTGGACATGCGCCGGGCACGCTGCGGGAAGCCAGACAGACGCCGGAAGAGGTCTGACGGGCAGGCAATTATTAACGCGAAGCGGGCAATATTCGTCTAAGGTTTTCAGGTGATTGACAACAGCGGTCACGCTGTTTAGTGAAGACAGGAGACGAACTGATGATAAGACCTCGTACACTACGCCCCGCGTTCTTGCCCCTTGCGTTAGGAGGCGCGCTGCTCGGCGTCACGACTTGCGGTTATGCCGACGATAGCCCCGCAGCCCAGACAACCTCACCCGATATTTTGCTGGGCCCTCTGTTTAACGATGTGCAAAGCGCCAAACTGTTTCCCGATCAGAAAACCTTCGCGGATGCCGTCCCCAAAAGCGACCCGCTGATGATTCTGGCGGATTACCGGATGCAGCACGCGCAGTCCAGCTTTGACTTACGCCACTTTGTCGAGATGAACTTTACGCTCCCTGCGGAAGGGGAAAAATATGTTCCGCCTGCTGGACAAAGTTTACGTGAGCACATCGACGATCTCTGGCCCGTACTGACGCGCACCACGGATAAAGCCAGCAACAAATGGGATTCCCTTCTGCCGTTACCCAAACCTTACGTTGTGCCCGGCGGCCGTTTCCGCGAGGTCTACTACTGGGACAGCTATTTCACCATGCTGGGCCTGGCGGAGAGCGAACACTGGGACAAAATCAGCGACATGGTGGATAACTTTGCGTATGAGATTGACACCTTCGGCCACATTCCCAACGGCAACCGCAGCTATTACCTGAGCCGCTCCCAGCCGCCGTTTTTCTCAATGATGGTTGAACTGCTGGCGACCCACGACAGCGATGCGCTGAAGAAGTACCGCCCGCAGATGGAGAAAGAGTATGCCTACTGGATGGACGGCGTCGACGCCCTTCAGCCGGGGCAGGCTAACAAACGCGTGGTGAAGCTGGACGACGGCGCTATCCTCAACCGCTACTGGGACGACCGCGATACCCCGCGCCCGGAGTCATGGCTTGACGACGTGAATACCGCCAAAAGTAACCCTAACCGGCCTGCGACCGAGATCTACCGTGATTTGCGTTCCGCTGCGGCCTCGGGCTGGGACTTTAGCTCGCGCTGGATGGACGATCCGCAAAAGCTCGGCACCATCCGGACCACCAGCATTGTCCCCGTGGACCTGAACGCCCTGATGTTCAAGATGGAAAAACTGCTGGCGCGGGCAAGCCAGGAGAGTGGCGACGCCGCCAGCGCAAGTAAATACGAGGCGCTGGCGACGGCGCGTCAGAAAGCCATCGAGAGCCACCTGTGGAATGATAAAGAGGGCTGGTACGCGGATTACGATCTGAAAAGCAAGAAGGTACGCAATCAGCTCACGGCGGCAGCCCTGTTCCCGCTTTACGTGAAGGCGGCGGCGCAGGACCGGGCCGATAAAGTCGCTGCGGCAACCTCATCGCGCCTGTTGAAGCCGGGCGGTATTGCGACCACCACCGTCAATAGCGGCCAGCAGTGGGATGCGCCAAACGGCTGGGCCCCGCTGCAGTGGGTGGCCGCGGAAGGGCTGCAGAATTACGGGCAAGAAAAGGTCTCGATGGACGTGACCTGGCGCTTCCTGAAGAACGTCCAGCATACTTACGACCGCGAAAAGAAACTGGTCGAGAAGTATGACGTGTCGACAACCGGTACGGGTGGCGGCGGCGGCGAGTATCCGCTGCAGGACGGCTTCGGCTGGAGTAACGGCGTAACGCTGAAAATGCTGGATCGGGTCTGTCCGAAAGCAAAACCGTGCGACAGCGTGCCGGAGAATCAGCCTGCGGCGAATGAGGAGGCTGCGCCGGTGAAAGCTGCGGCGCAGTGAGGGTATTGCCGGGTGGCGGCTACGCCTTACCCGGCCTGCGCGTGCTGGCTCTAATCCTCACAAATTAATGCGAGTAGCGAACAATCCCCTCGCCCCTTTGGGGAGAGGGTTAGGGTGAGGGGAACATACGGCTGCGGTGGTCATTCCGTTCACTTTATGTTCCTTGCTATTCTGTAACGACATGGCCTGTGAACGTGCCAGGGTGGCTCAATCGCCACCACCCTGGCGACCCGGGCTCCCGGCGGTAAATCGCCGCTTCGCGGTGCCCTCGTCTTATTCCTTCCGGCTTATCGGGGACGGGCGGAGGTAACGTCCCTGTAAAGCCCGCCCTCTCGGCGCATCCATGCGCCTCGCCCCGGCCTTCAGGAAACGCCTCAGCGATTTACAGCCGGACCATGGCGTCGCTGCGAATAAATCGTTTCACTTTAAAAAACAGAATCGCTTCTGGTTAAAAATTTACTGGAGATCCCTCAGCACCGGGAAAGGGAAACGATCGTCAGAAACTATAACTCGCCCCTAACTGATACGTCCTGTCACGCCCAATCCAGCAGTTGGTCGCGTCGTAGCAGGTCAGCGTCTCTTTATTAGTGATATTCTGCGCGCTGGCTTTAAGCGTTAGCCCTGCCAGCGAGGGCAGGATTTCACCCATCCGGTAGGAAGCCGCCAGATCGTACTGCGTGGTGCCGCCCAGCTTACCCGCATCGTTTGCCGGAGAGATTTCCATCGGCCCGGTGTAGCGTGCGCCCGCTCCCAGCATTAGTCCTTTCAGCGGCGTGTTGTCAAAGGTGTAATCCCCCCAGAGGTTGAAGGCATTCTCCGGCACCTGCGTTGGACGTTTACCTTTGTATTTGTCATCTTCCCGGTTGATCGCGTGGGTGTACGCATAGTTGGCAATCAGCGTCAGGTTGTCCGTCGGACGGCTGATGGCGGAGAGCTCTGCCCCTTTGGATTCCACTTCCCCGGTCTGACGATAGTTCAGGAAGCCCGGATCGGAGGTGACGACATTTTTCTGCCGGATGTTAAACACCGAGGCGGTAAAGGTGGTGGCGTAGTCGGCCAGCAGATATTTCACCCCGCCTTCCACCTGCTTGCTGGTAGTCGGTTTGACGTCTTTCGCCACGAGCGTACCCTGCGGTGACACCGGCGCGAAACCTTCTGAATAGCTGATAAACGGCGAAATCCCGTTATCGAAGGCGTAAAGCGCGCCCAGGCGTTTGGTGACGCGATCCTGCGATACCCAGGCTTTATCACCGTTTTGCAGGTAGTTGGTGGTAACGGAGCGGTAATCGTCGTAGCGCAGGCTGCCCAGCAGGTTGAGGCCGCCAAACTCTACCTGATCCTGTAAGTAATAGCCGTTCTGCTGGTAGCTGAGACGGTTTTTCTGGGCGGTATAGAGCCCCAGCGCGCTTTCCTGGATCTGCGAATAGTCAGGATGCCGCATATCGATGCCCGGCGTGGCCGACGCGTAGCGATAGTGGAAATGGGAGTTCAGCTTCTGATAGTCAAACCCGGCCAGCAGATGGTGTTTCCACTCGCCCAGCGCAACGGTTTTGGTCACCTGGTTGTCGATGTTGAAGCTCTTAAGGTCTTCATCGGTGGTGTAGGCAAAGCGGTTGAGCTGATACGCCTCGCTTCCCGTCCCTGTCGCGTAGACGCTGCGCTGGTGGGTATCGACGTCGAAATAGCGCGCTTTCTGATTAAAGCCCCAGCCGCTGTCAAACTCATGTTCAAATCTGTAGCCCAGCATCCACTGACGCTGCTTAAACCCGCTCCATTCGTCTCCGGCATAATCGCGCTTGCCCGCATATTTCGAGTGCAGGTAGGCGAGCGGCAGCGGGTTAGACGGCGTCAGGCTCGGGGTGTTTTGCGCCAGCGCGTCCAGGGTGAGGCGGGTTTTGCTGTCGGGCTGCCAGGTGACGGACGGCGCAACCAGGTAGTTTTCATACCGGGTAGTGTGCGGCTGATCGTCGTTTTCCGTGGCTTTGCCCAGCAGACGGTAGTTCCAGTCGCTGTCGGCAATCTGCCCGGTTGAATCGAGATAGCCCTCTTTCAGATTACGGTTTCCGGTGTTAACGCCGATTTCGGTTCGGGCTTCCCGCTGCGGTTTTTTACTTTGAATATTCACCAGCCCGCCCGGCGAACCGCCGCCGTAAAGGACCGATGAGGGGCCTTTCAGGATATCAACGCTGTCGATCAGCAGCGGATCGATGCGCGCTTTGGTATTGCCGGTGACGTTATAGGGCAGCTGCAGCCCGTTGTAGAACTCCTGGTCAACGGTAAAGCCACGAATTTTATATTCGCTCATGTAGGAGGTATTCCCCCGCACCTCGGTTGAGACGCCCGGGGCATAGCGCAGGATTTCATTCACCGAATTCGCGTGACGCTTTTCAATTTCCGGCGCAGAGAGGGTCGTGATGACCTGCGGCGTTTTACTTTCGGCAACGGCCGATTTCGTGGCGCTGTTCGTCCAGGCCGGCAGCGCGCTGCCCTGCTCTGAGCCCGTGACGACGATGGTGGATTCTTCGGCAAACGCCGGGACCTGCAATGCCAGCGTGACGGCCCCTGCCAGAGCGCAAAGCGTAAAACGTGAGGTATTCATAATGTCGTCTTGTTGTTAGATGCAATACGGAACGACAATTATTATCATTTAGATTAACAAATCAATACTCAGGCAAAAAAAACGGCCCTCCGCAGAGAGCCGTTTACGTCAATTTATGCTCGTCGCAGTAACCTGAATATGCCCAGCACCACAATGGCACCCACGACAGCGACCAGAAAACTGTGCAGGTCGAAACCACTTATGTTGCCTCCAAAGCCAAACATCGTCGCCAGCCAGCCGCCCACAACCGCACCAACGACCCCGAGTACACAGGTCAAAATAAAGCCGCCGCCATCGTTTCCCGGCATGATCAGTTTAGCGATAGCGCCAGCAATAAGACCAAAGATAATCCAGGCGATGATACCCATAGCGATGCCCTCTTGCAGGTTTAACGCGTGCGCAGAAAACCTTCTGCGCAGCTAACTTAAGTATAGGTCATCGCCGGAAAACCATTTTCATCTCACCGACTTATCTTTGGTTAAACAGGCAAAAAAAACTCACCGGTTTGTATTAAGTTTCATTGCAGATTGCCGATAACGCTAAGACAGTCTGTCATCAATCAAGGAGCCATCCGGCGTGAGTCATTACAGTGAGCAGTTCCTCAAGCAAAATCCGCTGGCTGTATTAGGGGTATTACGCGACCTGCAAAAAGGTGAAGTGCCGCTGCGCATCAGCTGGTCGAATAATCAGTTCATCAGCAAGATCCTTGACGCCTCGCAGGATCGGCTGGTGATTGATTTAGGCAGTCAGGAGTATGAAAACCGCGCGGCGCTGAAAGCGGAGAATATCGCGGTGATGGCCGAAACGCAGGGCGCCAAAGTGGAGTTTGTCCTGTCGCGGCTGGAACTGAGCGAATACCAGGGACTGCCGGCTTTTGTTACCCCGCTTCCGACCAATCTCTGGTTTGTTCAGCGTCGTGAATATTTCCGCATCAGCGCCCCGCTCCATCCCGCCTATTTTTGTAAGGCCAAAATGCCGGACAAAAAAGAGATCCGCTTCCGCCTCTTCGATCTGTCGCTGGGCGGCATGGGCGCGCTGATGGACACGCCGAAACCGGACGGGCTGGTAGAGGGCATGCGGTTTACGCAAATCGAACTGGATATGGGAGGCTGGGGTCGCTTTTATTTCGATGCACAGCTGATTGCGATCAGCGACCGCACCGTCGTGGACAGCAAAAATGAAACCATTACCACGCCGCGTCTGAGCTTTCGTTTCCTCAACGTCGGGCCTGGAGCAGAGCGTGAGCTTCAGCGTATTATCTATTCCCTGGAGCGAGAGGCGCGGGAACGCGCAAATAAAGTTCTGTGAAGAAATCGGGCAGCGTGACCGCCGCCCGTCTGCGGCATTACATGGCATCCATCGCTTTCTGTACTTTCCAGATATAACGAGGCGCCTGTGGTGCCGGGTGATTTTTCGCCACATGTTCAAAGAATTCGTCTTTGTCCATGCCGTTAATCTCTTCTATCGCCTCTTTGCGGTCAGAGGAGAAGGTTCTGAGCAACGCGCCGGCACCGTTAACGTAAGACACCACCAGCGCGTACTGCATCACCTCTGGATCCTTAATCCCCTTCAGCACGCCATGCTCCATGATGCTCAGGTAGGCCGTGCCCATTGAAATGTTGCGTTCCGGGTTCTTCAGCTCGCTGGTCGACGGCTGGCCGCTCCAGCCCATGTAGCGATAAACCTCTCTCCCCGCCGTTGACGCTTTAAGCTGCATCAGCCCCACCGCGTTGGACTTGCTGACAAGCGTGGGATTACCGCCGGACTCCACCGCAATAATCGCCGTGATGAGACGCGGGCTGACGCCCCAGGCCTTCCCGGCTTGCTCACTGATCGGCATCCACTGCATGGCCCGTTTCACCGGCACTTCCGGGTTCCAGGGCGGGTTTTGATAATCATGTTTTGAACTACAGCCAGCAAGCAACACAATCAAAAAAGCAAACCATCTCAATTTCACGTCATCTATCCTTATAGCCGGTCATCGCGGTGCGCCGCCTCTTGAAGCAGGCAGCGTATAAGCGGCATGATATAGACAATTAGTTTCTCATTCAGCAAGGAATTGCCATGTCTCAGTTTCATCTCATCGCGCCGTCGGGCTACTGCATTAACCAGGACGCGGCGCAGCGGGGCGTTCAGCGTTTGCTGGAATCTGGCCATCAGGTAGAAAATCAGACGATTATCCCCCGCCGCCAGCAGCGTTTTGCCGGTACCGAAGCGCAGAGGCTGAATGATATCAATAGTCTGGTGAACCTGACGGGCGAAAACCGGGTTGTGCTTGCGGTGCGCGGCGGATATGGCGCGAGCCGGCTGCTGGAGAGCATTGACTGGCAGGGGCTGGCACTGCGCCAGCAGCAGGATCCGCTGCTGATCTGCGGCCACAGCGATTTCACCGTCATCCAGCTTGGGCTGCTGGCCCTGCATAACGTCATCACCTTCAGCGGTCCGATGCTGGCCGGTAACTTCGGCGCACCGGAGCTGGATGCGTTTACCGTGGAACATTTCTGGCGCGCGCTGCGCAATTCTACCTACAGCGTGGAGTGGCAAGGCAATGGGCCGCACTGGGAATGTGAAGGCCAGCTCTGGGGCGGCAACCTGGCGATGCTGGTCTCGCTCATCGGCACGCCGTGGATGCCGCAAATCGAGGACGGCATTCTGGTGCTGGAAGATATCAACGAACATCCGTTCCGCGTCGAACGCATGCTCTTGCAGCTTTATCATGCCGGCATTCTTGAACGCCAGTCCGCGGTTGTGCTGGGCAGCTTCAGCGGCTCTGCTCCGAATGACTATGACGCGGGTTACTCCCTGGAGACCATGGTCGACTTCGTTCGCTCGCGGCTGGATATTCCAGTCATCACCGGTCTGGATTTCGGCCACGAGCAGCAAACCGTGACCCTGGCGCTGGGGGCGCACGCCACCCTGATCCATAATGATTCTGGCAGCCGGCTGACCATCAGCGGTCATCCTGTCATAAAGGCATAAAAAAGCCGTTATACCCCCTTAATAAAACGCTGTTGCCGTTGTTAATATGTTAGGGTTTTAGTAACAGCGTTAACATTGAGGTGGGAGTAAGAGAACATTGGATGCCGCAGCGATAATCAGCCTTTTCATTTTGGGTTCCGTCCTTGTAACCAGCAGTATTTTATTAAGTTCATTTTCATCGCGTCTCGGCATACCTATTCTTGTCATTTTCCTCGCCATCGGCATGCTGGCCGGCATTGATGGCATTGGCGGTATCCCATTCGATAACTACCCCTTCGCCTACATGGTGAGTAACCTCGCGCTGGCGGTGATCCTGCTGGACGGCGGGATGCGCACCCAGGCGAGCTCCTTCCGCGTGGCCTTAGGGCCTGCGCTGTCGCTCGCCACGGTCGGCGTGTTGATTACCTCTGGCCTCACCGGGATGATGGCCGCGTGGCTTTTCCATCTCAATATCATGGAAGGTTTGCTGATTGGCGCCATCGTGGGCTCAACCGATGCGGCAGCGGTATTTTCCCTGCTCGGCGGAAAAGGGCTTAACGAACGCGTTGGCTCCACGCTTGAGATTGAATCCGGCAGTAACGATCCGATGGCGGTATTTCTTACCATTACGCTTATCGAGATGATTCAGCAGCATGAAAGCGGGCTGAGCTGGATGTTTGCGTTACATATCCTGCAGCAGTTCGGTCTGGGGATTGTCATCGGCCTGGCGGGGGGCTATCTGCTACAGCAGACGATCAACCGCATCTCGCTGCCCGCGGGGCTTTACCCCCTGCTGGCGCTGAGCGGCGGCATTCTTATTTTTGCCGTCACCACGGCAGTGGACGGCAGCGGCATTCTCGCGGTCTATCTCTGCGGGTTCCTGATGGGCAACCGCCCTATTCGCAACCGCCATGCCATTTTGCAGAACTTTGACGGCCTGGCGTGGCTGGCGCAAATCGGCATGTTCCTGGTGCTGGGCCTGCTGGTTACGCCATCGGACCTGCTGCCGATCGCCGTTCCGGCGCTGCTGCTTTCCGCGTGGATGATCTTCTTCGCCCGTCCGCTGTCGGTATTTGCAGGCCTGCTGCCGTTTCGCGGCTTCAACCTGCGCGAGCGGGTCTTTATCAGCTGGGTTGGCCTGCGCGGCGCGGTGCCGATTATCCTTGCGGTGTTCCCGATGATGGCCGGTCTGGATAACGCGCGGCTGTTCTTTAACGTGGCGTTCTTCGTGGTGCTGATTTCCCTGCTGTTCCAGGGAACCTCGCTCGGGTGGGCGGCGAAAAAAGCCAAAGTGGTGGTCCCGCCCGTGGGCTGGCCGGTCTCCCGCGTGGGGCTCGATATTCATCCGGAGAACCCGTGGGAACAGTTTGTCTATCAGCTGAGCGCCGACAAATGGTGCGTGGGAGCCTCGCTGCGCGATTTGCACATGCCGACCGAAACGCGCATTGCCGCCCTGTTCCGCGATAATGTCCTGCTGCACCCTACCGGCAGCACCCGCCTGCGCGAGGGGGATATTCTCTGCGTGATTGGTCGCGAGCGCGACCTGCCCGCGCTGGGCAAGCTGTTCAGCCAGTCGCCTCCGGTGGCCCTGGACCAGCGCTTCTTCGGCGATTTTATTCTGGAAGCGAGCGCCAAATTTGCGGATGTAGCGCTGATTTACGGCCTGGATGAAGGGCTGGAGTACCGCGACAAGCAGCAAACGTTAGGGGAAATCATTCAGCAACTGCTGGGAGCGGCCCCCGTCGTCGGCGACCAGGTAGAATTCGCCGGGATGATCTGGACGGTTGCGGAGAAAGAAGATAACGCGGTCAGAAAAGTCGGCGTCAGGCCGATGGAAGAGGAAACCGAGTAGTTGTTTTTTTGCCGGGTGGCGCTAACGCTTACCCGGCCTACGTTCGAGGGTTTTGTAGGTCGGGTAAGGCGAAGCCGCCACCCGACATAAATATATGTTACACCGTCACAACCGGCACTCTCGGTGCCAGCGCGCACATCAATTCGTACCCCACCGTGCCCGCCGCGGCAGCCACGTCGTCAATTTTGATTTCGTTACCCCACAGCTCGACGGGTGAGCCAATGCCCGCCTGCGGGCATGGCGTCAGGTCAACGGCCAGCATATCCATAGATACGGTGCCCACCGTTCCCGTGCGAACCCCATCGACCCAGACCGGCGTGCCGGTCGGCGCGATGCGCGGGTAGCCGTCGGCATAACCGCCCGCCACGATGCCAATCCGCTGCTCGCCCTTTGCCCGGTAGCGGCTGCCGTAGCCCACCGTGTCCCCGGCCTTCAGCGTCTGCACGCCAATGATTTCACTGCGCAGGGTCATGACCGGCTTCAGGCCGCTGTTGGCGATATCCTGCCACTGACCGGAGGGAGACGCGCCGTAGAGAACGATCCCCGGGCGCACCCAGTTATAGTGCGCCTCGGGATGCCACAGCGTGGCCGCCGAGTTCGACAGCGAGCGCGGGCAATCCAGCCCTTCAGCCGCCTGCTCAATGCGGACCATGGCATCGGCAATACCGTCGGGTTTTTCCGCGTCGGCAAAATGCGCCATCAGCGTCATTTCGCCCACGTTTTTCATGGCGCGCAGCTGCTGCCAGACCGTATGCACCCGCTCAGGCTGGAAGCCCAGGCGGTTCATGCCGCTGTTCACCTTGAGATAGATATCCAGCGGAGCATGGAGCTTCGCATCCTGGAACGCCTTAATCTGCCAGTTGCTGTGAACGCTGGTGGTCAGCCGGTACTTATCCAGCAGCGGCAGATCGTCCGCATGGAAGAACCCTTCCAGCAGTAGAATCGGCCCTTTCCAGCCGCGCTCGCGCAGCAGAATGGCCTCTTCCAGATTCAGGAGCGCAAAACCGTCGGTCGCGCTCAGCGCGCTCCAGATACGGTCAATACCGTGGCCGTAGGCATTCGCTTTCACCACCGACCAGACGCGCGAACCCGGGGCCGCCCGACGAACAATTTGCAGATTATCCTTGAGGGCCTGCAGGTTCAGCTGGGCCAGAACAGGACGGGACATGACAACTCCTTAGCTATGCGCGCCGTGCAGGTGCTGTGGACGCGAAGGCGTAAACCCCGATTGATAGCGCGCGGCGCTTAAATCGTCAAACGGAATTGCCGGCGTGCGCCCGGAAATCAGGTCGCTCAGCAGCTGGCCCGATCCGCAGGCCATCGTCCAGCCGAGCGTGCCGTGTCCGGTATTGGTCCACAGGTTTTTGTAAGGCGTGCGGCCTACGATCGGCGTGCCGTCAGGGGTCATCGGACGCAGGCCGGTCCAGAACGTCGCCTGCTCAACAAAACCGCCGCGCGGGAAGAGATCGCCCACGACCATCTCCAGCGTTTCACGACGCGGCTGCAGCAGTTCGGTGTTGAAGCCAACAATTTCCGCCATGCCGCCCACACGAATGCGGTTGTCGAAGCGGGTAATGGCGATTTTGTAGGTTTCGTCCAGAATGGTCGACACCGGGGCGCCGCTCTCTTCTTTCACCGGAATGGTCAGCGAGTAGCCCTTCAGCGGATAGACCGGAATGTCGAGAATGCCTTTCAGCATGGCGGTGGAGTACGAACCAAACGCCATCACGTAGGCATCGGCTTTGATTACCTCGTCGCCGCACTTCACGCCGTAAATTTTTTCGCCTTCCGACAGCAGCTTGTCGACGGAGGTGTTAAAGCGGAACTTCACCCCCGCCTGCTCGCACATTTGCGCAAGACGTTGCGTAAAGAGCTGGCAGTCGCCGGTTTCGTCATTTGGCAGGCGCAGGCCGCCGGTCAGCTTGTGCGCCACTTCCGCCAGCGCCGGTTCAACCTGGCCAAGCTGGCTGGCTTCCAGCAGCTGGTACGGTACGCCGGCATCTTCCAGCACGGCGATATCGCGGGTGGCATTCTCGTACTGTTGCTCGGTGCGGAACAGCTGCAGCGTCCCGCCCTGGCGGCCTTCGTACTCAATCCCCGTCGACGCGCGCAGCGCTTTCAGACAGTCGCGGCTGTATTCCGCCAGGCGCACCATGCGCCCTTTGTTCTCCATGTAGTGGCGGGTGTCGCAGTTGCGCAGCATCTGCCACATCCACTTCAGCTGGAACTGCGTGCCGTCAAGGCTGATGGCCAGCGGCGCATGGCGCTGGAACATCCATTTAATCGCTTTCAGCGGAACGCCCGGCGCAGCCCACGGCGCCGCATACCCCGGAGAGATTTGCCCGGCGTTCGCCGCGCTGGTTTCAAGCGCCGGACCGGATTCACGATCGATAACGGTTACGTCATGTCCCGCCTGACTTAAATACCAGGCGCTGGTTACCCCAACGACACCACTTCCCAGTATGACAACACGCATAGCCACTCCATTATGTGCAAAAGAACAATCTTCTAATTACGGATTGATAACCTAGTTGAAAATATTATTCAACATACGACTTTTTTATGGTGACTTACCTCACACATCCCCCAGCATCAGGGGATAGTGCTAATTTGGGATCTCCTGCTGCGCGTTATTTTTAACCAGCATAATATGCTGCGGCATACCGTTTTTTTGCCGTATCAAAAACGCGAAATCGCAAAGAAAAAATTTCTGCCCCAGCACGCTTTTTAACACGTTGATCTATGCTTGAAAGGAGGCTCTCCAGACAGAGAGAGCACCCACAACGAGGGCGCGCTAATGGCTACTATTGATTCCCTGAACAAGGACAACACACGTCTGAGCGATGGACCCGACTGGACCTTCGAGCTGCTGGATGTTTACCTCGCCGAAATCGACCGGGTCGCAAAGCTGTATCGTCTGGATACCTATCCCCATCAGATTGAAGTCATTACGTCCGAACAGATGATGGACGCCTACTCCAGCGTCGGGATGCCGATTAACTATCCGCACTGGTCGTTTGGTAAAAAATTTATTGAAACGGAACGGCTGTATAAGCACGGCCAGCAGGGGCTGGCGTATGAGATTGTGATTAACTCCAATCCGTGTATTGCCTATTTAATGGAAGAGAACACCATTACCATGCAGGCGCTGGTGATGGCGCATGCCTGCTACGGGCACAACTCATTTTTCAAGAATAACTACCTGTTCCGCAGCTGGACGGATGCCAGCTCCATCGTCGATTACCTGATCTTCGCCCGTAAATACATTACCGACTGCGAAGAGCGCTACGGCGTGGACGAAGTGGAAAAACTGCTCGACTCCTGCCACGCGCTGATGAACTACGGCGTGGACCGCTACAAACGCCCGCAGAAAATCTCCCTGCAGGAGGAGAAAGCCCGGCAGAAGAGTCGCGAAGAGTACCTGCAAAGCCAGGTGAACATGCTGTGGCGAACCCTGCCGAAGCGTGAGGAGGAAAAAACGATCGCCGAAGCGCGTCGTTACCCGTCCGAGCCGCAGGAAAACCTGCTCTATTTTATGGAGAAGAACGCCCCGCTGCTGGAGCCGTGGCAGCGTGAGATCCTGCGCATCGTGCGCAAGGTGAGCCAGTATTTTTACCCGCAAAAGCAGACGCAGGTCATGAACGAAGGCTGGGCGACCTTCTGGCACTACACCATTCTTAACCATCTGTACGACGAGGGAAAAGTGACCGAGCGGTTCATGATGGAATTCCTCCACAGCCATACCAACGTGGTGTTCCAGCCGCCCTACAACAGCCCGTGGTACAGCGGGATTAACCCGTATGCGCTTGGCTTCGCCATGTTCCAGGACATTAAGCGTATCTGCCAGTCGCCGACGGAAGAAGACAAGTACTGGTTCCCGGACATCGCCGGTTCTGACTGGCTGGAAACGCTGCACTTTGCGATGCGCGACTTTAAGGATGAGAGCTTCATCAGCCAGTTTATGTCGCCGAAGATCATGCGTGACTTCCGCTTCTTCACCGTGCTGGACGACGATCGCAACAACTATCTGGAGATTTCCGCGATCCATAACGAAGAGGGATACCGTGAGATCCGCTCTCGCCTCTCTTCCCAGTACAACCTGAGCAATCTTGAGCCAAATATTCAGGTATGGAACGTCGATTTGCGCGGCGACCGCTCCCTGACGCTGCGCTATATTCCGCACAATCGCGCGCCGCTGGATAAAGGGCGTAAAGAGGTGCTGAAGCACGTGCATCGCCTGTGGGGCTTTGACGTGCAGCTGGAGCAGCAGAATGAAGACGGGAGCGTCGAGCTGCTGGAACGTTGCCCGGCGCGGTTGAATACGCTGTAGCGTTTTTTTGCCGGGTGGCGGCTACGCCTTACCCGGCCTACGGGTTTTGTAGGCCCGGTAAGCGAAGCGCCACCGGGCGAAAAAAAACCTCTCGTATGAGAGGTTTTTTCTTTTAGCGAGTCTGAATCGCTAAATCACCCGGCAGCGTTTTCTGCATACGGTGCCAGATTTCACCGGAATCGTGACCGTAGCGGCGCACCGTCTCATAAACCTGATCGTGCAGACCTTCGGTACAGAGCTTGCTCAGCTTGTGGTAGAAGCCCAGCGCCAGGCTACGCGCTTCCGGATTGGCAAAGTAGTGGCGGCCAATGCGGGTGTAAAGCCCTTTCATACCGTTGAGGATCAAGCCATACACCGGGTTGCCGGAGGCAAACGCCAGGCCGCGGAACACGTTGTAATCGAGAGTGGCAAAAGCATCGGCGTGATCTTCCACCTCGTTCGCGCTGGCCAGCACCGCAAGGGCGTCTTCCGGATGCTGACGGAAAGCGGTACGAATAAAGATCGTCGCGATGTTGGTGCGAACGGAGAGGAGATTATCAATGAGCTGCGGCACGCTTTCATGGTCAAGACGCGCCAGCGTTTCAAGAATGTTCAGCCCGGACGTTTCCCAGAAGTTGTTCACTTTCGTAGGCTTACCGTGCTGGATCGTCAACCAGCCATCGCGCGCCAGCCGCTGAAGCACTTCACGCAGCGTGGTGCGAGTGACGCCAATCAGTTCAGAGAGTTCGCGTTCAGCCGGAAGAATGGACCCCGCAGGGAAACGATTATTCCAGATGCTTTCGATGATGTACTCTTCCGCGAAACCCGCCGGGCTCTGCGCCTTAATGACCATAGTGAGATTTCCATTACACAGCTTTAGCAAATTGGACTCATCATACCAGAGGCACGCAGTGGCAGGTAGCGCGGCAAAGAGAGAAAAGAGGGATCGCCGTTTCATTTTTGTGAAATTTACAATGCAGCCTTATCCGCCTCCAGGCCGCGATTTTTGCGTATACTGATGTTTTGTCTTACTTGACGGGAAGGACGTCTGTTGTGGAAATTTCTTTTGGGCGCGCGCTATGGCGCAATTTTTTAGGTCAGTCTCCTGACTGGTATAAGCTGATACTGCTGGTTTTCCTGGTCGTTAATCCCATCATTTTTAGCGTGAATCCCTTTATCGCCGGCTGGCTGCTGGTGGCGGAGTTTATCTTCACCCTGGCCATGGCGCTGAAATGTTATCCCCTTCTGCCGGGCGGATTGCTGGCGTTTGAAGCCGTCGTCGTCGGTATGACCAGCGCCGGGCATGTCAAAGCAGAGCTGGCGTCTAATCTCGAAGTGCTTCTGCTGCTGATCTTTATGGTGGCGGGTATCTACTTTATGAAACAGCTGCTGCTGTTCATCTTCACGCGCCTGCTGCTCAGCATTCCGTCGAAAATGTTCCTCTCGCTGGCGTTTTGCCTTGCCGCCGCCTTCCTGTCGGCGTTCCTGGATGCGCTGACGGTCGTTGCGGTAGTGATCAGCGTCGCGGTTGGGTTTTACGGAATTTATCACCGCGTGGCCTCCTCTCGCCCAAATGAGGACCTGCAGGATGACAGCCACGTCGAGGCGCATAACCGTGACGTGCTGGAACAGTTCCGCGCGTTTCTGCGCAGCCTGATGATGCATGCCGGCGTGGGTACCGCGCTGGGCGGCGTGATGACCATGGTCGGCGAGCCGCAAAACCTGATCATTGCCAAAGCGGCGGGCTGGAACTTCGGTGATTTCTTCCTGAGAATGGCACCGGTGAGCGTACCGGTGCTGATCTGCGGGCTGGCGACCTGTCTGCTGGTGGAGAAGTTTCACCTCTTTGGCTACGGGGCGCAGCTCCCGGAGCCGGTTCGTCAGGAGCTGCATAAATTCGATGTGCAGAGCCGAAGCCAGCGGACACGCCAGGAGACGCTACGACTGATTGCTCAGGGGATCATCGGCGTCTGGCTTATCGCGGCGCTGGCGTTCCATCTTGCCGAAGTGGGGCTGATTGGCCTGTCAGTCATTATTCTCGCCACCACCTTTACCGGCGTGACGGACGAACATGCCATCGGCAAGGCGTTTACCGAAGCCCTGCCGTTTACCGCCCTGCTGGCGGTGTTCTTTGCCGTCGTGGCGGTGATTATCGACCAGCACCTGTTCGCGCCGATTATTGCCTTTGTATTACAGGCCTCACCGGATGCTCAGCTCTCGCTGTTTTACCTGTTTAACGGCCTGCTCTCGTCGATCTCAGATAACGTCTTCGTCGGGACGGTCTACATCAACGAGGCCAAAGCCGCTATGGAGCAAGGCGTTATCAGCGCCGGACAGTTTGAGCTGCTGGCCGTGGCGATCAATACCGGAACCAACCTGCCGTCGGTGGCGACGCCAAATGGCCAGGCCGCCTTCCTGTTCCTGCTGACCTCCGCCCTCGCGCCGCTCATACGTCTTTCTTATGGCAGGATGGTATGGATGGCGCTGCCCTATACGCTGGTGCTCACGATCGTCGGATTGCTTTGCGTCAAAATTACCCTCATTCCCTGTACGCAATGGCTGGTACAAGCGGGTATACTTGCGGCGCAGTAAACTATGCATCTCGGGCAGTTCGCTGCCCGTTTGCCTTTTCGCACGATAAACATCCAATTACGTTTTATTTCGCCAGGTACAGGTGGCGCGAAAAACGAATTCGTTTACACTGCGCTTTCTAAGCATGTTCCAGGGAAATGATTATGTTGAGATTTTTAAACCAGTGCTCCCGCGGTCGCGGAGCGTGGTTGTTAATGGCCCTGACCGCCTTTGCGCTGGAAATGGTCGCGCTGTGGTTCCAGCATGTAATGGGACTGAAACCTTGCGTACTGTGTATTTACGAACGCAGCGCGCTGTTCGGCATTATGGGTGCGGGCCTGGTGGGTGCGATTGCCCCAAAATCGCCGCTTCGCTATGCCGGTATTGCCATCTGGATCTACAGCGCCTGGAAAGGAATTGAACTCTCCTGGCAGCACACCATGATGCAATTGCATCCGTCACCGTTTATGACCTGTGATTTTGCCGCCCGCTTCCCAAGCTGGCTGCCGCTGGACAAATGGCTGCCGCAGGTGTTTGTCGCATCCGGTGACTGCTCCGTTCGCCAGTGGGAATTCCTGACGCTGGAGATGCCGCAGTGGCTGGTGGGCATTTTTGCCGCCTACTTCGTCGTGGCGCTGCTGGTGCTGATTGCTCAGCCGTTCAAACCGAAGAAACGCGATTTGTTCGGGCGCTAAGTTGCCCGGCAGCGCTTCGCTTGCGCGGGCCTACGGTTTTGTAGGTCGGGTAAGCGCAGCGCCACCCGACACAACAGCGCACAATAAAAAACCCGCCTCGGCGGGTTTTTTAATCTCAACGGGTCGGGTGGTTCATGATGTGATCTTCCCAGTCCTGCACCTCGGACTCTTTCACCGCAATGTGGCGCACAGAAATACGTTCACCGTGCATCGCCGCTTTTGAACCGGTTAACAGCGGATGCCAGTCAGGCAGACCTTTCCCTTCCGCCAGCAGGCGATACGCGCAGGTATGCGGCAGCCATTCAAACGTCGGCAGATTATCCCGGGTTAACTTGATGCAGTCAGGCTCAAATTCAAACCGGCGCTCATAGTTGCGGCACTGGCAGGTTTTAATGTTTAACTGCTTGCAGGCAACGTTGGTGAAGTAGATTTCATCCGTATCTTCATCCATCAGCTTGTGCAGGCAGCACTGCCCGCAGCCGTCGCACAATGATTCCCATTCCGCGTCAGTCATGTCGTCGAGAGTTTTGCTTTGCCAGAAAGGGATGTCGTTCATCAGGATGTCCACACGTCAAAAGAAAGCGCACCTTATAACGAGTCTGGCACGTTGTTGCAAGTTTTGCCGCCCTCTTCAGGCGGCAAGATGGGGTTACAGCACGCGGGTTTTAAGCGACAGGCCGTTGAAACCGACCTCAAGCTCGTCACCGCTGAGTAGCGGGCCAACGCCTTCTGGGGTTCCGGTCAGGATCACATCGCCCGGCTTCAGGGTAAAGAAGCGACTCATGTAGGCGATCAGCGGCACAATCTTATGGATCATGTCTGCCGTGGTGCCCTGCTGGCGGATCTCACCGTTAACCTTGAGGCTGAGCGGCGTGTCCTGCGGATCGCCGGTAAATTCGCTCACCGGCACAAACGCCGAAATCGGGCAGGAATTATCAAACCCTTTGGCTTTTTCCCACGGCTGCCCTGCTTTCTTCATTTTGCCTTGAACGTCACGCAGGGTCAGATCCAGCGCCACACCGTATCCGGCAATCGCTTTTTTAACATGTTCTTCTGAGGCCTGGCGCAGCGTCGCGCCGATCAGCACGGCAAGTTCAACTTCGTGATGCACCGAGCCCAGCCCCTGCGGCAGCGCCAGCGGCTGGCGGATATCGCACAGCGCCGTTTCAGGCTTAATAAACAGGACCGGTTCTTCTGGCGTCGCGCTGCCCATCTCCTGAATATGTTTTGCGTAGTTGCTGCCCACGCAAACCACTTTGCTGACGGGATAATCCAGTAATGCACCTTGCCAGTTATGATGTTGATACATGGTCGACCCCTAAACGGTTGATGTGTTGTGCCCAAAAACAGTTGAGACTATTTTTTACCGTTCGCCTCAAGATGCTGTTTTAATAAATTCTCGGGTGGCGGTGGAAGCTGTAAATAATAGCCTTGCTCGGCTAAGGCCGTTTTCACTTTATCCAGATCGGCATTAATCAGTTTCTTACGACCATCAAGCGGCAGCAGCATCGCCAGCTGTGGTCGGCCAAAGTTCTTCATTAATTCTTCAGGCACGCGTGAAAAATCGTCTTTCTTTTCGACATAAAGATAGGTCTGGTCACGGCTTGTACTTCTGTAGATCACACAAAACATGTTTTTACTCTGAATTAATGGGTGGTTGCTTGCCTCAATATACTCCTGACTATAACATGCCTGATACTCTTCGGAATATCGCAGCGAGTGGTTGCGGTTAATAGCAAATTGAGTAAGGCCAGGATGTCAAACACGCCCATCGAGCTTAAAGGCAGTAGCTTCACCTTATCAGTGGTACATTTGCATGATGCAAAACCCGAGGTTATTCGTCAGGCGTTAGAAGACAAAATCGCCCAGGCTCCCGCCTTTCTGAAGCACGCCCCTGTTGTTATCAACGTCAGCGGTCTTGAGGCTCCGGTTAACTGGAAACTTCTCCAGCAGGCCGTCTCCTCGACCGGACTGCGTATCGTGGGCATCAGCGGCTGCAAAGATACTGAGCTGAAAGCGGAAATTGAGCGTGCGGGGCTGCCTCTTCTGAATGAGGGCAAAGAAAAAGCCTCGCGTGCGGCACCCGTTGCCGTGCAAACGCCCCCTCCTGCGGTGCAAAACGTTACTACCGTCACAAAAACGCGAATGATTGATGTGCCGGTTCGTTCCGGTCAGCGCATTTATGCACCAAACTGTGATCTGATTGTTACAAGCCACGTCAGTGCTGGCGCTGAGCTGATTGCAGATGGCAATATTCACGTATACGGTATGATGCGTGGACGTGCGCTCGCAGGTGCAAGTGGCGATCGAGATGCGCAAATATTTTGTACTCACCTGACGGCGGAACTGGTGTCCATCGCAGGTGAATATTGGCTGAGCGACAAGATCCCAGCCGAATTTTATGGCAAAGCGGCTCGCCTGCTTCTGGCAGACGACGCGTTGACCGTTCAACCGTTGAATTGATCCCTTTTTAACAAGGAATTTCTATGGCACGCATTATTGTTGTTACTTCGGGTAAAGGAGGCGTTGGCAAGACCACCTCCAGCGCGGCCATCGCTACTGGTTTGGCCCAGAAGGGAAAGAAAACCATCGTTATCGACTTCGATATCGGTCTGCGTAACCTCGACCTCATCATGGGATGTGAGCGTCGCGTCGTGTATGACTTCGTAAACGTCATTCAGGGCGATGCCACGCTTAACCAGGCGATGATCAAAGACAAGCGCACCGAGAACCTCTACATTCTCCCGGCTTCTCAGACGCGTGACAAAGACGCCCTGACCCGTGAAGGCGTGGAAAAGGTGCTCGACGATCTGAAAAAAATGGATTTCGACTTCATTGTCTGCGACTCCCCTGCGGGCATCGAAACCGGTGCCCTGATGGCGCTCTACTTCGCTGATGAAGCGATCATCACCACCAACCCTGAAGTTTCATCCGTGCGTGACTCAGACCGCATTCTGGGCATCCTCGCTTCTAAATCCCGTCGTGCGGAAAATGGCGAAGACCCGATTAAAGAACACCTGCTGCTCACCCGCTACAATCCGGGCCGCGTGAACAAAGGTGACATGCTGAGCATGGAAGACGTGCTGGAGATCCTGCGCATTAAGCTGGTGGGCGTTATCCCGGAAGATCAGTCCGTGTTACGCGCCTCTAACCAGGGCGAGCCAGTGATCCTTGATACATTGGCAGATGCAGGTAAAGCTTACGCCGATACCGTTGACCGTCTGCTGGGAGAAGAACGTCCTTTCCGCTTCATTGAAGAAGAGAAGAAAGGTTTCCTCAAACGCCTGTTCGGAGGATAAGTTATGGCATTACTGGACTTTTTTCTCTCGCGGAAAAAGAACACCGCCAACATCGCAAAAGAACGTCTGCAAATTATCGTTGCGGAGCGTCGTCGTAGCGACGCCGAGCCTCACTACCTGCCGCAGCTGCGTAAGGACATCCTGGAAGTGATCTGTAAGTATGTGCAGATTGACCCGGAGATGGTCACGGTGCAGCTGGAACAAAAAGACGGGGATATTTCGATTCTGGAGCTGAACGTTACGCTCCCGGAAGCGGAAGAGTCGCGTCCGTAGGTTTGTGTTTTCGCCGCCCCGGTAAGCGCAGCGCCACCGGGGAAATATGCCGGGTATATCGCCCGGCATATTTTTTTTATCGCGGGTAACCGTCCAGCAGCGTATTCAGGCGATCGGCCATCAATTCCCCGCGCCATCCCGCCATCATCTCCGGCACGCCATTCTGCGGCTTCAGCTTCCAGTGCCAGTTCAGCAGCTGGTTAATCTGACGACGTGAGGCGAGCAGTTCCGCGCTCAGCTTGCTTTCCGTTGCAACCGCCTGCACCAGCGCTTTGATATCCTTAAACGCTTTGCGATAGCCCGGCATGTCCATCAGGTTCAGCTGCGGTTCCGGCAGCGCATCTTCCGGCAGCTCCTGCGCTTTGGCGACCAGCGCCAGCAGGGTTTTACCGTGGAAGCGGATCTCGCTGCCCGAAAGCCCAATGCTGTCCAGCTCGCCCAGGCTGCCTGGCATATAGCGCGCGACCGCCCAGAGATGCTCTTCGCGAACCACAAAGTTAACGGCCAGATCGCGCTCGCGCGCTTTACGCAAGCGCCAGTCTGCCAGCAGCTGCAGGCATGCCAGCTGACGCGTGCGCAGCTGCCAGGCGTTGCTGATATCGCGCCAGGCCTCTTTCGGGTCAACCACTTCCTGACGACGCTGCTGGGTCATACGGCACTCGTCCAGCGCAGCAGCGAGCCAGCCGGAGGCTTCTGCCTCTTTCATCAGCTGTCCCGCAATCGGCAGCAGGTAAAACACGTCTGCCGCCGCATACTCCAGCTGACGCTCTGTAAGCGGGCGCGCCAGCCAGTCGGTACGGGATTCGCTTTTATCCAGCGTCAGGCCCGTATACTCCTCCACCATGGCAGCAAAGCCCCATGAGAGCGGACGATTGCTGAATGCCGCGAGGATCTGCGTGTCAATCAGCGGCTGGGGCATGATGCCAAAGGTGTTCAGAAAGACTTCCAGATCCTCACTGCCTGCGTGCAGGTATTTCGTCACGGCGGTATCGAGCAGCAGGTCACGCATCGGCGTCCAGTCGGTAATGCCGAGCGGGTCAATCAGCGACACGTGTTTACCGTCATACATCTGAATCAAACCCAGCTGCGGATAATAGGTCCGGGTACGGACAAACTCGGTATCCAGGGCAATGGCAGGAAAGTCGCGCGTCACTTCGCACAGCGAAGCCAGCTCGTCGTTGGTCGTGATCATCTGGTAATTCAAAACGGGTTCTCTTTTGTTTGCGCCCATAAAAAACGCCGGCTTAACCGGCGTCTGGGCGATTAGCGTGAAGCTCAGGCCTTATTGTCTACTTTGCCACGGGCTTCGTCACGTAATTCTCGTCGTAATATCTTTCCGACGTTGGATTTCGGCAGCTCATCGCGGAATTCAACCAGCTTCGGCACCTTGTAGCCCGTCAGCTGACGACGGCAGAACGTTACCAGCGCCTCCTCCGTCAGGGAAGGATCTTTCTTGACCACAAATATCTTAACCGCTTCACCGCTGCTGCCGGAAGGGACGCCGACAGCCGCCACTTCAAGTACGCCGCTGTGCTGCATAACCACGTCTTCGATCTCATTCGGATAGACGTTGAAGCCGGAGACCAGGATCATGTCTTTCTTGCGATCGACGATGCGCAGGAAGCCCTCGTCATCCATTACCGCGATATCACCGGTGTGCAGCCAGCCGTCTTTAATGATTTCGTCGGTCGCATCGGGACGCTGCCAGTAACCCAGCATCACCTGCGGA
This sequence comes from Enterobacter sp. R-1.6.2, assembly GCF_035064085.1. Classification (NCBI taxonomy): domain Bacteria; kingdom Pseudomonadati; phylum Pseudomonadota; class Gammaproteobacteria; order Enterobacterales; family Enterobacteriaceae; genus Enterobacter; species Enterobacter sp. R-1.6.2. Next base: position 351,931 of record NZ_JASEYI010000001.1, read on the forward strand.
CCTCTGACGCAAAGCTCACCCGGCTCGCCCGGCGCGACTTCGTTATCGTTATCATCGACCAGTTTGGCCTCGGTGGAAGGAACCGGCAGACCAATGCTTCCACTGTGATAGTCGATATCGTGTGGGTTCACGCTGACCAGCGGAGCACATTCCGTCAGCCCATAGCCTTCCAGCAAATACTGACCGGTGAGCTTCACCCAGCGCTCGGCGACCGCCTGCTGAACCGGCATGCCACCGCCCGCAGAGAGATGCAGCGTGGAGAAATCCAGCTGCTGGAACTCTTTGTTATTAAGCAGCGCGTTAAACAGGGTGTTCACCCCGGTCATGGCGGTGAACGGATATTTCGCCAGCTCTTTCACCAGGCCCGGGATATCGCGAGGGTTGGTGATGAGGATGTTCTGGCCACCCAGTTCAATAAACAGCAGGCAGTTCATGGTCAGCGCAAAGATGTGATACAGCGGAAGCGCGGTGATCACCACCTCTTTGCCCGGATGCAGAAGCGGCCCGTAGGTGGCGTTCACCTGTTCAAGGTTTGCCAGCATATTGCGGTGGGTAAGCATGGCCCCTTTGGCGACGCCGGTAGTCCCGCCCGTGTATTGCAGAAACGCAAGATCTTCCGCGACCACTTCGGGTTTCACATACTGCATACGGTAGCCCGCATGCAGCGCGCGGCGGAAGGAGATGGCGTCCGGCAGGTGGTATTTTGGCACCAGGCGCTTGACGTATTTAACGACAAAGTTAACCAGCGTGCCTTTGGCGGTGGAGAGTTGATCCCCCATGCGCGTCAGGATGACGTGTTTAACCTGGGTTTTGTCGACCACTTTTTCCAGCGTATGGGCGAAGTTGGACACAATGACAATCGCGGCCGCGCCGCTGTCGTTCAGCTGATGCTCCAGCTCGCGCGGGGTGTACAGCGGGTTGACGTTGACGACAATCATCCCGGCTCGCAGGATACCGAACAACGCCACCGGGTATTGCAGCAGGTTCGGCATCATCAGCGCGACGCGGTCCCCTTTTTGCAGCCCCAGCCCTTCCTGAAGATACGCCGCAAACGCCCGGCTACGCTCCTCAAGCTTACGGAACGTCATGACCTCGCCCATATTCACGAATGCGGGCTGGTCCGCGTAGCGCCTTACCGAGTGCTCAAATAATTCCACCAGGGATTGATAACGGTCAGGATTGATCTCAGCAGGAACATCTGCGGGATAACGGTTAAGCCAAACCTTCTTCAATGCATCACCTCTGAAATGAGTGTTCGTCGTCATCACAACCCCGATAATAAACAGTTTGTTAACATTATATTAACTCAGCGTACCAGTTTATTAATTGTTCAGATTTAAGGTTGCGAAGCGCGTCACTCTTTTTTTTCGTTTTATCCGTAAAAAAACAGAGACAGCGGCTGAGCCGCTGTCTCTTTTCTAACAATAACAGTAAGTTACTCAGTAACGATCGTCTGAACCTGTGCAGGACCCGGGTTATACCAGCCCCAGCCAGGGTAGCCGTAACGATAAGGATGTGGACCCCACATCCACGGATCCATCGGCTGAGGCGGCATGATCACCTGCTGTGCCAGCCGCCAGCGTTTATACCCGTTGACCTGCATGGTCATAAATTTATACGGCGTGCTGCCGATTTTGCCCTGCACGGCGCCGGTAATCGGCCCGACGACGGTCACCAGCTGCCCGCGAAAATCGACCGGATCGAGGAAACCGCTGACGTCCGCATAGATACGCCCGCGAGAGGCCTCACCCAGTACCGGCCGCGCGCCGCTGTCCAGCGGAACGGTCGCGATCTCGAGGCGGGTTTTCCCCTGCTGGTTTTGTACGTCTATGACCTTACCGCCAAAGCGCGCTTCCTGGCCGACGTAAAGCTCAGGCGCATTCATCACCCGAACCAGATCCTGCTGTGGCGTCGGGCTGCTGCCCTTAATCGCATCAGGAACGGAAACGCATCCGCTCAGTGCTATGGCAACTGCGCCTGCCATAATAAGGCGTACTACTTTAGTTCGAACCGCCATGATGCGACTCCTTTTTCTCAGTTCCTGTTACTGAGATTCACTCGCGGCCCGGAAGTTTCTTCCACGCAACGGTGTTTCGCAAATAAACCGGCTCCGCGTGTTCAACGGCAACGGTTTTTCCTGCCGCGAGCAGCTGGCAGGCAATCGGAAGCATGTCTTCCGCAGCCGGCAGCAGCATGTTGCCGTCCACCAGCGTCACCCCGGTGTCGTTTGCCATGTCTGGCCACGCCGGCCAGCCGGTGCCGACGGTTGCCCACTCGCCGGAGAGCTGCTGCAGCCGCTCAGTGACCGCTTCCGGCTTGAGCACGGCTTCCGTCTCTTCGCCGTGCCACACGCCCTGCTCGTCGCGGGTGTATTCGGCCCAGTAAACTTCGCCCATGCGGGCATCAATCGCGGCCAGCACGCGCGTTGCCCCGGTCATGCGCCATGCGCCCTGCGCCATGGTGGCAAGCGTAGAGACGCCGATCATCGGCAGTTCGGCGCCCAGCGCCAGCCCCTGCGCAATGCCAATCCCGATACGTACGCCCGTAAAGCTGCCGGGGCCACGGCTAAAGGCCAGCGCATCGAGGTCGGTTAAGGAGGTGTTGCCCTGGGTTAAAATGGCTTTTACCAGGGGCAGAATGCGTTGGGTGTGTTCCCGTGGGCACTCTTCGAAATGAGCAGAAACAGCACCGTCGTTCAACAGAGCGACAGAGCAAGCCTCTGTCGCGGTATCAATAGCCAGAATTCGCATCAGTCGTCGCGCTCTCGCAAGGGTCAGTCACAAAATGGCGCGCATCTTAGCACACTCCGGGGTAAATTACTCCGCCGTTGGGTTTGCCAGGAAACGCACCGCGCGTTTTATGTCCCGCGTCCGCGGTGCGGGCGGCAGGCTGGCAAGGAAGGTCGCTCCGTAAGGGCGCATCACCAGCCGGTTATCGCAAATGACCAGCACCCCGCGATCGGTAACGTCGCGGATCAATCGCCCTACCCCCTGCTTGAGCGTAATCACCGCATCCGGCAGCTGTACCTCATCGAAAGGATCGCCCCCGCGCAGACGGCAGTCTTCCATGCGCGCCTTCAGCAGCGGATCGTCCGGAGAGGTAAACGGCAGCTTATCAATAATTACCAGCGAGAGCGTATCGCCGCGCACATCGACCCCTTCCCAGAAGCTGCTGGTTGCTACCAGCAGGGCATTTCCGGCGCTGACAAACTGCTGTAACAGCTGGCCTTTACTGGTTTCACCCTGCAGCAGCACCGGCAGCGTCATGGTGGCGCGGAACTGCTCGGCGAGGTCACGCATCATGGCGTGAGAGGTGCAGAGCATAAAGCAGCGGCCGTTGTTGGCCTCGATCATCGGTTTTAACATCGCAGCCAGGTGGCGCGCCGCCCCCGGCTGGTTCGGCAGCGGCAGATTACGAGGCACGCAGAGCAGCGCCTGTTTTTCGTAATCGAACGGGCTGGGCAGGAGCAGCGATTCCGCATCCTCAATGCCAAGACGTTCCGTGAAGTGATGCAGATCGTCATTCACCGACAGGGTTGCCGAGGTGAAGATCCAGCTTCCCGGTTTTTGCGCCATCACCTCTTTAAACTTATCCGCTACCGTCAGCGGCGTGAGCGCCAGGGTGAAATGCCGCGAGGTGCACTCATACCAGTAGCTGAACCCCGGCTGGTTAATCTCTTTCAGCCGTTTGAGCCGCCCGCGATAGAGCGTGGCGCGTTCGAAGGCCGCATCCAGCAGCACGGAACGGCCAAGCGACAGTTTTGCCACGTCGTAGCAGAGTTCGAGGGCATCATCGAGCAGCAACAGCGCGCGCTGGATGTTTTTGTCCGCCAGCAGCTCGCGCAGGTTACCGCGATAGCCCGGCTCACCAAGCTGTAAGCGGAAATCCTGCGCGCTTTGGGCAAGACGGTCGGCGCACTTCTGCAGCTGCTGGGTATCTTTGAGTTCGGTCCGGTAAGCGATGGTGAAATCTTTCGCCAGATCCTGCAGCTGGCGGCTGGAAAGCGACTGGCCGAAGTACTGGCTGGCGATGTCCGGAAGCTGGTGGGCTTCGTCGAAGATCATCACGTCCGCCTCCGGGATCAGCTCGCCGAAACCGCTGTCCTTGACGACCATATCCGCGAGGAACAGATGGTGGTTCACCACCACCACATCCGCGTCCATCGCCGTTTTGCGCGCTTTCACTACAAAGCAGTCTTTATACAGCGGGCAGTCGCTGCCGAGGCAGTTGTCGTTGGTGCTGGTCACCAGCGGCCAGGCAGGCGAGTCTTCCGGCACGCTCGCGCAGGTGCTTATATCGCCCTCTTCGGTCTGGTTCGCCCAGGCGCGAAGGATAATGACGTCGCTGAGGGTTTGCACCGGCAGGTCACCGCCCGCCAGCGCCTGCTGCTCAAGACGTTCCAGGCAGAGATAGTTGGAGCGCCCCTTCAGCAGGGCCAGACGCCCCTTGTATTTCAGCGCTTTCGCCACCGTGGGCAAATCGCGGCTGTAGAGCTGATCCTGCAGCGCCTTCGAACCGGTGGAAATAATCACCTTCTTCTTCGCGCGCAGCGCCGGAGCAAGGTAAGCATACGTTTTACCCGTGCCGGTTCCGGCTTCGACCACCAGCGGCTGAGCCTTATCGATGGCGCGTGCAACGGCGTGCGCCATCTGGCGCTGAGGTTCACGGGGCTTGAAGCCGGGAATAGCCTGCGCTAATTGACCTTCAGGGGAAAAATCGTCTGCCACGGTGCTCTCTCACTGTATTTTTGCACAGGGATTATGTCAGCCCAACCTCTCCTGTGCCACCCCAAATAGTGACGACAGGAGAACAATATGGCAGTCTTGCCGCCTGACGACGAAAAATAACGAGGAAACGTTTATGACAATTGTGCGCATTGATGCCGAAGCCCGCTGGTCTGATGTGGTGATCCATAACCAGACGCTGTACTACACCGGCGTACCGGCTAACCTGGACGCGGATGCGTTCGAGCAGACGGCTAACACCCTGGCGCAGATTGACGCGGTGCTGGAAAAACAGGGCAGCGACAAATCCCGCATTCTGGATGCGACGATTTTCCTGGCAAACAAAGATGATTTCGCGGCGATGAACAAAGCCTGGGATGCATGGGTAGTGGCGGGTCACGCGCCTGTACGCTGTACCGTACAGGCCACGCTGATGAAGCCGGAATATAAGGTAGAGATTAAGATTATCGCGGCGGTGTAAGCCCGATTACTCTTCTGGATCTTCATCTTCATCTTCGAATCGCGCCACGATCCGCTCGCCGGAATGACTGGCGCGAATCTCCTCGGCGACAACCGTAATCGCCTGTCCGCTGCTCATCCCCTGGGACATCAGTTCCTGAATTCGCTCAACCGCTTTCTGCTGCTGTTCATGGCTCAGAGAAGGTAAACCTGCAAACATCGTCAACTCCTGCTAAATTATTCGCGCTAATTATTTCACGCTGCCCGGTAGTATGCCACACATGAACATGCGCTTCCCCACTGTTATTACCTTGCCCTGGCGTGCAGACGCCGCTGAATTCTGGTTTGCCCGCCTGAGCCATCTTCCGTTTGCGATGCTGCTGCATTCCGGCCATGCGGACCATCCCTATAGCCGCTTCGATATTCTGGTGGCCGATCCGCTAAAGACGCTAACAACCGATGACCTGTCGTTAACGGACGATCCCCTGAAGCAGCTGCAGCAGGCCATTAACGCGCTGGGCTTATCTGCTGCGCCGAACCCGGACCTCCCTTTCCAGGGCGGCGCGCTGGGCCTGTTTGGCTACGATCTGGGTCGCCTTTTCGAAACGCTGCCGGAGCATGCGCAGGCTGATATTTCCCTGCCAGACATGGCCGTGGGGCTGTATGACTGGGCGTTAATTGTCGATCATCAGAAAAAAACGGTTTCACTGCTGAGCCATCATGACGTGCAGGCGCGTCTGGCGTGGCTGGAGGCGCAACGGCCTGCCCCGGCAGAGACGTTTACCCTTACCTCTGGCTGGCGCTCGAACATGACCGCAGCGGAGTATGCCGAAAAATTCGCGCGCGTTCAGGCGTATCTGCAAAGCGGTGACTGCTACCAGGTTAACCTCGCCCAGCGCTTCCAGTCGACATACCGGGGAGATGAGTGGCAGGCGTTTACCCGTCTTAACGCCAGCAATAAGGCGCCGTTCAGCGCGTTTGTCCGTCTGGAACAGGGTGTAATTCTTAGCCTGTCACCCGAGCGCTTTATCCATCTGGCCGAGGGTACGATTCAAACCCGTCCGATTAAAGGCACGTTACCGCGTCTTGCGGACCCCGATGCCGATCGCCAGCAGGCGGAAAAGCTCGCCGCCTCGCCGAAAGACCGCGCCGAGAACCTGATGATTGTCGATCTGATGCGTAACGACATTGGCCGCGTCGCCGAACCGGGCAGCGTGCGCGTGCCTGAACTGTTTGTCGTCGAGCCTTTCCCGGCGGTGCATCACCTGGTCAGTACCATTACCGCGCGTCTACCCGCCTCTCGCACCGCCTGCGATCTGCTCCGCGCCGCGTTCCCGGGTGGCTCCATCACCGGCGCGCCAAAGGTGCGGGCGATGGAGATCATTGATGAGCTGGAGCCGCACCGCCGCAACGCCTGGTGCGGCAGTTTCGGCTATATCAGCCTGTGCGGCACCATGGATACCAGCATTACCATTCGCACGCTGACGGCCTGCGACGGAAACCTTTACTGCTCGGCCGGGGGCGGCATTGTTGCCGATAGCCAGGTCGATGCGGAATATCAGGAAACCTTTGATAAAGTTAACCGTATCCTGAAACAACTGGAGTAATCACGGGTGGAAAAAGAGAACCTGACGCTGGACGATTTTTTATCTCGTTTTCAGCTTTTACGACCGCAGGTCAACCGCGAAGCGCTCAATCAGCGTCAGGCGGCCGTGCTGATCCCGGTCGTGCGTCGCGCGCAGCCGGGCCTGCTGCTCACCCAGCGTTCTCCCCATTTACGCAAGCACGCGGGTCAGGTCGCCTTTCCGGGTGGCGCAGTGGACAGCTCCGACGCCTCGCTGATTGCCGCCGCGCTGCGGGAAGCGCAGGAAGAGGTTGCCATTCCGCCGGAGGCCGTTGAGATCATTGGCGTGCTGCCGCCCGTCGACAGCGTCACCGGTTTTCAGGTCACGCCGGTGGTGGGCATTATCCCGCCCGGCCTGCAGTATCACGCCAGCGTCGATGAGGTGTCCGCGGTGTTTGAAATGCCGCTTGAAGAGGCGCTTCGGCTCAGCCGCTATCATCCGCTCGATATCCATCGACGGGGGCATGACCACCGGGTCTGGTTGTCCTGGTATCAGCATTATTTTGTCTGGGGCATGACGGCGGGCATCATTCGCGAACTGGCGCTGCAAATCGGCCTGAAACCTTGACTATAATTTACATTCCATCCTTTTTCGCAGGTTTGCGATCCGCGTCGCGCTATTAGCAAAACCCATCGTTAACCATTAGTTTAATTCATGTGAATAGTTAAGCCGAGGTCGGTGTTCCCTCTTACACTATGCGCAGTTATAACATCGTTACTGGAACCCCGGTAACCCTGTCAGGAGTGTGAAAGTGATTAGTATATTCGACATGTTCAAAGTGGGAATTGGCCCTTCGTCTTCCCATACTGTTGGCCCGATGAAGGCCGGTAAACAGTTCGTCGATGATCTGGTCGAAAAAGGATTACTGGAAAGCGTTACCCGTGTCGCCGTGGATGTTTACGGCTCGCTGTCATTAACGGGTAAAGGCCACCACACCGATATCGCCATTATTATGGGTCTGGCAGGCAATATGCCGGATACCGTAGATATTGATGCCATCCCGGCATTCATCCGCGACGTGGAAACACGCGGACGCCTGCTGCTGGCAAACGGTCAGCAGGAAGTCGATTTCCCGCAGGATGACGGCATGCGTTTCCGTAGCGACAACCTGCCGCTGCATGAAAACGGCATGACCATTCACGCTTACAGCAGTGAAAAAGAGATTTACAGCAAAACGTACTACTCCATCGGCGGTGGCTTCATCGTGGATGAAGAGCATTTTGGCAAAGACAGCGTCGGCGACGTCAGCGTACCGTACCCGTTCAAATCGGCTACCGAAATGCTGGGCTACTGCAAAGAGACCGGTCTTTCACTGTCCGGCATGGTGATGCAGAACGAACTGGCCCTGCACAGCAAAAAAGAGATTGAAGACTATTTTGCGAACGTCTGGCAAACCATGCGCGCCTGTATCGACCGCGGGATGAACACCGAAGGCGTTCTGCCGGGTCCACTGCGCGTACCGCGTCGTGCCTCTGCCCTGCGCCGTATGCTGGTGACCACGGACAAGTTCTCCAACGACCCGATGAACGTGGTCGACTGGGTAAACATGTTTGCCCTGGCGGTTAACGAAGAGAACGCCGCCGGTGGCCGCGTCGTGACGGCGCCAACCAACGGTGCGTGCGGTATCGTTCCGGCAGTGCTGGCGTATTACGATCACTTTATTGAACCCGTGACGCCGGACATCTACATCCGCTATTTCCTTGCGGCAGGTGCCATCGGTGCGCTGTACAAAATGAACGCCTCCATCTCCGGTGCGGAAGTGGGCTGTCAGGGTGAAGTGGGCGTTGCCTGCTCCATGGCGGCGGCGGGTCTGGCAGAGCTGCTGGGCGCAAGCCCTGAGCAGGTCTGCGTGGCGGCGGAGATCGGTATGGAACATAACCTCGGTCTGACCTGTGACCCGGTCGCGGGCCAGGTGCAGGTGCCGTGCATCGAGCGTAACGCGATTGCCTCTGTGAAAGCCATCAACGCCTCACGTATGGCGATGCGCCGTACCAGCGAACCTCGCGTATCGCTGGATAAGGTGATTGAAACCATGTACGAAACCGGCAAGGACATGAACGCGAAATACCGCGAGACGTCCCGCGGTGGCCTGGCCATTAAGGTGCAGTGCGACTAATACTGCCTTTCGCCCATCTGCAACGGATGGGCGAATTTCCCTCTTCTTTCTCGTCTCCTTCTGCTTTCCCCACTACACTTTTACTGTTGCGTCCGGCTTTTGTGGCTGGTGGCTTATCAGGCGACCGTTCATGCAAACTGCACAAACGATCATTAAAAACTATCGCCGAAAACGCGTTATCGTCTGTGTGACGGTTGCGCTCCTCACGCTCATCCTGACGTTAGGCATTCGCTTCATTTCACAGCGCAATGTTAACCAACAGCGGATCCTCGATTTTACCAGCCACACCGTTCGCGCCCTTGATAACGTCCTGCTTTCTTTAGAGAACCGCCGCAGCGTGCTGCAGCCCCTGGTAGGGCAGCCCTGCCCGCAGGCGCATCTGGCGCTGCGAAAGCAGGCCGCCATTTTGCAGACGGTACGCTCCATCGCCCTGATTAACGAGGGTATCCTGTATTGCTCAAGTATTTTCGGGAGCCGCAACGTGCCCGTTCGCGACTTCCTGAAAGAACTACCCGCCAGCACGGCGAAGCTGATTTTATCGAGCGACCAGTGGCTGCTTAAGGGTAGCCCGATATTGATCCAGTGGTATCCCGTCTCACAGGACGGTGAAGCTGGCGTTATCGAAATCATCAATATCGATCTGATCGCCAAAATGATCCTCGAGCCCCAGCGCCCGCTCATCAATGACGTGGCGCTGACCGTAGGCGATCGCTTTCTGCGCTATGGACAACGCGTCAGCGACAGCCTGACGTTTGATGAAGAGGGCTCTCTTTTCCAGCAATCGTCAACCCGAAATCCTTTTACCATTACGGTCAGCGGGCCAGGCCCTGGAGAGTTAGCCTTAAAAAGCCTGCCAGCCCAGCTGCCTCTCGGGCTCATGCTCAGTCTGCTGCTGGGCTATCTCGCCTGGCTGGCAACGGCAAACCGGATGAGCTTTACGTGGGAGATCGATATGGGCATTGCGGCGCGGGAATTTGAGCTTTTCTGCCAGCCGCTGGTGAATGCCCGTACCCAGGCGTGCACCGGCGTGGAGATCCTGCTGCGCTGGAATAACCCCCGTCAGGGTTGGATCACCCCGGAGGTATTTATCCCGCTGGCAGAAGAACATAACCAGATTGTCCCCCTGACCCGCTATGTCATCGCCGAAACGGTGCGCCAGATAGGCTACTTCCCTTCCAGCGCCGGTTTTCACATTGGTATTAACGTCGCCGCCAGCCATTTTCGTCACGCGGCATTGATACAGGACCTGAACCGCCTCTGGTTCAGCGCCGGTCCGCGCCAGCAGCTGGTGATTGAACTCACGGAACGGGATGCGCTGCTGGATGCGGATTATCGCATCGTGCGCGAACTGCATCGCAAAGGGGTGAAGCTCGCCATCGACGATTTTGGTACCGGGAACAGCTCCCTCTCCTGGCTTGAAAAGCTGCACCCGGACGTGCTGAAAATCGACCAGTCGTTTACCACCGCCATCGGTACCGACGCCGTGAACTCGACGGTGACGGATATGATTATTGCGCTGGGTCAGCGGCTGAATATTGAACTGGTGGCTGAAGGGGTCGAGACGGAGGAGCAGGCGCGCTACTTGCGCCGCCATGGCGTGCCTGTCCTGCAGGGGTTTTTCTATGCGCGGCCCATGCCGCTACGGGATTTTCCGAAGTGGCTGGCGGGAAGTTCATCCCCGCCAGCGCATCATAACGGGCACATCGTGCCCTTAATGCCGCTGCGCTAAGCCGGCTTACTCATCTTCGTCGTGGGCTGATTGTTCTTTAACAATGCGAACCATATCAACGCGATAGTCGTTGGCTTCAACGATCGTAATGTGCAGCGGCGCCAGCTCGATCACATCGCCGACGCGCGGGATTTGCCCGTTAACGGCGATCACCAGACCGGCAACGGTCGCGATGTCTTCTTCATCGTTGATCACGTTTTCCAGCCCCAGCGTGTGCGAGAGCGCGTGCAGGTCGGTGGTACCTTTAACCAGCCAGCCTTCACCGTCGGCAACGATCTCAGGCGTTTCGTCGGCATCCGGGAATTCACCGGCAATCGCTTCCAGTACGTCCAGCGGCGTGACCAGCCCCTGCACCACGCCAAACTCGTTGGTGACGATAACAAAGCTACCGCGAGCGCGGCGCAGCACTCCGAGCAGGTTGATAGGATCCAGCGTTTCCGGCACGACAATCGCAGGCGACGCAGCGGCAACGGCTTCCACGTTGACGCCCTCTTCCAGGGCCACCAGCATCTCTTTTGCCCGCACCACGCCGATGATCTCATCCAGCTCTCCGCGACACACCGGGAACAGGCTGTGCGGAGAAGAGAGCAATTGCTGGCGAATTTCATCGACGCTTAGATTTGCATCAACCCAGCTGATCTCCCCGCGCGGCGTCATGATGCCGCGCAGCGAACGGGAGGCCAGGGAGAGCACGCCGTTAATCATGTAGCGCTCTTGTTCCACAAACGCCCCTTCCGGGACCGGAACCGGGTTATGGTTTTCGGAATCAGACTGGACGTTCACCTGACGACGACCGCCCATCAGGCGCAGAATCGCGTCTGCGGTACGGGCGCGCAGCGGCTGATTCGACTGCTGCTTAATAAAGTTACGGCGTGCAATCTGGTTGAACAGCTCGATCAGAATCGAGAAGCCAATCGCGGCGTACAGGTAGCCTTTCGGAATATGGAAGCCAAAACCTTCCGCCACCAGGCTCAGACCAATCATCAGCAGGAAGCTCAGACACAGCACGACCACAGTCGGATGCTGGTTGACGAAGCGCGTCAGCGGCTTCGAGGCCAGCAGCATGACCGCCATCGCAATGACAACAGCCGCCATCATTACCGGCAGATGATTCACCATGCCGACCGCCGTGATCACCGCATCCAGCGAGAAGACTGCATCAAGCACCACAATCTGCAGCACCACCACCCAGAAGCTGGCATAGCCTTTACCGTGCCCATCATCGTGCTGACGGTTTTCCAGCCGCTCGTGTAGCTCCGTCGTCGCTTTGAAAAGCAGGAATATCCCCCCGATCAGCATGATTAAATCACGCCCGGAGAAGGTGTAATCCATGACGGAGAACAGCGGTTTGGTCAGCGTGACCATCCAGGAGATGACGGAGAGCAGCCCCAGTCGCATAACCAGCGCCAGCGAGAGACCAATCAGACGCGCTTTATCACGCTGTTTTGGCGGCAGTTTGTCCGCAAGGATGGCGATAAACACCAGGTTATCAATGCCGAGAACAATCTCCAGCACCACCAGCGTGAGCAATCCTACCCAGATTGACGGGTCCATTAAGAATTCCATGACAAGCTCCTGCTAAAGGAATGACGAAACGGTGCCCCACTCAACGTGGGCAAAACAGAGGTAAACAGAGTCGATACGTGGCGAGGATCGCCGGTGAATAAGGCGCGAAATGGCCTGGTTGATGACTGACGTCGGTGACGGTCCATATAGTGGGCTGTAACCCTATACTCCTGAACGATTAAACGGAGGCTAAACATATCAGAGACACTGTGTTTTTAGCAAAGATTTACGTTCCTTTGCAAAGTTCTGTAACACAGCGGCTTTACGCTACAGATAAATCTGTAACGCGTGGCTAAATTACGGATCTTCATCACATAAATTATTTTTTCACTATCTAAAATAATTCGCGGAAGTCTTAGTTTTTTTGAACTCTAACCCTTATCTGAATCGATTCGGTTCGCCAATACGATTCTCAGTACGGCTGCCTGGCAGGCGTATTAATGATAATAAAAGGAGGTAGCAAGTGACCATTGCTATTGTCATAGGCACACATGGTTGGGCTGCTGAGCAGCTACTCAAAACGGCAGAGATGCTGTTGGGCGAGCAGGAAAACGTCGGCTGGATCGATTTCGTTCCCGGTGAAAACGCCGAGACGCTGATAGAGAAGTACAACGCTCAACTCGCGAAGCTGGATACCAGCAAAGGCGTGCTGTTTCTCGTTGATACATGGGGCGGCAGCCCGTTCAATGCCGCCAGCCGCATTGTCGTCGATAAAGAGCACTATGAAGTTGTCGCCGGGGTTAATATTCCCATGCTGGTGGAAACCTTCATGGCGCGCGACGACAATCCGGCGTTCGATGAGCTGGTGGCGCTGGCCGTTGAAACCGGTCGCGAAGGGGTAAAAGCTCTGAAGGCGCAGCCGGTTGAAAAACCTGCCCCTGCATCTGCAGCGGCACCTAAAGCGGCAGCACCGGCAAAACCGATGGGCCCGAACGATTACATGGTCATCGGCCTTGCGCGTATTGATGACCGCTTAATCCACGGCCAGGTCGCCACGCGCTGGACCAAAGAGACCAACGTTCGACGCATTATCGTGGTCAGCGACGAAGTGGCCGCCGATACCGTACGTAAAACCCTTCTGACTCAGGTTGCTCCTCCTGGCGTTACCGCGCACGTCGTGGATGTCGCCAAGATGATCCGCGTTTACAACAACCCGAAATACGCGGGTGAACGCGTAATGCTCCTGTTCACTAACCCGACAGACGTTGAGCGCATTGTTGAAGGCGGCGTGAAAATCACCTCCGTGAACATCGGTGGTATGGCATTCCGTCAGGGCAAAACGCAGGTCAACAACGCCATTTCAGTCGATGCGAAAGATATCGAGGCATTCAACAAGCTGAATGCGCGCGGTATTGAACTGGAAGCCCGTAAGGTTTCTACGGATCAAAAACTGAAAATGATGGATTTGATCGGCAAAGTTGGGAAATAAGCCCGCGCCGGTTCTCATATAAAGCTTATGTAATAGGAGAAGTGCAATGGAGATTACCACTCTTCAGATTGTGCTGGTGTTCGTCGTCGCATGTATTGCGGGTATGGAATCCGTACTTGATGAATTTCAGTTCCACCGCCCTCTGGTGGCCTGTACCCTGATTGGGGCCGTTCTGGGTGACATGAAAACCGGTATCATCATCGGTGGTACCCTGGAAATGATCGCCCTGGGCTGGATGAACATCGGCGCGGCGGTTGCGCCCGATGCGGCGCTGGCCTCTATCATTTCGACCGTTCTGGTTATTGCTGGTCACCAGAGTATTGGTGCCGGTATCGCCCTGGCGATACCGCTGGCTGCAGCAGGCCAGGTTCTGACCATCATCGTTCGTACTATCACCGTTGCCTTCCAGCACGCGGCGGATAAGGCGGCCGAAAACGGCAACCTCACGGCACTGTCGTGGATCCACGTTTCATCCCTGTTCCTGCAGGCGATGCGTATCGCGATCCCGGCGGTTATCGTGGCGATCTCTGTTGGTACCAGTGAAGTGCAGAGCATGCTGAACGCCATTCCAGAAGTGGTCACCGGCGGTCTGAACATCGCGGGCGGCATGATCGTGGTCGTTGGTTATGCGATGGTCATCAACATGATGCGCGCAGGCTATCTGATGCCGTTCTTCTACCTCGGCTTCGTGACCGCTGCCTTCACCAACTTCAACCTGGTTGCACTGGGTGTGATTGGTGCGGTAATGGCGATTCTCTACATCCAGCTCAGCCCGAAATATAACCGCGTCGCGGGTGCCCCAGCGCAGGCTGCTGGTAACAACGATCTCGATAACGAACTGGACTAGCAGGTGAGCGAAATGGTTGATATGACAAAAACTACCACCGAGAAAAAACTCACTCCGGGTGATATTCGTGGCGTGTTCATCCGTTCTAACCTGTTTCAGGGTTCATGGAACTTCGAACGTATGCAGGCGCTGGGCTTCTGCTTCTCCATGGTGCCGGCGATCAAGCGCCTGTACCCGGAAAACAACGAAGCACGCCGTCAGGCGATCAAGCGTCACCTGGAATTCTTTAACACCCATCCTTACGTAGCGGCTCCGGTTCTGGGCGTAACGCTGGCGATGGAAGAACAGCGTGCGAACGGCGCAGAGATTGACGACGGTGCCATCAACGGTATCAAAGTCGGCCTGATGGGTCCGCTGGCCGGTGTCGGTGACCCAATCTTCTGGGGTACCGTGCGTCCGGTCTTCGCGGCGCTGGGTGCCGGTATCGCGATGAGCGGCAGCCTGCTTGGCCCGCTGCTGTTCTTCATCCTGTTCAACGCCGTGCGCCTGCTGACCCGTTACTACGGTGTGGCCTACGGCTACCGTAAAGGGGTGGACATCGTTAAGGACATGGGCGGCGGCTTCCTGCAGAAACTGACAGAGGGGGCGTCAATCCTCGGCCTGTTTGTCATGGGGGCGCTGGTTAACAAGTGGACGCACGTGAACATCCCGCTGGTGGTATCGACCATCACCGGTCAGGATGGTCAGACGCGCGTCACCACCGTGCAGACGATTCTGGACCAGCTGATGCCGGGCCTGGTACCGCTGCTGTTGACCTTCGCCTGCATGTGGCTGCTGCGTAAGAAAGTGAACCCGCTGTGGATTATCGTTGGCTTCTTCGTCATCGGTATCGCGGGCTACGCAGTCGGCCTGCTGGGTCTGTAAGTTTCAATGCTATAGGCCGGGGGCTTGCCCCCGGTTTTTTTATCTGGAGGATGAATGACTGTCACGGACATCGTACTGGTTTTATTTACTGCTGCCCTTCTGGCTTACGCTATCTATGACGAGTTCATCATGCCCCGCCGTCACGGCGAGACGCTGCTCTCCCTTCCCCTTCTGCGACGCGGGCGCGTAGATGCGTTTATCTTCGCGGGTCTCATCGTTATTCTTATTTACAATAACGTCACTAGCCATGGTGCAATATTAACCACATGGTTATTATGTGCGCTGGCATTAATGGCGGTTTATCTGTTCTGGATCCGCACGCCGAAAATCATTTTTAAATCCCGCGGATTTTTCTTCGCCAATGTGTGGATAGAATATAACCGTATTAAAGAGATGAATTTATCCGAAGACGGTGTGCTGGTGATGCAATTAGAACAACGCCGCCTGCTTATTCGGGTGAAGAATATTGACGATCTGGAAAAAATATACAGCTTACTTATTAAAACTCAATGACTTGCATATATAGCAATGGCTATATTCTGTGTTTATCTTGCGCAAGAAATATAGCCAAAGCTATATCCTTTTCGTTAATTTGCTCTCTATTTTTTAACGATAATTTCACGCTTAAAGACAAATGAAAATCGTTATCAACAAGTATTTTAAATAATGCTTCTCCATTGTTGTTTTATATTCTCAAAATATGTTAAGGTTGCGCCCGTCGTTGGGGAGTAGCCGATTTCCTGCTCGCAGGAAATGTACGTGTCAACATACTCGTTGAAAAACGTGGCGCGTACGGATCGCTGACAGCACATCTTATGTGCGGCGCGATCAGGCGAGACCATAGATACATCAACTGCTGTTTACTGGGGGCAGTGATGTGTCATATGGATATCCCCGGTCTGGACGCTGTTATGAATATCTCCGCTACGATCCTCCTCGCTTTTGGCATGTCCATGGACGCTTTTGCGGCTTCCATCGGAAAAGGCGCCACGCTCCACAAACCTAAGTTCTCAGAAGCCCTGCGTACCGGCCTTATTTTTGGCGCTATCGAAACGCTGACGCCGCTTATCGGCTGGGGACTTGGCATGCTTGCCAGCCAGTTCGTGCTGGAGTGGAACCACTGGATTGCCTTCGTACTGCTGGTGTTTCTCGGTGGCCGAATGGTGATTGAAGGTTTTCGCGGCGGTGATGATGAAGACGAGGAGCCGCTGCACCGCCACGGGTTCTGGCTGCTGGTCACCACGGCGATTGCCACCAGCCTTGATGCAATGGCCGTCGGCGTCGGTCTGGCATTCCTGCAGGTCAATATTATCGCCACCGCGTTGGCCATCGGCTGCGCAACGCTGATCATGTCCACGCTGGGCATGATGGTCGGACGGTTTATCGGCCCGCTGCTGGGTAAACGCGCCGAGATCCTGGGGGGAATTGTGCTGATTGGCATTGGAGCCCAGATCCTCTGGGCACACTTCGCCGGTTAATCTTCGCGCTGCCAGACGTGGATACTGAAATCCGTCTGGCAGTTAAATATTGATTGTACAGCTAACGCTTCCCACACTTCCGGTTTTGCCCGCCACGCGAACGGCGTCATCTGCAGCAGCGCGGTTGCTTCTTCCCCTTTCAGCTTCATTTCATACGCTACGGTTTGCTCCTGCTTAAGGGTAAAACCGGCCAGTTGTTCAGAATGAGGTGCATGCAGACGCACTTCGTCGTAGATCAGCCCTTTCAGCTCCATCAGATGACGCGGGCCCGGCGTCACGGTGACGACCCATCCGCCCGGTTTCACCACGCGAGCCAGCTCTTCCGCCTTGCAGGGCGCGTAAATGCGGATAACCGCATCCATGCTGGCATCGTCAAACGGCAGCCGGTGGCTGGATGCCACGCAGAACGTCACGTCAGCGTAACGCTTTGCCGCCGCGCGAATGGCCACTTTCGACACGTCCAGACCGAATGTCAACGCGCCCTTCTCACGGGCGATCTGGGCAAACCGTGCGGTGTAGTACCCTTCCCCGCAGCCGATATCGAGCATGACGGTGGCTGAACCCGGCAGGATGTCATTCAGCATCTGCGCGACGGTCTCCCGCAGCGGCAGATAGTGCCCGGCATCCAGAAACGCACGACGCGCCTGCATCATCTCTGCACTGTCGCCTGGATCGCGGGAGCGCTTATGCTGCACCGGCAGAAGATTCACGTAGCCTTCTTTTGCCATATCAAACTGATGCCCCTGCGGACAGGTATAGCTTTTATCTGAATGCGTCAGGGGGGCGTGGCAAAGGGGACAGCTGAAGGACATGGTGACTCCGGAGCATAATCAAAGGGCGAAGTGTACCGCTATTCGCCCTGGTTATAAACGCCCGGTTAACGCATAACGATAAGGTGGTCGGAACCCGCCGGTAACCCGTCAGGTTTTACATTCTCCAGACGCAGCACGTTACCCATAATCTCGCTGAAGACAGGCGCGGAAACGGCACCGCCGTAGTAGGCGCCATTTTGCGGATCGTTAATCACCACCACCAGAGCGAAGCGCGGATCGCTGGCGGGCGCAACGCCGGCCGTATAGGCGACGTATTTATCGACGTACTTTCCGCTGTCGTCAATTTTCTTCGCCGTACCGGTTTTCACCGCCACCCGGTAATCACGAACGGCGGCCTTAACGCCCCCGCCGCCGGGCAGCGCAACGCTCTCCATCATGTGTTCCACCTCGTGTGCGATCTCTTCCGGCATGACGCGGTGCCCGATAACGGGTGGATCGATACGCGTAATCGAGAGAGGTCGCTCGAGCCCGAAGCCGCCAATCGTGGCGTAGACGTGCGCCAGCTGGAGCGGCGTCACCATCAGCCCGTAGCCGAAGGCAAAGGTCGCACGATCGAGCTGGCTCCAGTATTTACGATTTGGCAACAGCCCCGCGCTCTCGCCCGTTAAGCCAAGCCCAGTATTCGTGCCAAACCCAAAGTTTCGATAGGTATCAATAAGATGCTGGACAGGCATTGCCAGGGACAGTCGGGACACGCCGGTGTCGCTCGATTTTTGCAGGATCCCGGTCATCGTCAGTTCAGGATAATAGCCCACGTCGCGGATACGATGCCCGTCAAGGGTATACGGGTGAGTGTCAATCACGCTGTCTGGCTGGACCAGGCCCTGCTGCAGGGCCGTCATCAGCACCAGCGGCTTGACTGTCGAACCGGGCTCGAACGTATCGCTGATGGCGCGATTGCGGAAATCGTTTATCGTCGCGCCTTCCCGATTATTGGGGTTGAAATCCGGATAGCTCGCCATGGCGAGTATTTCCCCGGTTGGAATATTAATTAGCACCGATGCACCAGACTCGGCCTTGTTCCAGGCCACGGCATTATCGAGCGCATCTTCGGTGATGGTTTGCAGCCGCTCGTCGATACTTAACTGGATGTTATGCGCCGGTGCAGGCGCCACTTCCGTCAGGTTTTCAACCACGCGACCGTATCGGTCTTCCCTTACCTGCCGCACACCCGGCTTACCGGTCAGCTGAGCGTTAAAGCTTTTTTCCACGCCTTCAATGCCCTGCCCGTCAATATTGGTGAAGCCAATCAGGTTCGCTGCCACATGGCCGGCAGGATAAAAACGGCGTGACTCGTCGCGTAAATTGATGCCGGGCAGATTCAGCTTATCGATCCACTTCGCCTGAGCAGGATCGACCTGACGGGCAAGATAAATAAAACGCCCCTGCGGGTTGGCGTTGATTCGCGCCGAAAGTGTGCCCAGGGAGAGATGCAGCGCATTTGCCAACGCCTGCCAGCGTTCATCAACGCCAACGCCCCCTTTTGCCAGCACCGTTTTAGGGTCGGCCCAGACGGCCCGGACGGGCACGCTCACCGCCAGGGGGCGACCTTCGCGATCCATTATCATGCCCCGCGGCGCATCAATCGCCAGCTGGCGGAGGGAACGCATATCTTCCTGCTTCACCAGATTGTCAGGCTTGATGATTTGCAGCCAGGCAACGCGGCCCAGCAAAAAAGCCAGACTACAAAAAATAGCTAAACAGAGCAGCACAAACCGCGCCGGCGTGAAATTGCCAGCGGTCGTTATCAATTTCTTCTTCACCTGAACCCCAGGACTGTTAAACAACGCCCTGATTTAACGGGAAAAGATGGGGTTAAGGTGGCAAAACAGTGCTACTAACCTCGCAGCTTTGCAACAAGTTACTAACAAGACCGCAAATGGTAATATTTTGAAAGATAAAGGACATAAAAAAGCCCCGCGTTATGCGAGGCTTTATGTCTGAGATTGAAGTGCTAAGCGCTTCAGTCAGCAGCGGTTCGATCAGATAGCAGTTACGTTAACTGCAGCTGGGCCTTTCTGGCCGTCCTGAATTTCGAACTCAACGTTCTGGCCTTCAGCCAGAGTTTTGAAGCCGTTACCCTGGATTGCAGAGAAGTGTACGAACACGTCTTTGCTGCCGTCAGCAGGAGTAATGAAACCAAAACCTTTAGACTCGTTGAACCACTTAACTTGACCTTTAATCTTTGCCATTTTGCAAAATTCCTTAGAGTGTTTTCTTAGCCCGCAGGCATTAACTGAGATAAAACTGAGACATTACTGCATGAGGCACTAATATAAGGTTCGGCAGAGAAGCGGTATTCAACGACAACGTGTTTACTCAGGACTTCTTTACTGAAAATGCCACACATAAACAGAACTGTACCTCGTTTGACCCAAAACGTGTTATCACACACTATGTTTAATATGGCAAGCCATTTTTAAACATGTCTCGATCCGCCGCACAAATTCGAACAGTGCCTGTCAGGTTTTGCACAATTATGCGCATCACGTACAGACAGCTCTGCTGCGTAACAAAGACCCAGCATTGCTTTCACAACCGCTGTAATCTAAGACTTTTTTAACATAGCTCAATCATAACGAAGCGTCCAGCAACCGGGAAAAGAAATCTTACGTCTTGATTGAGTTAGAACAATTTGTGAAAACTTATGCTTAAATCATTGTAACGCGACCAAATTGTTTCAGAGAAAAAACACCGTTAATAACCCACGCCCAACTGTATTAAAATGCATCAGTTAATAAACAGCGTTATGCACCAAAATAATGAAATTTTTATGAACCTGCATCAAAAGAAGGCAAGCAAAACGTTTCGATATAAATAAAACATTTCTGCGCGCGTTTACATACAGAATATATGCAACAATTAATCGCTTCGTTTATAAGGATAAATATTCGCCAATTTTCAGTATCCTGAAAGAATGATTAACTGGTGCTAAATTATCTAGCGCGTCAGTTAACTCCCGCACAGGTTCATCAAGCGCTTCATCTGCCAGTTCAAACACGCCCCAGTGAATGGGAAACGCCAGAGGGCAGCCCAACTGCTGCCATAATGCCACCGCGGATTGCGGATCCATATGATGGACAGCCATGAACCATCGTGGGGCATAGGCACCTATCGGTAACGCGGCAGCATCGATATGGCCCAGACGTTTAGGTATCAACAGCAGCTCGGGCGAATACCCCGTATCGCCGCTGAACCAGAAACGATGATGTCGACCTTCCATAACCCAGCCGCACCATAATGAGCGATTGCGGTTCCATGGCGTGCGCATACTCCAGTGCTGTGCCGGTACGGCGGTCAGCGTCATCTCCTGCCAGGTGAAACTCTGCCACCAGTCGAGCTCAACCACGCGTTTTGCCCCCCGACGGCGAAACCAGTCGGCAAGCCCCAGCGGAACAAAAAAACTGACGTCGGGGAAGCGTTTGAGGATACGGCGAATGGTCGCGTCATCAAGATGATCGTAATGATTATGGGAGATGACGACCGCATCAAGCTGATGAAGTTGATCGACTGACAGCGCGGGAGGTGTTTTACGCTGTGGACCCAGGAAAGGGAGCGGAGAAGCGCGCCGTGAAAACACCGGATCGGTAAGGAGGATATTGCCGTCCAGCTGCAGCAACACGCTTGCGTGTCCGAGCCACCACACCCCATCTTCATGAGATTGCGTAAGCTCAACCGGTTGCCACCACTGGTGGATAAAGTCTTCATAACCCAGCGCGGGCGGCTTCGGTAAACCGGCCTCTTTACGTGCTTTACGCCAGCGGTCAAGATCGCCGGGCTGATGTCCGACAGGATCGGTATTGCGAAAACCGTTCGGGGTGTGATGTTTCAGGGAGGGGTCATACCAGGGATTTTTCCAGACCACAGCCACCTCCCAGACAAAAGATTAACGCTCAGCCACCAGGCGGATAAAGTCGTCTTCGTCTTTGTTATCTTCAGCGACCGCGTCTTTCGGCGCGTCTTTCTCTTCCGGTTCGTTAGCCTCACACAGACGGCGCAGCAGCGCATTCTGACGTTTTTGCTGATCGAGCAGCGCTTCCAGCAGTTCAATCTGCTCGTTAGTACGGGAACTGGCGCGGTTCACGAAAAACCAAATGACCAGCCCCACAAGCAGAACAACCAAAGAAATCATCAGGGATGCTATATTCAGCAGCCCTGAATTCAGTAACTCACCCATTTCACCACCTCAATAAAAACGTCTATTTTACCACTGGCGCGAAGGAAGGAAATCACCTTGAGAAAAAATGCGTGTTACCACGGAATAAATTTATTGATTGCGCAAACGCCGCTAAAAAACTGTACATCCTGATCGCACATCACATTGATCGTCTGCGTCCATAACACCACGCACGCTATCAGCACGATAATCAGAATTACCCAGCGTATTTTTTTCACTCCACACTCCGTCTAATGACCTGATGTAACGAGGTTATCACGCTTATCTTAAACAAGGGCTAACTGTGCCTCCATCGCGCTTTTTTCAGATTCCTGCACTTGTTTCGTCGCGTAAACCGTTTACGCTAGCATTATGATAACAACGATAAAAGAGGAAATGATGCGGTTAATCATTCGAACAATTGTTGCACTGGCCATTGTCTGGATTGGCCTTCTGCTAACGGGTTATGGCGTGCTTGTGGGAAGCACCGAGAACGCAGCCGGCTTAGGAATTCAGTGTAAATATTTAACGGCACAGGGCGTGAGCACTGCGCAATATCTGCATACTGAAAGCGGGATCGTGGGCTTAACCCACTGTCCGGTCCTGCGTAAGACATCCGTCGTGATTGATAATGGCTAATCAGCCGGGTAAATGACCGACAAAAACGCCGCAACAGATGCGGCGTTTTTTTATGCGAACAGAGATTAGAACGGGTAGTCGTGATACCCCATCTGTTCAGAAATCTTACGTGCGGCAGTGTGCAAAATAGCCACATACTCATGCAGACGCTCTTCGGAGAAGCGTAAGGTTGGGAAGGAGATACTTAAGCCCGCAATTACCACGCCGAAACGGTCAAACACCGGAACGCCGATGCAGCGCAGCCCTTCTTCCTGCTCTTCGTTATCTTCGCCATACCCCTGCTCGCGTACGCGATCGAGCACCGTTAACAGCGCGTCCGTGCTGGTAATGGTTCGTGAGGTACTTTGCTTGTATTCCACGCCTTCGAGGATCTGCTTCACTTCTTCACGATCGCGCCACGCCAGCAGAACCTTACCAATCGCGGTGCTGTAGAGCGGGTTGCGACGACCAATGCGCGAATACATGCGCAAATTGTACATGGAGTCGATTTTATGGATGTACACAATGCTGTCTTCATCCAACGCGCCGAGATGGATGGTCTCTTTGGTCAGGCGAGAGATTTCACGCATCTGAATATCAGCGCTGCGGATCAGGTCAACATTTTGTAGCGCACGGGCGCCCAGCTCAAACAGCTTCAGCGTCAGAGAGTATTTTTCAGATTCGCCTTCCTGGGCTACGTAGCCCAGCGACTTCATGGTTTGCAAAAAGCGATATACGGTGCTTTTAGACATCATCACGCGCTGCGACAACTCTGTAATACCTATTTCACGCTCTTCCCCCAGCGCCTGTAAGATACCAAACACCTTCAGCACGGAAGAAACAGAATCTGGCTGTTTATCCAAATCCGCAATAGCCATTTACCACCTCATAGAGAGTGTTTTATAAAAATCAGAACCGGTTTTTATTATAAGTTCCCGTCATGTCACCTGCAATCAATCCGCGTTTACTTCGTTACAAATCTGCGACATATCGCGGCTGTAACAATGCTAAAATAGTTACCCTGAGAATAATTTCACGCTGAGCTTTTTTAATCCTAATGGAAAAGACCCTTTCCGATGGCCTGCCTTTACCCCAGCGGTATGGCGCTATAGCGACCATCATTATTGGTATCTCAATGGCCGTCCTTGACGGCGCAATCGCGAACGTTGCCCTGCCAACCATCGCCAGCGACCTGCACGCCTCTCCCGCCAGTTAGATATGGATCGTTAACGCCTATCAGATTGCGATTGTGGTTTCCCTGCTCTCGTTCTCTTTCCTGGGCGATATGTTCGGTTACCGTCGGGTGTATCAGTGCGGTCTGGTGGTTTTCACCTTCACGTCGTTGTTATGCGCCCTTTCAGATTCACTGCATACCCTGACGCTTGCCCGCATTGCGCAGGGTTTTGGCGGCGCGGCGCTCATGAGCGTAAACACGGCGTTAATCCGCTTAATTTATCCTCAGCGTCATCTGGGGCGCGGCATGGGGATTAACTCGTTCATCGTGGCCGTCTCTTCAGCCGCCGGGCCAACCATAGCGGCGGCGATCCTTTCCGTTGCGTCATGGCAATGGCTGTTTGCTATTAACGTGCCGCTGGGCATTGTCGCTATATTCTTTGCCCTGCGCTTTCTTCCCGCTAACGGTCCCAAAAGCACCATGCCGCGCTTCGATGTGGCGAGTGCGGTGATGAATGCCCTGACCTTTGGCCTGCTGATTACGGCGCTGAGCGGCTTTGCGCAGGGACAGTCCCTGATGCTTACCGGCGCGGAGCTCATCGCCCTGCTGGCGATCGGCTTCTTCTTTGTTCGCCGCCAGCTCACTCTCCCCGTGCCTTTGCTGCCGGTCGATCTGCTGCGTATTCCCCTCTTTTCCCTCTCCATTTGCACGTCCGTCTGCTCGTTCTGCGCCCAGATGCTGGCCCTGGTTTCTCTGCCCTTCTTTCTGCAGAGCGTGGTCGGCCGTTCAGAAGTGGAGACCGGCCTGCTGTTAACCCCCTGGCCGCTGGCGACCATGGTGATGGCGCCGCTGGCAGGTTACTTAATTGAACGCGTCCATGCCGGTTTATTGGGAGCGTTGGGGCTGGCGGTGATGGCGACAGGCCTTTTCGCGCTGGCTCTGCTACCGTCCTCGCCAACCGATCTGGACATCATCTGGCGCATGATCCTGTGCGGCGCAGGGTTTGGCCTGTTCCAGTCCCCTAACAATCACACCATTATCACCTCCGCGCCGCGCCATCACAGCGGTGGTGCCAGCGGCATGCTGGGGACCGCGCGCCTTCTGGGACAAAGCAGCGGCGCAGCGCTGGTCGCGCTGATGTTTAACCTCGCCGGACAAAACGGCAACCACGTTGCGCTTCTCACCGCGGGAGCCCTTGCTTCCCTCGCGGCGGTCGTCAGCGGCCTGCGGGTGACCCAGCCCAAAGTTCAGGCATAAAAAAAGCCGGGCGGAGTGTTCTCCTGCCCGGCTTATTAGGGTTCTTAGCGTTACTTCAGGTATTCCCCACTGCGCAGCGCTTCGATACGTTTATCCAGCGGCGGGTGAGACATAAACAGCTCGCTCAGCGATTTAGATTTACCGTTAATGCAGAAGGCCATCATGCTGTTCGCTTCCTGCGGCTCGTAGCTGGTTTTCAGGCGCTGCAGCGCGGCAATCATCTTCTCACGACCAACCAGCTTCGCCGAGCCGGCATCCGCGTGGAATTCACGGTGGCGGGAGAACCACATGGTGATGATGCTGGCCAGAATACCGAATACCAGTTCCAGAACCATCGAAACGGCGAAGTAGATCAGCGGGTTGCCGTTGCTCTCTTCACCTTCGTCACGGTTGCCGCCCATAAAGCCTGCCGCGATCTGCGCCAGAATACGGGAGATGAAGATCACGAAGGTGTTCACCACGCCCTGAATCAGGGTCATGGTCACCATGTCACCGTTGGCGATATGGCTGATTTCGTGGGCAATAACCGCTTCGGCTTCGTCACGGCTCATGTTCTGCAGCAATCCGGTGCTGACGGCAACCAGTGACGCATCGCGACGGGCGCCCGTCGCGAAAGCGTTGATGTCCGGGGCATGGTAAATCGCCACCTGCGGCATGGCGATCCCGGCCTGACGGGATTGCTGAGCCACCGTATTCATCAGCCACTGTTCCATATCGTTACGCGGCTGTTCAATAACCTCACCACCCACCGATTTCAGTGCCATCCACTTCGACATCAGCAGGGAGATGAACGAGCCACCAAAACCAAACAGCAGCGCCATAATCAACAGACCCTGAACGCTGCTCGACTGAATTCCTGTCAGGCTTAGCACGAGCCCGAAAACCACCATGACCGCCAGGTTGGTGAGCAGGAAGAGCGCGATTCGCATCATAATTTTCTTTTTACCTCAGTTTAACAAAACGCACTATGCGATTACCCACATCGTATGGGTATTGCGGCTATTTTCAAGCATCCGGCGGGCGTAAGTCACCAGAAAGACACAACTTTACACAATTGGAAATCTGGCTGACGGAAGGATGAAGAACAAAAAGAAACAGGCACAATTCCTTGTGCCTGTTGGGTGATTATTTTGCCGGTGCGGGCTGTACGGCAGGTTTCTCTTTTTCCTGATTCGCCAGGTCGAGAGCGATATGCACCGTCTCGTCCAGATACGGATCCGGCTCCTGGTAATCTTTTGGCAGATCGTCCAGTTTTTTGAGCAGAGGCTTACCTTCGCGCTTGAAGCGATCGTTGATACGCGCCAGGCGGGTTGCATCGTCTTCGTTATTCTCTTTCTCACGCTGTGCGTAGTTCAGAGAAACGATATTCCGCTTATCTTTCAGGGCATTGAATCGTGCAATGTCCTTCATGATGTACTGGAACTCCGGATCTTTCGCGATGCGGTCGTTATGCGCTTTCAGCAGTTCAGGGCCAAATTGCGTCATATCACCCGCTTTCACGTAGGTCGCGGCATTGATGCTGTCCCACGGCAAGGCGTTATCTTCAAACTTCTCGCCGGTTTCGGTCTCTTCCGTGCCTGTCGGCATCATGATGTCCGGCGTTACGCCCTTACGCTGCGTACTGCCACCGTTCACGCGGTAGAATTTCTGAATGGTGTACTGAACCGAGCCCAGCGCAGGCCATTCCGGACGCAGCATCTGATCGTAAATACGATTCAGAGAGCGATACTGCTGAACGGTGCCTTTCCCGAAGGTTGGCTCACCGACGATCAGCGCGCGGCCATAGTCCTGCATTGCAGCGGCAAAGATTTCAGACGCGGAAGCACTGAAGCGGTCAACCAGGACCACCAGCGGGCCTTTGTAGTAGACCACACCGTCGTTGTCGGCATCTTCACGCACTTTACCGTTGTTATCGCGCACCTGAACCACCGGACCAGATGGAATGAACAGACCGGAGAGTGAAACCGCTTCCGTCAGCGCCCCGCCGCCGTTACTGCGCAGGTCGATGATAATGCTGCTGACGTTCTGCTTTTCAAGCTTCTGCAGCTGAACCTTCACATCGTCAGTCAGGCCCACGTAGAAGCCAGGAATATCCAGAACACCCACCTTCTCTTTACCCACGGTTTTCACCGACATTTTCACCGCGCGGTCTTCCAGACGGATACGCTCGCGGGTCAGGGTAACGATACGGGTTTTGGTGCCTTTACCGGCAGGCAGAATTTCCAGACGAACCTTGCTGCCTTTCGGACCTTTGATCAGCGCAACCACGTCATCGAGACGCCAGCCGATCACGTCGACCATGTTCTGGCCTGTTTGTCCTACACCCACAATGCGATCGCCTACGCTAATCGCTTTGCTTTTGGATGCCGGGCCACCCGCGACCATGGAATTGATCACCGTGTAATCATCGTCCATCTGCAGCACCGCGCCGATACCTTCCAGAGACAGGCTCATCTCGGTATTGAACTGTTCGGTGTTGCGTGGAGAGAGATAGTTGGTGTGCGGATCGATTTCGTGCGCAAAGGCGGTCATCGCGAGTGAGAAAACATCCTCACTGTTGGTCTGCGCCAGACGACGAATGGCGAATTTGTAACGACGCGTCAGCGTGTCACGGATCTCTTTTTCGTCTTTGCCGGTCAGCTTAAGACTCAGTTCGTCGTATTTAACTTTACCGTCCCACAGCGCATTCAACTCGGCTTCATCTTTCGGCCAGGGTGCTTTACTGCGATCCAGATTAAAGGTGTCAGTACCGGTGAAGTCCATCGGACGTTCCAGCACTTTCAGCGCGTACTGATAGCGTTCAAAGCGGCGCTTTTGCGACAGGTTGTAGAGATCGTAGAACAGATCCAGCTTGCCAGAACGCAACTCGTCACCCACCTCGGATTTGCGCTTAGCGAACTGCTCGACATCGCTGGCGAGCAAAACGTTATGGCTGTAATCCAGCAAGTTCAGATAGCGGTCAAAGATTTTGGCCGAAAAGGCCTGATCGAGATCGAACTGACGATAGTGCGAGCGGGTAAAACGTGAGGTCACGCGCTCGCTCACCGTCGCGTGCTGCGTCTCTTCCTTGAGAACCGGAATTTGATCAACACGCGTAATATCGTCCACTGCAAAAGCGTGACCTGTTATGGCAAACAGGCCCGCCAGCGCGGTGAGCTTAAAAAAAGTGTTCATGCCAGGCTTGGCCTCCGTTTCAGAACAACAAGTGTTCTGCGCGTACAATCATTGACATACCAGAAGTCAGCTGTACACGAACGCCATCTTTGGTGATTTCCAGTACGGTGGCGTCCATAGCATTGTTACCCGCTTTTACCTTCAGTGCCTGACCTACGCTCAGGGCGTTAATGTCAGAAACCGGCGTATGGCGCGGCTCTTCACGAGGGGCACGCGGGGCTTTTGCTGCTGGTTTGTCTGCACGCGGTTTGCGATCGTTATTATCGTGACGGCGCGGCGCAGGGCGTGGTTTACGCTCACGACGAGGCGCTTCTTCCTGGCCGTTTGCCGCTGCGGCTTCGCGTTTTTTCGCCTGCTGTTCTGCACGTTGTGCCTGAACGCGTGCTTTGGCTTCTTCAAGCTGCTTGCGCGCGTGCTCAACGTGCTGCTCGTCCAGCTCACCACACGGGTTGCCGTCGAGATCCACGCGGGTCGCGCCAGGTTTGATACCGTACAGGTAGCGCCAGCTCGAAGTATAAAGACGTAAGGCGGAACGCAGCTGAGTTTTGCTGAGGTTCATTTCCCCTTCAACACGCGCCACCAGATCCTGAAAAATACCGACTTTCAGGGGACGAGCTTCACCTTCCGCGCTGAAGCACTGCGGGAAACGCTCGGCCAGAAATGCGATAACTTCTTTACTGCTATTCAACTTAGGTTGATTTTCCATGAAATTTCCTGATTACAACGGACGTTGCCAACAAGCGCAGGCATGAACAGGCGTCATTATAATGACGCTATCAGTAAATGCTACGTTATCCGTTGATTATCCTGCGACGCTCGCAAAGAATTTTTGATAATCGGTTGCAGCGAGTACGTTTTCCAGATTCGCCACCAGCTCGCGTAGCCCCTGTTCGTCCTCGGTTGTAAAGCGACTGAAGACCGTACTGTCGATATCCAGAACGCCAATAATCTGATTTTTTACCACCAGCGGCAGAACGATTTCAGAATTACTGGCGGCGTCACAGGCAATGTGCCCGTCAAACGCATGAACGTCTTCCACACGCTGGACCTGATTTTCGGCCACCGCCGTGCCGCATACGCCACGCCCTACCGGAATACGCACGCAGGCCAGTTTGCCCTGGAACGGACCGAGCACCAGCGTTTCACCTTCCAGGAGGTAAAAGCCGGCCCAGTTCACGTCAGAGAGACGTTCAAACAGCAATGCGCTAGTATTTGCGAGAGTGGCTAAGAAGCTGGTCTCACCCGCCATCAATGCCTTAAAATCGCGGTTCAGATCCGCGTAGAATTCTGTTTTGTTCATTATTCAATCACTTAGTTGTCTTACAAATTTACCGCATAGCCTATTAAAATAAGCATTAAATGCGCTCATGCTCAAGATGAATCCGTTCATGAGTTATTATAACTTTCAACAATACTTATTTGTGCGCAGCTGATGGCCTTAAAAACAACCAAAATTACGCCGACAAGAAAGATAACTGTCCATACGGTAAGCGAAGCTTTGCCACGTGCACATTATCAGCGTTGCCCCCAGTGCGATACGCTTTTTATGTTGCCGAAGATGAAATCGCACCAAAGTGCCTTTTGTCCGCGCTGCGACGCCAAAATTCGCGACGGCCGCGACTGGTCGCTCACCCGCCTCGCCGCCATGGCCGTCACCATGCTGCTGCTGATGCCCTTCGCCTGGAGCGAACCGCTGCTGAAACTCTACCTGCTTGGCGTACGCATTGACGCCAACGTGCTGCAGGGTATCTGGCAGATGACCCGTCAGGGCGATCCCATCACCGCTGCCATGGTGCTTTTCTGCACCGTTGGTGCGCCGCTGGTGCTGGTCGCCGCCATTGCCTATCTGTGGTTTGGTAATATTCTCGGCATGAACCTTCGCCCGGTTCTGCTGATGCTGGATAAGCTCAAAGAGTGGGTGATGCTGGATATTTATCTGGTGGGCGTGGGCGTTGCGTCAATAAAGGTGCAGGACTACGCCTTTTTGCAGCCCGGCATCGGACTTTTTGCTTTCATCAGCCTGGTATTGCTGAGCATCCTGACGCTGATCCACCTTAACGTTGAACAGCTCTGGGAGCGATTTTACCCTCAGCGCCCCGCCACGCGTCCTGATGAAAATCTACGCGTCTGTCTGGGATGCCACTATACCGGCTTGCCCGACGCGCGTGGGCGCTGCCCGCGGTGTCACATTCCGTTGAGACTGCGGCGCAACAACAGCCTGCAAAAATGCTGGGCCGCGCTGATCGCCTCCCTGGTGTTTCTGATCCCAGCCAATATGCTGCCGATCTCCATCATTTACGTGAATGGCGGGCGTCAGGAGGATACTATCCTCTCCGGGATTATCTCCCTTGCGCACAGCAACGTCGGGGTGGCGGCGATCGTCTTTATTGCCAGTATCCTGGTTCCCTTTACCAAAGTGGTGGTGATGTTTACCCTGCTCATCAGCATTCACTTTAAGTGTGAACAAGGCTTACGGACCCGCATTCTACTGCTGCGGTTCGTCACCTGGATTGGCCGCTGGTCAATGTTAGATCTGTTCGTGATTTCGCTGATGATGTCGCTCATCAATCGCGACCAGCTACTTGCTTTTACAATGGGACCCGCGGCTTTTTATTTCGGCTCTGCGGTGATATTGACTATTCTTGCTGTGGAATGGCTGGATAGCCGCTTACTTTGGGATGCACATGAGTCAGGAAACCCCCGCTTCGCCGACTGAAGCGAGAATTAAAACAAAACGCCGCATTTCGCCATTCTGGTTGCTGCCCGTCATCGCCCTGATGATTGCAGGCTGGCTGATCTGGACGAGCTATGAAGATCGCGGGAGTACCGTCACCATTGATTTCCAGACCGCCGACGGCATCGTCGCCGGGCGAACGCCCGTTCGCTTCCAGGGGGTTGAAGTGGGTACGGTTCAGGACATCTCCCTTGGAAAAGGGCTGAACAAGATTCAGGTGCGGGTCAGTATTAAATCTGACATGCAGGATGCCCTGCGCAGCGAAACGCAGTTCTGGCTGGTCACGCCAAAAGCGTCTCTGGCCGGCGTGTCAGGGCTGGATGCGCTCGTGGGCGGTAACTATATCGGCATGATGCCGGGTAAAGGAGAGCCGCAGGATCACTTTGTTGCCCTGGATACACAGCCCAAGTACCGCCTCAACAACGGCGATTTAATGATTCATCTGCAGGCGCCGGATCTCGGTTCTCTGAACAGCGGTTCGCTGGTCTATTTCCGCAAAATCCCGGTTGGCCGCGTGTACGATTACGCGATCAACCCGAATAAACAGGGCGTCACCATCGACGTGCTGATCGAGCGTCGCTTCACCAATCTGGTGAAAAAAGGCAGCCGCTTCTGGAACGTCTCCGGCGTGGATGCGGACGTCAGCCTGAGCGGTGCGAAAGTGAAGCTGGAGAGTCTGGCCGCGCTGGTGAATGGTGCCATTGCTTTTGACTCCCCGGAAAACTCAAGCCCTGCCACCGCGGATGACTCATTTGGATTGTACGCAGACCTGGCGCACAGCCAGCGCGGCGTGATCGTCAAACTCGCTCTGCCCGATGCTAAGGGGCTAAAAGCGGGTTCAACGCCGCTGATGTATCAGGGGTTGCAGGTTGGTCAGCTCACCAAAATGACGCTCAACCCGGGCGGCTCGGTCACAGGAGAAATGACTGTCGATCCGAGCGTGGTCGACCTCCTGCGCGAGAAAACGCGTATCGAAATGCGCAGTCCAAAGCTCTCCCTGAACGATGCCAGCCTCAGCACGCTGTTGACCGGCAATACGTTTGAACTCATCCCCGGTGAAGGTGAGCCCAGCAATAGCTTCGTGATTGCCCCGGCGGATAAATCCCTGCTGCAAAAGCCGGGCGTAGTGACCGTCACGCTGAATGCGCCAGAAAGTTACGGAATCGAAGCCGGCCAGCCGTTAATTTTACACGGCGTGCAGGTCGGCCAGGTGCTGGAGCGTAAGCTCTCCGCGAATGGCGTGACCTTCTCGGTCGCCATCGATCCGCAGTACAGCGACCTGGTGCACGGCGACAGCAAATTCGTGGTGAACAGTCGCGTCGATGTGAAGGTGGGACTGGACGGCGTGGAATTCCTCGGCGCCAGCGCCAGCGAATGGGTTAACGGCGGCATCCGCATTCTGCCCGGTGATAAAGGCCCCGTTCGCGACAGCTATCCGCTGTATGCCAACCTGGAGAAAGCGGTTGAAAACAGCCTGAGCGATCTCCCGACCACCACGCTGACATTAAGCGCCGAGACGCTGCCGGACGTACAGGCAGGATCCGTGGTGCTGTATCGCAAGTTTGAAGTTGGGGAAGTGATCGCCGTTCGCCCGCGTGCGGACGCGTTTGATATCGAACTGCATATCAAGCCGGAGTACCGCAAGCTGCTGACGCCAAACAGCGTCTTCTGGGCCGAAGGCGGCGCGAAAGTTCAGCTTAACGGTAACGGGCTGACCGTGCAGGCCTCCCCGCTCTCACGCGCGCTGCGCGGCGCGATAAGCTTCGATAATCTCAGCGGCGCGGGGGCGAATCTGCGTAAAGGCGATAAGCGTATTCTCTTCCCGTCCGAAACCGCCGCACGCGCCGTGGGTGGACAGATTACCCTGCACGCGTTTGATGCCGGTAAGCTGGCGGAAGGCATGCCAATCCGCTATCTGGGCATTGATATTGGACAAATCCAGAAGCTGACGCTGATTACCTCGCGCAACGAGGTGCAGGCCACCGCCGTGCTGTACCCGGAATATGTGCAGACCTTCGCCCGGACGGGTTCGCGCTTCTCGGTAGTGACGCCGCAGATCTCGGCCGCGGGCGTTGAGCATCTCGACACCATTTTGCAGCCGTACATCAACGTTGAGCCGGGCCAGGGCAATGCCCGTCGTGATTTCGAGCTTCAGGAAGCCACAATCACCGACTCGCGCTACCTTGGCGGCCTGAGCATCGTGGTGGAAGTGCCGGAAGCGGGCTCGCTGAGCATCGGCACCCCGGTTCTGTTCCGCGGCATTGAAGTGGGTACGGTCACGGGCCTGACGCTCGGTACGCTCTCCGACCGCGTAATGGTGGCGTTACGCATCAGCGAACGCTACCAGCACCTGGTCCGTAATAACTCGGTATTCTGGCTGGCATCCGGCTATTCGCTGGACTTTGGCCTGACGGGAGGCGTGGTGAAAACCGGCACCTTCAACCAGTTCATTCGCGGCGGTATCGCGTTTGCCACGCCGCCGGGCACGCCGCTGGCGCCGAAAGCGCAGCCGGGTAAACACTTCCTGCTGCTCGAAAGCGAACCGAAAGAGTGGCGCGAATGGGGAACCGCCCTGCCGCGTTAATCTGACAGGCTCCGGTGTCAACGCACCGGAGCCTTTATGTTACACTGCGCACCTGAACTTTTCCCTGTGGTGTGCCCGTGGCTCAAAACTCCGTATTTCTTCCTGAACAATTCCTGGCGCAGATGCGCGAGGCGCTTCCTTCTCACCTGTCGTTAGATGATTTTATCGCCGCCTGCCAGCGTCCGTTACGCCGAAGTATTCGCGTCAACACGCTGAAAATCAGCGTCGATGATTTTCTGGCGCTGGTCTCGCCGTACGGCTGGCAGCTTACGCCGGTACCGTGGTGCGCCGAGGGGTTCTGGATCGAACGCGATGACGAAGCCTCGCTGCCGCTGGGCAGTACCGCTGAACATCTGAGCGGCCTGTTCTATATTCAGGAAGCCAGCTCGATGCTGCCGGTGGCCGCCCTGTTCGCCGATGGCAATGCGCCTGAACGCGTGATGGATGTTGCCGCCGCTCCTGGCTCAAAAACCACGCAAATTGCCGCCCGAATGGGTAACCACGGGGCGATCCTCGCCAACGAGTTTTCCGCCAGCCGCGTGAAGGTGCTGCATGCCAACATCAGCCGCTGCGGTATTCATAATGTTGCCCTGACGCACTTCGACGGACGCGTGTTTGGCGCCGCTTTACCGGAAGCCTTCGATGCCATTCTGCTGGACGCGCCCTGCTCCGGCGAAGGGGTGGTGCGTAAAGATCCCGACGCGTTAAAAAACTGGTCAGTTGAGAGCAACCTTGAGATCGCCGCCACGCAGCGCGAGCTGATCGACAGCGCATTTCACGCGTTGCGCCCTGGCGGCACGCTGGTCTATTCAACGTGCACCTTAAACCGCGATGAAAACGAAGACGTCTGCCTGTGGCTGAAAGCGAACTACCCGGAGGCAGTTGAGTTCCTGCCGCTTAACGGCCTGTTCGCCTCGGCACAGGAGGCGGTCACGCCGGAGGGTTTCCTTCACGTGTTCCCGCAGATTTACGACTGCGAAGGTTTTTTTGTGGCGCGTTTGCGTAAAACGCAGGCGGTTGAGCCCCTGCCCGCACCTAAATTCAAGGTCGGCAACTTCCCGTTTTCCCCTCTTAAAGGCCGCGATGCAGCACAGCTTGAAGCCGCCGCCAAAAAGGTCGGACTGGTCTGGGATGAGAGCCTGCACCCCTGGATGCGTGATAAAGAGATATGGCTGTTCCCGGCACAGATCGAGCCGCTCATCGGAAAGGTCCGTTTTTCGCGAATCGGGATCCGCCTGGCGGAAGTGCATAATAAAGGGTATCGCTGGCAGCATGAGGCCGTTATCGCCCTTGCCGGACGCGAGAATACCTTTGCCCTGACGCATCAGGAAGCCGAAGAGTGGTACCGTGGCCGCGATGTCTATCCGGACAGCACGCCATCAGGCGATGAAGTGATAGTGACGTATCAGGGATATCCGCTGGGGCTGGCAAAAAAGGTCGGCTCAAGGCTGAAAAACAGCTATCCGCGCGAGCTGGTTCGGGACGGCCGTCTGTTTACCGGTAACGATCGCACAGCCTGAAAAAAAGCGCATTTTTTTACTGGCGATTTTGCTCTCCTTGTCTACGATCAAAAATGGGTGATCGCACTGGTCATACCAGATTTTGACAACCGACCCGGAGAGCACTATGACGAAAACCAGCGTGCGTATTGGCGCTTTTGAGATCGACGACGCAGAGCTGCGCGGCGAAGCACAAGGCGATCGAACGTTAAGTATTCCCTGCAAATCCGACCCGGATTTGTGCATGCAGCTCGATGCATGGGATGCAGACACCAGCGTCCCGGCAATACTTGATGGCGAACATTCTGTCCTTTACCGCGAGCATTACGATAGCAAAACCGATGCCTGGGTCATGCGTCTTGCCTGACCTAAAGAGAACCCGCCCGAAGGCGGGTTATTTATTACTGCAGCTGCGCCAGCGTAAAGTAACCGTCGAAAACAGCCCCCGTATCAATGTAGTGAAGATTATTAAAATCATACCTTCTGTCGAGAGGCGTATGCCCAAACCAGAAATGATCCGCGCCGCTGATGCCCTCTCCTTTACCCACCATAAATCCCATCAGTCTGTCGCGGTTCCATAAGACGCGCTGGGCGCAAACCGGTTTTTGCCATCGGTATTCCGCGGCCGGATAATCCGCATGGGCAATCACATTCAGACCGTTCGCACAGGTTATCTCGATGATATGCGGTAAATCGCGACAGGCGTCGAGCAACGACAGGGCCAGCTGTTGCTGGTCGCGTTCAAGATGCGAAAACCATATTCCGCCATTCATCGTCCAGAGAGAAAAATCGTTATTATCCAGACTGTCGAGAGCCATTTGCTCATGGTTTCCCCGCACGGCACGAAACCATTTTTCATGAATTAACTGCAGGCATTTAACGCTATCAGGGCCACGATCGATCACATCCCCGACCGAAATAAGTAAATCCTCATACGGGTTAAAGTGACGGCGTTTAAGCTCATCCATAAGCCACTGGTAACAACCGTGTATATCGCTGACAACCCAGACGTGACGCCACATCCCACCTTCAATTCGCTGATACATAGAACCTCCTTTAAACAGTATAGCCGCCGCAGAAAAGGCGACAGACCGGCGCGGTCGTCACGAAGTGAAACAAACGGTAAACCAAACAGAAATAAAGATCCTCGCGCTATTAATCCCTTTTTATTGGCTCTTTAGAATAAGGGTATAAAAAAAGAGGGGTCTTCACGTGTCTAATACGCACCTGCATAACGATGTTTTCTATCCGCATCGCACAAATATTATTTCCGAGCTGGTGAACGGCAAACGCGTGCCGGGTCCAATCTGGCGTAAACGCGAATATCGCCTGAAGTTCC
Organism: Enterobacter sp. R-1.6.2; assembly: GCF_035064085.1. Lineage (NCBI taxonomy): Bacteria > Pseudomonadati > Pseudomonadota > Gammaproteobacteria > Enterobacterales > Enterobacteriaceae > Enterobacter > Enterobacter sp. R-1.6.2. The sequence goes on from NZ_JASEYI010000001.1 coordinate 388,136, forward strand.
TTTTACGCTCGCTTCTGTTCTGGTCTTCTACCCATCGCATGCTGGAAGCCCTTTCGGGTCGCGACGATTTCGACAGGCTGCTGGCCTCTCAAATTACGTTGCCCAGCAAGACCCACCGACAGTATCTGATGCGCGGCCTGACGGCTAACGATCGCGCCGACGCTATCGTCAACCATTACTACTGGATTGATAGCCTGAGAGAGAGCGGTCTCGCTCAGGCCCTGAGCAGCCCGCAGGAGCAAACCGTTGTGCAGTTCCACGCCAAAGACGGCGTAACCTATACGGTCAATGCCTCTTCTGCGGGGAAAGCCGAGCGCGAAGGCGAAAGCACGCTGTGGCTACGCGACAACGAGGATACGCTGCTGGCCAGCCTGACCTTTAGCGTCGCGCGCAGCAACGGTCAGCAAGTCATGGTCATTGGCGGGCTTCAGGGACCCCGTCGCTGCGTATCGCGAGACGTCATTAAACAGGCCACCCGCGCCTGTCACGGCCTGTTCCCTAAGCGCGTTTTAATGGAAGTTCTTTTTCAGCTGGCTGCACAGTCATCTGTCCGGGCGATTTTTGCCGTCAGCGACGAGGGGCACGTTTTCCGCGCGTTGCGATATCGCCTGAGCAAAGGCCGCCATTTCCATGCCAGCTACGATGAATTTTGGGCATCTCTGGACGGTAAAAAACTTTCAAGCTTCTGCTGGCAACTGCCGCTGCAGATGGAGCGTAAATCCCTTGAAGAAATTGCCAGTAAAAAACGCGCCGAATACCGCCGTCGCTTTGAACTGCTCGATGAAATAGAGGCATCCGTTAAGTCCCACTTTTAAGCCTGGCTGGCGTCTTCGCTCACTGCATAGCGGATGCATTCCGTTTAAAAAAGAATGATAAAGCAGCCCACTATTGCACAGGGCGAGGGCGCTCAGTTAGCATTGCGCGAAATGAAACCGGCGAATGCGTTGGGAAAAGCGCAATGCGGGCGCAAAAATGAGGGACTTCGGTAATGATCTATGACTGCTTCTTATATTACGATGAAGATATGCTTCTCGAAATCAGGCTGAACACGCTCGCGGACGTTGTCGATCGCTTCGTTATCGTTGAGTCAACCCATACCTTTACCGGTAAAAAGAGGCCGCTGCATTTTGACATTAATAAATACAGCCAGTTTAAAGATAAAATTATCTACGTTGTTCATGATAAAGAACCGATTACGAAAGCCGCTGAAGAATCACACCCGGCTCGGGAGGTGATTCCGGGTCTGCCAGAGGGAATGGTGGTGGATGCGTGGGCAAATGAAGCCGCGCAGAGGAATGCCATCATGCAGGGTTTGACGCATGCCAACGATGATGATTTGATTTTAGTTTCCGATGTCGATGAGATATTTTCACCACAGGTGGTAGCATCGATAAATCCCAAAAAGCTCTGCACCACTATTTATCAGAATTTCTATAATTATCAGTTTAACCTGCAGGTTTTTAATACTGACAACACGCCAAGAAAATGTAAATTACCGCGAGCCACACAATATAAAAATCTCGTTAGTTTCTTTGGCGGCGAACCTGAATCATTCAGGAATCTTAAACGCACCCGAAGCGTTAAAAACTGGTCCTGGCTAAAGTGGAACTGGTTCAAGATTAACAACAGCATCATTGACAATGGTGGCTGGCACTTCTCGTGGGTAATGACACCCGAGCGCATCTCAGAAAAAATGTCGACCATATCCCATACTGAATACGATCTTCCTGAGTTTAACAACCCGGAACACATCATGAAGGTCATTAAAAATGCGGAAGATATCTGGGGGCGGGACAGGACGTTAATCAAGCAAGAGCTAACGGTTGATAACTTCCCGGAGTACATTGTCCGCCACAAAGACAAATTCAGCGCGTTCATTATTTAGCTTAGAGCTGCCCTTTTGCTCGCCAGAAGGCGTTTGCTCAGCGGTCGCTCGGCCACAAAATTTTAACAAAGATCCCAAAAAACCCTGGACGCACGCGGTCCTGAGTATGTTATGGTTTAGACAGGATATGGAATGTTCGAGATGTAGCGCGGCGAAATTTTTCGCACCGAAACGCATTAAATTATGCACCGCAGCAACCGAGCGAAAAACCGATATTGCGCACGGTGCAAATTAAAACGCCACGCAGCTTATCTCATTCAAATGATGAAGCCGGGAACCTACGATAAAGGGTGGATATACCAGCATCAAAAATAAGCGCAACTCGTTGGCGTGATTCTCCAGCTGCAATTAATCTCCCCATCTGCGCCCACTGTTCCGATGTAAACTTTGGGCGTCTCCCTCCGACTCTCCCTTGAGCCCTGGCAGCCGCAAGACCGGCTCTTGTACGTTCCACAATTAACTCACGCTCCATCTCAGCCAGTGCCCCCATAACGTGAAAGAAGAAACGTCCCATTGGCGTTGACGTATCTATACTGTCGGTCAGGCTGCGAAAATTGATATCTCGGTCCCGCAACTCCTCTACCAGCAGGACAAGATGCCGCATGCTGCGTCCAAGGCGATCTAATTTCCAGACCACAAGCGTATCCCCCTTTCTCAGGGTCTTAAGCCCGCGCTTTAGCCCGGGACGCTCCGAGGTTTTTCCGCTGATCTTGTCTTCAAATATCAGTTCACATCCTGCGCATTCCAGCGCTGTTCGCTGTAATGCGGTGTTCTGGTCATTTGTTGACACCCTGACATACCCAATAAGCATGGCTTTATCCCCTGCAAAAGGCAGCAAGCATGCCACTGGTGAGCTAGATGGTCATTCTCAAAAATGTTGGTTTGCAATACTCGATCAGTGAACCAGATACAGAAACTGTTGTTTACACGCTTCCTGGTGGATATAAACTCAT
>NZ_JASEYI010000002.1:0-389454 GCF_035064085.1 Enterobacter sp. R-1.6.2
GTTGAGCTAACCGATACTAATGAACCGTGAGGCTTAACCTTACAACGCCGAAGCTGTTTCGGCGGATGAGACAGACATGATTTTCAGCCTGATACAGATTAACAGAATTTGCCTGGCGGCTTTAGCGCGGTGGTCCCACCTGACCCCATGCCGAACTCAGAAGTGAAACGCCGTAGCGCCGATGGTAGTGTGGGGTCTCCCCATGTGAGAGTAGGGAACTGCCAGGCATCAATTAAGTAGTAAGCCGGTGCATAAATCCGGTGGTTACAGCAGTCTTCGGTGGAGCGGTAGTTCAGTCGGTTAGAATACCTGCCTGTCACGCAGGGGGTCGCGGGTTCGAGTCCCGTCCGTTCCGCCACTTATTAGAAGCCCTGAGCTAACGCTCAGGGCTTTTTTCTTATCTGTCGTTTAATTATTGCGAAATTAGCAAAAATCCTCTGCGTTTTGCGCTCTTTTTCTCTATAACAACCCCAGCGATAATCTTCCTCAGTTTACGAACATAATGATTGAGGAATAGTATGACTCTCCCTGCATTTGGTCTGGGCACTTTCCGCCTGAAAGACGACGTTGTTATCGCATCTGTTAAAATCGCACTCGAACTGGGCTATCGTGCAGTTGATACGGCACAGATCTATGAAAACGAAGCTGCCGTTGGACAAGCTCTCGAAGAGAGTGGTGTACCGCGTAACGAACTGTTTATCACCACGAAAATCTGGATTGAGAATCTCAGCAAAGATAAGCTGATCCCTAGCCTGAAAGAAAGTCTGAAAAAACTGCGTACTGACTACGTAGATCTGACCCTTATCCACTGGCCATCACCGAATGATGCCGTCTCAGTAGAAGAATACATGCAGGCGCTGCTGGAAGCGAAAAAGCAGGGCTTAACCCGTGAAATTGGGATCTCCAACTTCACCATTCCGCTGATGGAAAAAGCCATTGCTGCTGTTGGTGCAGAAAATATTGCAACCAACCAGATTGAGCTGTCTCCATACCTTCAAAACCGCAAAGTCGTGGACTGGGCAAAACAGCACGGGATCCACATCACCTCCTACATGACGCTGGCCTACGGTAAAGCGCTGAAAGATGAGGTAATTACGCGTATCGCAGAGAAACATAACGCGACTGCTGCGCAGGTGATTCTGGCATGGGCAATCGGTGAAGGTTATGCCGTGATCCCATCATCAACTAAGCGTGAAAACCTGGCCAGCAACCTGTTAGCAACGGATCTTCATCTGGATGCAAATGATAAAAAAGCGATCGCAGCGCTGGAGTGCAACGATCGCCTGGTAAGCCCGGAAGGTTTAGCTCCTGACTGGGATTAAGTTTGACCCGCCCTCTGTAACCTGAACCCTCACACAGCTCCTCCGGGAGCTGTTTTTATATGTTCACTCAGGAAGTCAATAAAGGCACGAATGCGCGTACTCACCGCTCTGTCACTGTAATACACTGCGCTAAAAGGCATTTCGACCGGCAGGCGTTTATCGGCCATTAGCTCCACCAGTTCACCCCGGGCTATCTCCTTATCAATCATATAGTCTGACAAGCAGGCGATACCATTTCCTTCGAGACACAGCTGCTTCAGCGTTTCCCCGCTGTTTGACGATATTCCGCAGGTAATTTCATGAAGTTGACCATCATGACAGGCGACAGGCCAGGTGTTCAGCGACACCGGCTCCGTAAAGCCAAGGCACAGATGCTGCTTCAAATCTTCAACCGTTTCCGGTTTCCCATGTTCGGCAATATACTCTGGCGATGCGATAATTTTGCGGTAGCTGGCAAACAGAGGGCGGGCACGCAAGCTTGAATCTGTCAGGGTTCCCGCCCGGATAGCCACATCCACTTTCCGCTCGATGAGGTTGATAAACGTCTCTGAGGAGACCAGCGATAGCGTCATCTCCGGATAGCGTTCGCGGAAAGGTTTGATCAGCGGCATCAGAAAATGGAGCACAACCGGCGTGGCCGCATCAATGCGCAGCAAACCACGCGGCGTGCTGCGGGTCTCCATAATCTCCGTCTCCGCTGCAGCCATCTCCTGCAGTACCGACTGCACGCGGCGGAAGTAACGCTCTCCCTCTTCCGTCAGGCTCAGCTGCCGCGTCGTTCGGTTAAGCAGACTCACTCCAAGCTTCATCTCCAGTTTTTTTACCGAACGGCTGATGGCTGAGTTAGCCTGACCCAGCTGTTCGGCCGCGCGGCTAAAGCTGCCGCTTTCAACGACGGCGACAAAGATTGTCAGCTCTTCCGATGTTGCTTTCATTTTTGCACCACCTGCAAAATTCTATTGAGATTTTGACCATTTTTGTTATTTAAGCACTGGCGCATACTGCCTGTCATCTTAATCCTGATGATACGGAGTATTTTATGCCACTGGCGCTACTTGCCCTGACGATCAGTGCCTTCGCAATTGGCACGACCGAATTTGTTATCGTGGGTCTGGTTCCCACTATTGCTAACCAGCTTGCGATCTCGTTGCCTTCCGCCGGATTGCTGGTGTCTATCTACGCCCTGGGCGTCGCCGTCGGTGCGCCAGTGCTGACGGCCCTGACCGGACGTTTTCCGCGTAAGCAGCTGTTAGTCGCGCTGATGGTGCTGTTCACCGCTGGCAACATTCTGGCCTGGCAGGCGCCGGACTACACCACGCTGGTGATTGCGCGTCTGTTAACCGGCCTTGCACACGGCGTGTTCTTCTCGATTGGTTCCACCATTGCAACCAGCCTGGTGCCCAAAGAGAAAGCGGCTTCGGCGATTGCGATCATGTTTGGTGGACTGACCGTCGCACTCGTTACGGGCGTACCGTTGGGAACGTTTATCGGACAACACTTCAGCTGGCGTGAAACGTTCCTGGCCGTCTCCTTACTGGGCGTCATCGCCCTGGTGACCAGCCTGCTGCTGGTACCGTCGAATATCCATGGCCGGGCGAGCGCCAGCCTGCGCGATCAGCTGAAGGTGCTCACGCATCCGCGTTTGCTGATTATCTACGCGGTAACTGCATTGGGCTATGGCGGCGTATTCACGGCTTTCACCTTCCTGGCGCCGATGATGCAGGACCTGGCAGGCTTTTCACCTAATGCCGTGAGCTGGATTTTGCTGGGATACGGTATTTCCGTTGCCGTTGGCAATATCTGGGGCGGCAAGCTTGCGGATAAGCATGGTGCGGTACCGGCGCTGAAATTCATCTTCGCCGCCCTGGTGGTTCTGCTGATGATTTTCCAGTTCACGGCTTCGGTACACTACGCCGCGCTGGTCACTGTGCTGGTCATGGGGATCTTTGCCTTTGGTAATGTCCCCGGGCTTCAGGTTTACGTTGTCCAGAAAGCCGAGCTCTATACGCCAAATGCGGTGGATGTGGCGTCCGGTCTGAACATTGCCGCATTTAATATCGGCATCGCGCTGGGCTCCATCATTGGCGGACAAACCGTAGCGCATATTGGATTAGCCCAGACTCCGTGGATTGGCGCGGTGATTGTCCTGGTCGCCTTCCTGCTGATTGGACTGAGTGGACGTCTCGATAAGCCAGCCAGGGTCGCGCTGGGTTAACATCAGTAAGTGCTTGCTTACAAAACTGGAAAGCGGTTTCTCAGAAATTGCGTTGAAAGTATGACCTAAAGTCCCTATAACATTAGAACCAGTCCGTTTTCCGGGCTGGTTCATGTTACAGAGGCTGTTTCCAAAAGTGCGAAAAAATACCTATGCCATGCGTTATGTTGCCGGAATGCCCGCGGAGAGGATCTTGCCTCCGGGGTCATTTGCGAGCATAAGCCAGGCATTACCCGCCGGCACACCGTTAAGCAGCGATGAGAAAATCCGTGTACTGGTGTGGAATATCTTTAAGCAGCAGCGTGCCGAATGGTTATCGGTACTCAAGAATTTTGGAAAAGATGCCCACCTGGTTCTGCTCCAGGAGGCACAAACCACCCCTGAACTGGTACGCTTTGCCACCACGAACTATCTTGCCGCCGACCAGGTGCCTGCGTTTGTCCTGCCACAACACCCCTCAGGTGTGATGACGCTTTCAGCAGCACATCCGGTCTATTGCTGTCCGCTGCGCGAACGTGAACCTATCCTGCGTCTGGCAAAATCGGCGCTGGTGACGGTCTATCCGCTGCCGGATACCCGAATGCTGATGGTCGTGAATATCCACGCGGTAAACTTCAGCCTGGGCGTGGATGTCTACAGTAAGCAGTTACTTCCGATCGGCGATCAGATTGCCCATCACAGCGGGCCCATCATTATGGCCGGCGATTTCAATGCCTGGAGCCGTCCGCGCATGAATGCGCTGTATCGCTTTGCGCGCGAAATGTCGCTGCGTGAAGTTCGTTTTAGCGATGACCAGCGCAAAAAAGCCTTTGGTCGTCCTCTCGATTTTGTCTTCTATCGTGGTTTGAGCGTGCACGACGCCTCGGTTCTGGTGACGCGCGCCTCGGATCATAACCCTCTACTAGTCGAATTCAGTCCCGGCAAACCTGATAAATAATGGTGTGTCAGGTCTGCCGTGGGGCAGGCCTGTGCGGGTGCTGCCCTTTATTTTTCACTCACAAAGGACAGTACGATGACAACAACACGCTCCCATCATGACAACGTAGAAAAACAGTTTGGTTCTCAGGCAAGTGCCTATCTGAGCAGCGCCGTGCATGCTTCTGGCCGCGATCTGGTGCGTCTCGGTGAACGTCTGGCGGCGTTCCCGCAGGCACACGTGCTGGATTTAGGCTGCGGGGCAGGGCATGCCAGCTTTACCGCTGCGCAGCGGGTCGCGCACGTTACCGCGTATGACTTATCCAGCCAGATGCTGGACGTCGTTGCCGGGGCGGCAAAAGCGAAAGGGCTGAACAACATCAATACGCGCCAGGGCTATGCCGAATCCTTACCGTTCGATGATGCATCGTTTGAGGTGGTGATCAGCCGTTATTCCGCGCACCACTGGCACGATGTCGGCCAGGCATTGCGCGAGGTCAAACGTGTTCTGAAGCCGGGCGGCACCTTCATCATTATGGATGTAATGTCTCCTGGACACCCGGTGCGCAATATCTGGCTGCAGACGGTAGAAGCGCTGCGCGATACCTCGCACGTGCAAAACTACGCCAGCGGAGAGTGGTTGTCGCTTATCACTGAAGCGGGGCTGATCGCGCGCGCGTTGATTACCGATCGCTTACCGCTGGAGTTCAGCTCCTGGATCGCGCGTATGCGCACCCCGGAAGTATTGAGCCAGGCGATCAGACTGTATCAGGAGAGTGCGTCCGCGGAGGTAAAGGCGTACTTTGAACTGCAGGCCGATGGATCGTTTACCAGCGATACCATCATGGCCGAAGCGCAAAAAGCGGAATAAATAAAAAAAGGCACCGAGGGGAATCGGTGCCTTTTTATCTTTCGATCGTGCTATCAGGAGTCTGGCGTCGCGCTGTTCTTCACAAACAGCGTCAGCTGGTCGCCAGGTTTCAGATTGTCAGTATCATTGTTCCAGCGCATCACATCCTTGATGTTCACGCCGTGCCGTTTTGCGATACTGGACAGTGAATCGCCCTTGCGTACGCGATAGGTAATGCTATCGCTGTTGCTGGCGAGGCGCTGTGCGCTGCTACCTGCACCTACCGTCAGAGTCTGACCCACTTTCAGGCCGGAACTGCGCAGATTATTCCACTGCTGCAGATCTTTCGCATTCACGCCAAGACGTGACGCGATGCCCGAAAGCGTATCACCTGAACGAACCTTATAGCTGCGGCTGTTAACTGATGATGCATCCGCGATCAGCGTTGACTGAACGGCGGCGATTTCACCAGAAGCTAAAGACTCGCGTAACTGCTCAGCATGTTTCTGCGGAACCATTACATACTGCGGGCCACTTGCCCCCAGGGTTGAGCCTTTAACGCCAGCATTAAAGGTTTTCAATTTACTTACCGACATACCCGTCATATCAGCAACCTGTTGAATATCAACTGGATTGCTGAGGCGAACACGCGCCAGTGCACGACTTTCGTCTGGTGTTGGCAGTTGTACACCGTAACGCTTGCTGTTCTTGAGAATATCGCTCAATGCCAGCATTTTCGGTACGTAAATCTTTGTTTCCTGTGGCAGTGAGAGCGACCAAAAATCGGTGGATTTACCCCGTGCTTTATTCGCTTTCATTGCCTTCAGTACACGACCTTCGCCACTATTATACGCTGCGACCGTTAATAGCCAGTCGCCGTCAAACATCTTGTTCAGACGTTGCATCATGTCGAGAGCGGCTGTCGTTGAAGCGACAACATCGCGACGCGCATCATAGTTGCGGGTCTGTTTCAGACCATAGTTTCGCCCGGTGCTCGGAATGATCTGCCAAATGCCTGCGGCATTGGCGCCAGACGTCGCGTGTGGGTCAAAAGCGCTCTCCACTATGGGTAGGAGTACCAGCTCCATAGGCATGTTACGTTTCTTAACTTGCCCGGCTATCCAGTACATATACGGCTCTGCCCGTAACGTTACATCGTGGAGATAGCTCTTATTACTTAAATACTTCTGTTTCTGTTCGCGAATCCGGGGATTTTCCGGAATTCCCATCTTTAGCTCGTCGCCAATAGAGGTCCACAAGTCTTGATCCTGCGCGTAAGATGTTCCATCGTCCATCCAGCGCGCCGAACTTGCAAACTTCCCTGCTTCCCCTTGACCAGCTGCAGAAAGGCTCTGTGCGTGCTGTTGTACGTTGCTGCCGTTTTGCGACTGGCAACCTACAAGCAGGACAGAGGCGAGTAATATCGCTTTTGCCTTCATGTGTGTGTCAATAGTTGCTTAAAAGACGAGCGATGATAACGGCGAAATTTTGAAAAGGCAACCCGCAATTATCTGAAGTTATCTTTCTTTGACCTTAACCATGCAAATCGCTGTTCTGGTTGTTGCAAATTTGTTTCTTGGTTAATTTTATTAATTAAATCAATATCATCTGTGCGTAAAAATAAATTAATTTGGCGCTCATTTTTCAGAATTACGGGGAGTGTTTTTTGGTTTTTTGCACGTAACTCCTTCACTTTGTGATAATAATCCTGAATCGCTCGATCCTCGGGTAAGAGGCTCACGGCAAACTTCATATTTTCTAATGTATACTCATGGGCGCAACAAATGAGTGTCTCATCGGGTAGCGCGTTAATCTTCTGTAAAGACTGATACATTTGAGCTGGCGTGCCTTCAAATAGTCTTCCGCAGCCTCCAGAGAAGAGCGTATCGCCGCAAAAAAGATAAGGCTTACTGTAGAAACACAGATGTCCCAAAGTGTGACCCGGTGTAGCAAATACGGAAAACTCCCACTCGCGTATGAGGATATTTTCGCCTTCTTCGACTACATGCGTGATTCCCTTATCTTGTGCCTCTGCCGGTCCGTAAACCACAAGATGCGGAAAATGAGCGCGCAGTTCAGGCACGCCGCCAGTGTGATCGCTATGATGATGCGTCAACAGAATGGCTTCTGGCTGCCAGCCGTTCTCTTTTATGGCGTGCAGTACAGGGGCGGATTCTCCGGGATCGACAATGACGCAGCGGCGATCGTCGTCAACCAAAACCCAGATGTAATTGTCCTGAAACGCTGGAATACTGATAAGATTCATACATTACCTCTTAGAGCGTGGCGGGTGTTTTGATGAAACCGGCAAGGATACCTCAGACTGTCGCAGCACCGGAACGTTGGGCGGAATTGCCCTGGGGTGAATACTATCGCGAAGCGTTAGAACAGCAGCTGAAGCCCTGGCTCGCGAAAATGTATGGCTTTCACCTGCTTAAGATTGGCAATCTCAGCGCGGAAATCAATACCGAAAGCTGCGCTATCTCGCATCAGGTTAACGTCTCTCTCGGCGGATCGCCGGTTCAGGTGAAAGCAGACCCGTTGCATCTGCCGTTTGCGGAAAAATCCGTCGATGCGTGTTTGCTCGCACATACGCTACCCTGGTGCAGCGATCCGCATCGTCTGCTTCGCGAAGCCGATCGCGTGCTGATTGATGACGGCTGGCTGGTACTTAGCGGATTCAATCCGCTAAGCCTGATGGGCCTGCGTAAGCTGGTACCGGTGCTACGCCGGACTCCACCTTACAACAGCCGGATGTTCACCATGATGCGCCAGCTCGACTGGCTTTCACTGCTGAACTTTGAAGTGCTTTGCTACGGAGGTTTTCAGGTGCTGCCCTGGGCGCGGCAGGGGGGCGTGGTACTGAGCACCCATCTCCCCGCGTTGGGCTGTTTGCAGTTTATCGTTGCGCGTAAGCGAACCATTCCTCTTACGCTTAACCCCATGAAGCAGAGCAAGTCGAAAACGCCCATCCGCCAGACCGTCGGCGCCACGCGGCAGTACAAAAAAACCGATTAGGCGTCGGGCTGATAGCCCGCATCTTCATGTGCGGGATTGGATGCCGCAGCACGCGCCAGTTCGTCGCAGCGTTCGTTTTCCGGGTGGCCTGCGTGGCCTTTAACCCACTCCCACTTAATCTGGTGCTGGCCCAGCGCAGCATCAAGACGTTTCCAGAGATCGACGTTCTTGACCGGCTTCTTATCGGCGGTCTTCCAGCCGCGTTTTTTCCAGTTATGGATCCACTGGGTGATCCCCTGACGCACGTACTGACTGTCGGTGCTTAATACCACGTCACAATGTTCTTTTAACGCCTCCAGCGCCACGATGGCCGCCATCAACTCCATCCGGTTGTTGGTGGTCAGAAAATAGCCTTCGCTAAAGGTTTTTTCGTGCTGGCGATAGCGCATAATCGCGCCGTAGCCGCCGGGTCCTGGGTTACCGAGACAAGATCCATCGGTGAAAATTTCTACCTGTTTACGCATCTCTGGTAGACTTCCTGTATTCGAAACGTTCAGTTAAACGATAAGTCTGACATAAATGACCGCTATGAGCACTGCAATTACTCGCCAGATTGTCCTCGATACCGAAACCACCGGTATGAACCAGATCGGCGCGCACTACGAAGGGCATAAGATCATCGAGATCGGTGCCGTTGAAGTGGTGAACCGTCGTCTTACGGGGAACAACTTCCACGTCTACCTCAAACCCGATCGGCTGGTTGATCCGGAAGCATTCGGCGTTCACGGTATTGCCGATGAGTTCTTGCTGGATAAGCCGACTTTTGCGGATGTCGCTGACGAGTTCCTGGAATACATCAAGGGCGCCGAGCTTGTCATCCATAACGCATCGTTCGATATCGGCTTTATGGATTATGAATTCAGCAAGCTTAATCGTGATATTCCGAAGACGAACACCTTCTGTAAGGTGACGGACAGCCTGGCGCTGGCAAGGAAGATGTTCCCCGGCAAGCGTAACAGCCTGGATGCACTCTGCTCGCGCTACGAGATAGACAATACCAAGCGAACGCTCCACGGGGCGTTGCTCGATGCCCAGATCCTGGCCGATGTCTATCTGACGATGACCGGCGGGCAGACGTCAATGAAGTTCAGTATGGAAAATGAATCCCAGCAGACGCAAGGCGAAGCGGGCATTCAGCGCGTTGTTCGTCAGGCCAGTCGGTTGCGGGTTATTTTAGCCAGTGACGAAGAGCTTCTTAACCACGAATCCCGGCTTGATCTGGTCCAGAAGAAGGGCGGCAGCTGTTTGTGGCGCGCCTGAAAAAACGCCTTAATGCCTGTAAAATCATCGTTTGGGCGATTTTTGCAGCAAACGATTCAAAACGTGAGAAAAAGCGTTGACGAGATCGGAGGCGCACCGTAATATGCGCCTCGTTCCCCAAACGGGAACAGTGGAGCGGTAGTTCAGTCGGTTAGAATACCTGCCTGTCACGCAGGGGGTCGCGGGTTCGAGTCCCGTCCGTTCCGCCACTATTCAGAAAGCCTGAATCAGAAATGATTCAGGCTTTCGTCGTTTCAGCCTTCAGTAATCTCATTCTCTCCCTTATCGTTAACAAAAAATTAATATGCATAGTGCAATTTATTAACAATTGCACGGATATAGTGCATTATTTGCACTGTAATTGTGCATTACTCCATCACTCCTCTCTTCGCACCTCATTCAGAATGTTTCTTTCTGTAAAAATAATTCACGCAGAATCATCTGGTTATCTCCTGCTTTCCAAAAATATACCGAACCAATTGCGTATTGGTTTGGTTATTGCTTAATCATTAGCACGATAAGCTTCATTCCATATCAATAACTTATCGTTAATAAAAATAAAGTCATGATGAAAGCGAGCGAACCAATATGGAAAAACCGTCACGGTTTCTGGCCAATTCCAGCACCGCGCTTGAGCAGTTGCGCGGGCTTATCAACCAGCATGAGTCAACACCAGGCATACCGCTGCCCACGGAACGTGAGCTGTCGGACACTCTCGGCGTAGGACGACGTGAAGTGCGTCGTGCGCTGGACGTGCTGGAAGAAGAGGGGCGCATCTGGCGTAAGCAGGGCAAAGGGACCTTTATTGGCCCGGCGGCACCTGTTGAACCGCTGGCCCTTCAGGGATTGGTTCAGCAAACCAACCTTCTGGAAGTGATGGAAGCTCGTCTACAGCTCGAACCCGGCTTAGCCCGGCTTGCGGCACTGCGTGCCACCAGGGAAAACCTCGCGCTCATGCAGCGCATGCTGGAACGCATCGACAAGGTCAGCCCGGACGACCGCGATCTCAACGAACTCTGGGACAGCGCATTTCATCGAGCGATTGCCGAGGCGGCGGGCAACCGTCTGATGCTCGGCCTGTTTGATGCCATTGATGCCGTTCGGCGCGAACCGGGCTGGCAGCATCTGCGCGAGCTGGCACGCACCCCCGAACGTGTCGACAGCTATAACGACCACCACCATAAGATCATGTCTGCGATTATCCATCGCCAGCCTAATGAAGCCGCGGCCGCCATGCGCGAACACTTGCTCAGCCTGCAAACCGCCCTGATTCAGGCGATCCACCTTGAGGACGACTTCACGCCATGACGACAATACCCTTTAAGGACGCCACACCCGTATTGCGAGTGCAAAACCTCAACGTTACGTTTGCTGGCTCGCCGGTTAGCGTGCTTGATGGTATCTCGCTGACCGTCAGGGCGGGCGAAACGCTGGCGCTGGTGGGGGAGTCAGGATGCGGGAAAAGTATCACCTCCCTGGCGCTGATGGGATTACTGCCCGCCAGCGCGCAGATTGTCAGCGGTGAGATGCAGTTTCGCCGCCACAATCTGCGAAAGCTCTCACCGCGGGAGTATGCCGATCTGCGCGGCAGCGAGCTGGCGATGATTTTTCAGGAGCCGATGACCTCGCTCAATCCGGCGTTCACGCTGGGGGATCAGCTGAGCGAGGCGGTTATGCGACACCAGAACGTCTCGCGCGCAGAGGCGATGAAGGTCGCGCTGCAGATCCTCGAGAAGGTGCAGATCCCGGCGGCAGAGATGCGCCTGAAAGCATATCCCCACCAGCTTTCCGGCGGCATGCGCCAGCGCGTGATGATTGCGATGGCGTTGATTAACCACCCCAAACTGCTGATTGCCGACGAGCCGACCACAGCGCTCGACGTCACCATCCAGGCGCAAATCCTCGCCTTGCTCAACGCCTTAAAAGAGGAAACCGGCACGGCGGTGCTGATGATCACCCACGATTTAGGCGTGGTGGCAGAAGTCGCCCAGCAGGTCGCGGTGATGTATGCCGGGCAGGTGGTGGAGCAGGGGAGCGTGGAGGCAATATTCGCCGACCCGCAGCACCCGTACACCATCGGCCTGATGGGGTCGATCCCCTCGCTGGGCGCACGCAAGGGCCAGCTCTCCACCATTCCCGGCGCGGTCCCGCTCCCGGAATCCATGCCGAAAGGCTGCCGTTTTGCCACCCGCTGCCCGTTTGCGCAGTCGCGCTGCCATGATGAAAAACCGCCGCTCACCGCGCTCGGCGCGGGCCATCAGGTCGCCTGCTTCCGCGTGCCGCTCGAACACCACATTGCCCTGGGAGAGACCGCATGACCACGCCCATTCTTGAAGCCCGTGACCTCAGCAAGCTTTTCCCCGGCCCCAAAAAACTCTTTACCCCGGCACGGTTTGTCACCGCGGTCGATCGCGTTTCGCTTGCCGTAATGCCGGGCGAAACGCTGGCGATCGTCGGCGAGTCCGGCTCCGGGAAATCTACGCTCGGTCGTCTGCTGCTGCGCCTGCTGGCCGCCAGCGAAGGGCGCGTGTTTTATCAGGGGGAGGAGATCACCGACGCCTCCGGTGCCCGCCTGAACCAGCTCCGGCGCGAGCTGCAAATCATCTTTCAGGATCCCTTCGCCTCGCTCAACCCGCGCATGACGGTGGAGCAAATCGTCGGGGAGCCGCTGTGGCTGCATCAGAACATGAAAAAAGCGGATCGCCAGTACCGCGTTGCCGAGCTGCTTAAAACCGTGGGCCTGCCTGCCGCCTGGGCCGGGCGCTATCCGCACGAGTTTTCCGGCGGGCAGCGCCAGCGTATCGGCATTGCGCGTGCGCTGGCTTCCGGGCCGAAGCTGCTGCTGGGCGATGAGCCGGTATCCGCGCTGGATGTGTCCGTTCAGGCGCAGGTGGTTAATCTGCTGGAGAGCCTGAAGCACCAGCTGGGGCTGACGATGGTGATTGTCGCCCACGGTCTGGCGGTGATCCGCCATATGAGCGACCGAGTGGCGGTCATGTATCTCGGGCAAATCGTCGAGCTTGCCACCGTCGACGAGATTTTTGACGCGCCGCTGCACCCCTACACCCAGGCGCTGATTGCCTCGGCACCGCAGATGCAGCCGGGCGTTGAGCGAGATGCGCCGCTGCTGCAGGGGGATCTGCCCAACCCGGCCAGCCCGCCGTCCGGCTGCCGTTTCCACACCCGCTGCCCGTACGTCACCGATGAATGCCGCCAGGTTGAGCCGATCAATCAGGTGCTCGACGGCGGACGTCAGGTTGCCTGCCACCGCTGGCAGGAGATCAACCGCGATCGCAGCGTTATTCAGATCGCACCGCCATCCGCCGCCTTTCTGCGCCGCCGCGCGCTGTTTGAACACGCGGCCACTCACTCGTCCCTTCCTTCAAGGAACTCATGATAATGACAATGCGTAATTCTCTTTTGACCGTACTGGGAAGTGTTATGTTGCTTGGCGCGGCGCTGCCCGCCCATTCTGAAAGCGTGCTGCGAATCGGCCTGGGCGCTGACCCGGACATGCTCGACCCGCATCTGGCGCGCACCTACTATGGCCGCTTCGTCTTTGCCTCCCTGTGCGACAGGCTGGTGGACGTGGATGAAAATCTGAAGGTCGTCCCCGGCCTGGCTAAAGACTGGGCGTGGAGCGAGGACGGTAAAACCCTGACGCTTAATCTGCGCGAAGGCGTCACCTTCCACGACGGTGAGAAATTCGATGCCGCCGCGGCAAAATACAACCTCGACCGCGCCCTGACCCTGAAAGGATCCCTGCGTAAGAGCGAGATCTCCTCCGTTGAATCGGTCGAGGTCACCGGCCCGATGCAGATTGCGCTGCACCTGAAGACCCCCGATGCCGCGCTGCTGATGCAGCTCACCGACCGCGCCGGGGCAATGATGGCCCCGGAGGCGGCGAAAAAGCCGGACTTTGCCGCCCACCCGGTCTGCTCCGGCCCGTATAAATTCGACAGCCGCGTGTCCCAGGACCGCATCGTTCTGACCCGCTTCGACAACTACTGGAACAAAGACGCTTACCACTTCGACAAAATTATCTATCTGCCGATCCCGGATGCCTCCGTGCGACTCGCGAACCTCCGCGCGGGCGATCTCGACCTGACCGAAGGCATCGCCGCCAGCGACGTTAAAACCGTTGAAGCCGACAGCAAGCTGGCGCTGGCGAAGGTAACCGGTCTCGGCTATCAGGGCATTACCTTCAACATCAACAACGGCAAGGTACCGGCCAACGATCCCTTCAAGGACGCCCGCGTGCGCGAGGCGTTTTCTCAGGCCATCGACCGCGATGCGTTAAACCAGGTAGTCTTCGAAGGGCTTTACACCCCGGCAAACCAGGCGTTTTCCCCGGTCAGCCCGTATCACGTTAACCTGCCGGTTCCGCCGCGTGACGTCGACAAAGCCAAAGCGCTGCTGAAGGCGGCAGGCGTCACCGCGCCGCTGACCGTCAACCTGCTGGTGCCGAACAACCCAACCTCTCAGCAGGTGGGCCAGGTGCTGCAGGCGATGGTCGCCGAGGCCGGATTTAACCTGAACCTGCAGATGACCGAATTCGCCACGCTGCTCGACCGCCAGCAGAGCGGCGACTATCAGCTGAGCTTCTCCGGCTGGTCGGGACGCCCGGATCCGGACGGCAGCATCTACGGCTTTATCAACAGCAAAGGCACCCTTAACGACGGCCGCTACAGCAACGCGCAGGTCGATGAGTGGCTGACCCAGGCGCGCCAGAGCACCGACCAGGCCGCACGCCAGCCGCTGTACGACAAGGTGGTGAAGCAGCTGCAAACCGACATGCCGATTGCCTACCTCTACTTCGAGCCGCGCATTTTCGGTCTGAACAAAAGCGTGCAGGGCTTTAAGCCGTACCCGGACGGCATCGTGCGTCTGGCGGGTTTGACGCTGGCGAAATAAAGGTCCCGAGGAGAACCCATGCTGGAACTGATTTGCAAACGTCTGCTGCTGGCTATACCAACCCTGCTGCTGGTGAGCATGATGGTCTTCGGGCTGCAAAAGCTGCTGCCCGGCGACCCGCTGATCGCCATGGCCGGGGAGGAGCGCGACCCGGCGGTCATCGCCCAGCTGCGCGCGGAACTGAACCTCGATGCGCCAATCCCCGTGCAGTATTTCCACTGGCTGACGCGCGCGCTGCAGGGCGATCTGGGCGTCTCCTTACGCACGCACGAACCGGTGACGCAGCTGATCGCGAGCAAGCTGCCGGTCACGCTGGAGCTGTCTCTGCTGGCGATGATTATCGCGCTGGTGTTTGGCATCAGCATGGGGATCCTCGCGGCGGTGAACAAAAACAGCTGGGTCGATCACGGGGCGAACTTCGTGGCGATCTCGGGGATCTCGATCCCGCACTTCTGGCTGGGGATCCTGCTGATTCTGGTCTTTTCGGTGAACCTGCAGTGGCTGCCCGCGTCCGGCTACGTGCCGTTCAGTGAAGATCCGCTCCAGAACCTGCGCACGCTGCTGCTGCCCGCGTCCGTGCTCGGAACGGGCCTTGCGGCGACGCTGATGCGCCATACCCGCGCCTCGATGATTGCGGTTCTGAAGGCGGATTACATCCGCACCGCGCGCGCTAAGGGGCTGCTGCCAAAGGCGGTGATCCTGAAGCACGCGTTTCGCAACGCGCTGGTGCCGGTCATCACCCTCACCACGCTGCTGTTTGGCGAGCTGCTGGGCGGCGCGGTGCTGACCGAGCAGGTCTTCACCATTCCAGGCTTCGGCAAGATGATCGTCGACTCGGTATTTAACCGTGACTACGCGGTGGTGCAGGGCGTGGTGCTGATCGTGGCGATCGGCTTCCTGATGCTCAACCTGCTGGCCGACGTGCTCTACGTCCTTATCAACCCGAAAATGCGAGGTTAACCATGGCGGAACTGACGACGCAAACCGTTACGCCCGCGCTGCCGCGCGCGCAGAACCGGGTGCTGAAGAAATTCCTTGCCAACAAAAGTGCGGTGATTGGCGCGGTGGTGGTGGGATTCTTTGTGCTGGTGGCGCTGCTGGCGCCGTGGATTGCCCCGTTCGACCCGGTCAAAGCCAACTTCCTGGCGGTGCGCAAAGCGCCGTCGGCGATGTACTGGTTCGGCACCGACGAGCTGGGGCGCGACATTTTATCCCGCATTATCTGGGGTGCGCGCACCTCGCTGATGGCAGGCTGTATGTCGGTCGTTATCGCGGTGGTCATCGGCGTGCCGCTGGGGCTGGTGGCGGGTTACTTCCAGAAGATGTGGGACGGCGTGATCTCGCGGTTTATCGAGGCGCTGCTGGCCTGTCCGTTCCTGATCATGGCGATCGCGCTGGGGGCGTTTTTGGGCCCGAGCCTGACGAACGCCATGATCGCCATCGGTCTTTCGGCGATGCCGATCTTCGCCCGCCTGACGCGCGGCCAGGTGATCGCCATTCGCAACGAAGAGTATATCGACGGCGCGCGGGCGATTGGCCTGCCGGATCGCTGGATCATCATTAAATACGTCCTGCCGAACGTGATGTCGCCGATCCTGGTGCAGGCCACGCTGGCGATTGCCTCGGCAATTATCGCCGAAGCCAGCCTGTCGTTTTTAGGGCTGGGGCAGCAGCCGCCCAATCCGTCCTGGGGCTCCATGCTCAACACCGCGAAAGGGTTTCTTGAGCAGGCGCCGTGGATGTCCGTCTTCCCCGGCGTGGCGATTTTTCTCGCCGTGCAGGGCTTTAATTTACTCGGTGACGGGCTGCGCGATGCGCTCGATCCGCGCCACGACTAAGGAGTCATGATGACCAAAGCGCTTGATTTTACGTCCGGTTACGCTTCACGACGCCCGCCAATGATGGGCCATAACGCCGTTGCCACGTCGCAACCGCTGGCGGCGCAGGCTGGAATGAAAATGCTGCAGCTGGGCGGCAACGCCGTTGATGCGGCGATTGCCACCGCGATGGCGCTGACGGTGGTTGAGCCGACCGGCAACGGGATCGGCAGCGACGCCTTTGCCATCGTCTGGGACGGTGAAAAGCTGCACGGTCTGAACGCCTCGGGCCGCTCGCCTGCGAGCTGGCATGCGGATCTGTTTGCCGGTAAAACGGCGGTGCCGGAAATTGGCTGGGACGCGGTGACCGTGCCGGGAGCGGTATCCGGCTGGGTCGCGCTGGCGGAACGCTTCGGCACGCTGCCGCTGACCACCCTGGCGCAGCCAGCCATTGACTACGCGCGCAACGGTTTCCCTGTCTCCCCGCTGATCGGCCATCTCTGGCAGCGCGGCTATAGCAAGCTGAAAGATCAGCCGGGCTTCAGCGCCTGCTTCGCGCCGGAAGGCCGCGCCCCGCGCGTGGGGGAAATCTTCCGTAACCCGGCGCAGGCGAACTCGCTGGAGCTGATTGCCCGCACCAACGGTGAAGCCTTTTACCGCGGCGAGCTGGCGCAGAAAATTGCCGCTTTCGCCAAAGAACACGGCGCGCACCTGACGGCTGAAGATCTGGCAAACCACCGCGTGGACTGGGTAGAGCTGCTGTCGCGCGACTTCGCGGGCGGTTCGGTGCAGGAATTGCCGCCAAACGGCCAGGGGATCGCCACGCTGATTGCGCTCGGCATTCTGGAGCAGTGCGGCATTGAGAAGCATCACCCGGATTCCGTGCAGTCCCTGCACCTGTCCATTGAGGCGATGAAGCTGGCGCTGGCGGATCTCGACCGCTACGTGGCGGATGAAGACCATATGGCGTTCGCGGCGAAAGAGCTGCTGAGCGACCCTTATCTAAAGTCGCGCGCGGCGCTTATCAATCACGAGCACGCCTCTGATTTCGTTTACGGTTCCCCGACGCAGAGCGGCACGGTCTACATCAGCACCGCCGACGCCAGCGGGATGATGGTTTCGTTTATTCAGTCCAACTACATGGGCTTCGGTTCAGGCATTGTGGTGCCGGATACGGGGATCAGCCTGCAAAACCGGGGTTGCGGGTTTGTGCTGGATCCCAATCACCCGAACGCGCTGGCGGGCAGCAAGCGACCGTTCCACACCATCATTCCGGGCTTTGCGATGGACGGCAGCGGCCAGCCGCTGATGTCTTTCGGCGTGATGGGTGGCCCGATGCAGGCGCAGGGGCACATGCAGATGGCATTGCGCATTATGCTGCACGGGCAAAACCCACAGGCGGCAATCGATGCCCCGCGCTGGCGCGTGGTGCAGGGCAGGGAGGTGATCGTTGAATCGACCTTCGATCGCAATACTATCGCCGCGCTGCGCGAGCGGGGTCATCAGATCGTGGTGGAAGATCCGCTTCAGGATTACAACTTCGGCGGGGCGCAGGTGATTTATCGCCTGCCGGAAGGGCACTACGTGGCCGCGACGGAAAGCCGTAAAGACGGGCAGGCGCTGGTGAGTTAATGTTTTATCCTCCCTCTCCCGTTGGGAGAGGGGCGGGGTGAGGGGAAAATTTCAGCCAATGCTAAACGGATCCGCATCCTGCCAGGCCGGAAACTTCTCGCGATACTCCTGCAGCGCCGTCAGCGACAGCTCCGCATCAATGCGCGTCGCCTGATGCGGCTCGGCGGTGGCAATGATCTCGCCCTGCGGATTCACCACCCGGCTGTCGCCGCGGTAGTGATGCCCGTTGCCGTCGGTTCCCACGCGGTTACAGCCCACCACGTACGCCTGGTTCTCAATCGCGCGCGCTACCAGCAGCGACTGCCAGTGGAGGGAGCGCGGTGCAGGCCAGTTGGCAACATACAGCGCCAGGTCGTAATCGTTGCGGTTGCGCGACCACACCGGGAAGCGCAGGTCGTAGCAGACCAGCGGCAAAATACGCCAGCCGCGCCACTCGAACACCACGCGCTCGTGACCCGCTTCATAGTGATGATGCTCATCCGCCATGCGGAACAGGTGGCGTTTATCGTAAAAATGCACTTTCCCTTCCGGCTCCACCAGCAGGAAGCGGTTCACCGGCCCGCGATCCGTTTGCAGGGCGGCGCTCCCGGCGATCAGCGCGTTGGTCTGCTGCGCTTTGGCATGCATCCAGGCCACCACCTCATCCTGCGGCATTGACTGTTGTGCCGCTTCCATGGCGAAGCCGGTGGTGAACATTTCCGGCAGGACAATCACATCACGCCCGGTAATCTCTTCCAGTTGACGATCAAAGTGGCGCAGGTTGGCGGGGCCATCCATCCACACTAAAGGTTGCTGCAAAATAGAAATCTTCAAACCAGGCACGATACAGACTCCTCAAAAGACCGCTTTTTGACACTGTAGCACGTCATTACGAGAAAATGTGGCAATAAAAAACCCCGCGCGAGGCGGGGTTTGTATAAGCGAAACGCGTTACGCCGCTTCAGGCTTGCGGTGCTTCTCCGGGAGCTTTACCGGCTGCGTCGCCAGCTCATCGGGTTCGAAATCATCCACGTTAATGCTGCGCAGACGGCTCTCTTCGGCTTTCACCAGCAGCGCGGCTTCATCTTTATTGATAATGCCGCCGGCCAGCGCCTGTTTTGCCAGTTCGTCCAGACGGGTAAACGGCAGGTTTTTGCCCAGCTGTTTACAGATCTTCTGGTGAATCGGATCGGCAGCCATCACGTCCAGCAGCGCCTCTTCCAGCAGACCCACCGGGTTATGCGGCGTCGGCGTCAGATACTGACCACGACCGATACGGGAGCGGGTTGCGCTCGGTACCTGCAGGATCTTCGCCACCTTGTGGTCCAGCTTGTCGGACGGCGCAAGGTGGTGACGTCCGGTCGGGAAGATCACCGCGCGCAGAGCGCCCGCCACGAAGCGGTTCGGGAAGTTCGCCAGCAGGTCGTCAATCGCCTGTTCAGCCTGATACATCGCATCCTGAACGCCCCAGTGCACCAGCGGCAGATCCGCTTCCTGACGGCCTTCGTCGTCGTAACGCTTCAGGACCGCAGAGGCCAGGAAGATCTGGCTCAGCACATCTCCCAGACGGGCAGAGATACGCTCGCGACGCTTCAGGCTTCCGCCCAGCACCGCCATGGAGACGTCAGACAGCAGAGCCAGGTTGGCGCTCAGACGGTTCAGATGCTGATAGTAACGTTTGGTCGCATCGCCGGTCGGCGTCGCGCTGGTAAGACCGCGCGTCAGGCCCAGCCAGAAGCTGCGTACCTTGTTGCTGCCCACGTGACCGATATGTTTGAACAGCAGCTTATCGAAGGCATCCACGTCGTTGTTCTGCGCGGCAGCCATCTCTTCCAGCACGTACGGATGGCAGCGAATTGCGCCCTGACCAAAGATCATCATGCTGCGGGTCAGGATGTTTGCCCCTTCCACGGTGATGGCAATCGGTGCGCCCTGGTAGCCGCGCGCCAGGAAGTTGCCTTCGCCGAGCATAATGCCTTTACCGCCTGCGATATCCATCGCGTCAATGATCGACTGCTGCGCGCGGTGGGTACAGTGGTACTTCACAATCGCGGACAGCACGGCCGGTTTTTCGCCCAGCATAATGCCGTAGGTAATCAGAGAAGCCGCGGCATCCATTACGTAGGCGTTGCCCGCGATACGCGCCAGCGGCTCTTCGATACCTTCCATCTTGCCGATGGAGATTTTGAACTGACGGCGGATGTGGGCGTACGCGCCAATCCCCATCGCGACCGACTTCAGACCGCCGGTTGAGTTCGACGGCAGGGTAATGCCGCGGCCCACGGACAGACATTCCACCAGCATGCGCCAGCCCTGACCGGCCATTTTCGGG
Source organism: Enterobacter sp. R-1.6.2 (assembly GCF_035064085.1). Classification (NCBI taxonomy): domain Bacteria; kingdom Pseudomonadati; phylum Pseudomonadota; class Gammaproteobacteria; order Enterobacterales; family Enterobacteriaceae; genus Enterobacter; species Enterobacter sp. R-1.6.2. The sequence goes on from NZ_JASEYI010000002.1 coordinate 20,255, forward strand.
CCACCGATGATGTAGTCAATCGGCACAAAGATGTCCTGACCGCGGGTTGGACCGTTCTGGAACGGCACGTTCAGCGGGAAGTGACGGCGACCAATTTCAACGCCTGGAGTAGAGGTTGGGATCAGCGCACAGGTAATGCCCAGATCTTCTTCACCGCCCAGCAGTTTTTCCGGGTCAGAGAGCTTAAAGGCCAGACCCAGCACGGTGGCGATTGGCGCCAGGGTGATATAACGCTTGTTCCAGGTCAGGCGCATGCCCAGCACCTGCTCGCCCTGCCACTCGCCCATGCAGACCACGCCGGTATCCGGGATCGCGCCTGCATCGGAGCCCGCTTCCGGGCTGGTCAGCGCGAAGCAAGGGATTTCCTGACCGCGTGCCAGACGCGGCAGGTAGTGATCTTTCTGCTCTTCCGTACCGTAATGCTGCAGCAGTTCGCCCGGGCCTAAGGAGTTAGGCACGCCAACGGTAATCGCCAGGATCCCGGAGACGCCAGCCAGCTTTTGCAGGACGCGAGCCTGAGCGTAAGCGGAGAATTCCAGGCCGCCATACTCTTTCTTGATGATCATCGCGAAGAAGCGATGTTCTTTCAGATACGCCCACAGCTCTGGCGGCAGGTCGGCCATTTCATGGGTGATGGCAAAGTCATTGGCCATGCGGCACGCTTCTTCCACCGGGCCGTCAATAAAGGCCTGCTCTTCTGAGGTCAGGCGCGGCTGCGGATAGTTGTGCAGCTTTTTCCAGTCCGGGTTGCCCTGGAACAGATCGCCTTCCCACCAGGTGGTGCCCGCATCAATCGCTTCTTTCTCGGTGCGCGACATGGGCGGCATCACTTTGCGAAAGCCCTTGAACACCGGCGCAGAGATCATTGATTTACGCATCGGCGCCAGGTTAAACGGCAGAAGAATGATGGCAAGAGGGACTAAAAGCCAGATATTCCAGAGGCCTGCGACGCCAAGCGCAGCCGTCCAGGCCAGAAGAATCAGGCTGCTCAGGAATAAACTTACGCGGTGATAGAACAACACACCGAGCAGTACAACGGTTGCGAGAATGCTCAAAATCATCATAAAGAAAAGCTCCCTTGCTTGTAGGAGGTCTGACCACTTGTGATGATATGGTTGTAGTTGATGTAAATTCCTTTAGCAATGTGTTTACAAAATAATTACAACCTGGTTCACATTGTTCGTGTTTTAGCCGGCACAAAAAATCAAAACGCCGGACGATTCGCATGGCTTTAGCTTCTCGCTTTTCCCGCTATCCGGTACACTCCACTGTGTTATTTCATCAATACTGAAGGATTATCCTCATGTACCAGGATCTTATTCGTAACGAACTGAACGAAGCGGCGGAAACGCTGGCGAACTTTCTGAAAGATGATGCCAATATTCACGCTATTCAGCGCGCAGCGGTCCTGCTGGCCGACAGCTTCAAAGCCGGTGGCAAAGTGCTTTCCTGCGGTAACGGCGGCTCCCACTGTGACGCTATGCACTTCGCAGAAGAGCTGACCGGACGCTATCGCGAAAACCGCCCGGGCTACCCGGCGATTGCGATTTCAGACGTGAGCCACATCTCCTGCGTAGGCAACGACTTCGGTTACGACCACATCTTCTCCCGCTACGTTGAAGCGGTAGGCCGTGAAGGCGACGTGCTGCTGGGGATCTCTACCTCTGGTAACTCCGGTAACGTGATCAAAGCGATCGCCGCCGCGCGTGAAAAAGGGATGAAAGTCATCACCCTGACCGGTAAAGATGGCGGTAAGATGGACGGTACGGCGGATGTCGAAATTCGCGTTCCGCACTTCGGTTATGCTGACCGTATTCAGGAAATTCACATCAAAGTGATCCACATCCTGATCCAGCTGATCGAAAAAGAGATGGTTAAGTAAGACTTCGCTGGGGGCACTCTTGCCCCCGCTGTTGTGGAGGTGACGTATGTGCGAACTGCTCGGGATGAGCGCCAATGTGCCAACCGATATCTGCTTTAGTTTCACCGGGCTGGTTCAGCGCGGTGGAGGAACCGGGCCGCATAAAGACGGCTGGGGCATCACCTTCTACGAAGGCAAAGGATGTCGCACGTTCAAAGATCCACAGCCCAGCTTTAACTCACCGATTGCCAAACTGGTTCAGGACTACCCGATCAAGTCCCGCTCGGTAATCGCCCACATCCGTCAGGCCAACCGTGGCGAAGTGGCGCTGGAAAATACCCATCCGTTTACCCGTGAACTGTGGGGCCGTAACTGGACCTATGCGCACAACGGGCAGCTCACGGGCTATAAGTCACTGGAGACGGGCAATTTCCGCCCGGTCGGGGAGACGGACAGCGAAAAAGCCTTCTGCTGGCTGCTGCACAAGCTGACGGAGCGCTATCCCCGCACGCCCGGCAACATGACTGCCGTGTTCAAATACATCGCGACGCTGGCATCTGAACTGCGTGAAAAAGGCGTGTTCAACATGCTGCTCTCTGATGGCCGCTATGTGATGGCGTTCTGCTCGACGAATCTGTTCTGGATCACCCGCCGTGCGCCGTTTGGCGTTGCGACGCTGCTCGATCAGGATGTGGAGATAGACTTTCAGAAGGAGACCACACCGAACGATGTGGTCACTGTTATCGCAACGCAGCCGCTGACGGGCAACGAAACCTGGCAAAAGATTATGCCAGGCGAGTGGGTGCTATTTTGTCTCGGGGACCGTGTAATTTGACGCCAGCTGTGGATGGACGACTTCGTGGCTCAGCGGTTTGCTGACCACGTAACGGCCATCGACGATAGAGACCACTGGCGGCTTGTGGGTCTGCTCAAAGTAGTCGTAACCCGGCTTCAGCTGTTTCCAGAAATCCGCGTAGTATGAGTACTTGTGACGCGTCATGTTGGCGTCCGTCATGCGGAACGGATAGATGCTGACCTGTACGTTAGGCTGCCCAAAGACCAGCGCGCCCGTCACGAACTGGAAAATCTCATCAATGCCGGAGTCGGTCATCGCATAACAGCCGATAGACACGCAGGCACCGTGGATCATCAGATATTTACCTTCATAACCGTGTGCACGGTCATAGGCATTCGGGAAGCCGATGTTAATGGCTTTATAGAAGCGGCTGTCAGGCTTGAGCTGGCTGCGCTGAACGTTGTAGAACCCTTCCGGACTTTTGAAGTCGCCCTGACGCTGTTTTGGCCCCAGTCCGCCGGAGTAGTTACAAATTTTGTAACTATCAAGCAGCTGATATGTCTCGCCCATTTTGACAAACAGATCGAGAGTGCGCTCTTCCTTGAAGATCTGAATATAAACCGGCGATCCCATTAACTGCTGTTTATATTCCTTGCTGACCGGCGTCGTTGAGCTATTACTGCTGAGCAGTCCGGCAAACGACATGCACGGCATCAGAAGCATCGCAATGAACAATGCGATTTTACGCATACTACTAGTTCCTTGATAAAACCATGACCAACTTGCCAGGACGGCAAAAGAGACCCGAAATCAGATTATTCTGTTAGGAGCGCTCACATTAGCACCGCTATAGATTTTCGCAAGAGCCGGGCGGTGAGTTTACAAATTAGTTTTACTTTATAAACCATCAAAATTGCGATGGCTCCAGGAACTTTGCGCATTAGCTCGCAATTTGGCGCGCGTGACGGCGGATTCCCTGCCCGCGTGAAGGGGAAAATGTTACACTTTGCGCCCACTGGATTGTTGTTCATGGAAACCTGCTAACCACATGTTTAAAATTAAAAAAGGACTTGATCTGCCGATTGCAGGCGTGCCAGCGCAGCACGTTTCGACAGGCGCAAGTGTCCGTCATGTCGCCATTTTGGGCGAAGACTACCTGGGTATGCGTCCTTCAATGCTGGTACAGGAGGGCGATCGCGTTATCAAAGGACAGGCGCTCTTTGAGGACAAAAAAAATCCCGGCGTGATGTTCACGGCCCCCGCGAGCGGCACCGTTGTGGCCATCAACCGTGGCGAACGGCGCGTTCTGCAGTCGGTGGTTATCCGCATTGAGGGCGATGAAAAGCGTGAATTTGCCCATTACGATATAGCAGAACTCGCGTCGCTGAACCGCGACGCCGTTCAGGATCAGCTCCTGGCATCCGGTTTATGGACCGCGCTTCGTACGCGCCCCTTCAGCAAATCCCCTGTTCCGGGCACGGAACCGGCCGCGATTTTCGTCACGGCCATCGACACCAACCCGCTCAGCGTGGACCCGGAACCGGTTATCCTGGCGCAGCGAAAAGCTTTTGATGCAGGACTCACTATTCTAACCCGCCTCACGCCCGGAAAAGTGCACGTTTGCCAGGCCGGCGGCGGCAAGCCTGGCGGGCATCCGCTGGGGCAGGTCACGTTTAATGAATTTTCTGGCCCGCATCCGGCGGGGCTGGTCGGGACGCACATCCATTTCCTTGAGCCAGTCAGCCTGACGAAACAGGTCTGGCACCTTAACTATCAGGACGTCATCGCCATCGGTAAGCTCTTTACTACGGGTGAGCTCTGCGCTGAACGGATAATCGCCATCGGCGGACCGCAGGCTGCAAATCCGCGCCTGGTGAAGACGCTGCTGGGTGCTGACATCAACGAACTGCTGGTGGGGGAAACGAAAGAGGGCGAAAACCGCCTGATTTCCGGCTCGGTCCTCAGCGGCCGCCATGCGGCCAATGCGCACGCGTACCTGGGACGCTTCCATTTGCAGGTCAGCATTGTGCAGGAAGGGAGTGAGAAAGAGCTATTTGGCTGGGTTCTGCCAGGCGCGGAAAAATACTCCGTCACCCGAACCACGCTGGGCCACTTCCTGCGTAATAAGCTGTTTAGCTTCTCAACCAGCACGCACGGCGGCGAGCGCGCCATGGTCCCGATTGGCAACTACGAGCGCGTCATGCCGCTGGATATTCTGCCCACCGTGCTGCTGCGCGATCTGCTTGCTGGCGATACCGACGGCGCGCAGGCGCTGGGCTGTCTGGAGCTTGACGAGGAAGATCTGGCGCTCTGTACCTATGTCTGTCCGGGCAAATATGAATATGGACCGGTATTGCGCGAGGTGTTAACCCGCATTGAGCAGGAAGGATAACCGATGGGCTTAAAACACCTCTTTGAAAAAATTGAGCCGCACTTTACCGAAGGGAAGCTCAAAAAGTACTACCCGCTGTATGAAGCAACGACGACCATTTTCTACACGCCGGGGCTGGTGACGAAAGGGGCGGCGCACGTTCGCGATGCCATCGACCTGAAACGCATGATGATCCTGGTGTGGTTTGCGGTCTTCCCGGCGATGTTCTGGGGAATGTACAACGTCGGCCTGCAGACCATTCCGGCGCTGCACCACATGTACGATGCACAGCAGCTGGCGCAGGTGATCCAGTCCGACTGGCACTACCGTCTGGCCCAGTCGTTAGGGGTAAGCTTCGCTGCAGACGCGGGCTGGCTGAGCATGATGACGCTGGGTGCCGTGTTCTTCCTGCCGATTTACATCACGGTATTTGTCGTGGGCGGCTTCTGGGAAGTGCTGTTTGCCATCATCCGTAAACATGAGATCAACGAAGGCTTCTTCGTGACCTCTATTCTGTTTGCCCTGATTGTTCCCCCGACGCTACCGCTCTGGCAGGCGGCGCTTGGCATCAGCTTCGGCGTGGTGATTGCCAAAGAGATCTTCGGCGGCACCGGGCGGAACTTCCTCAACCCGGCGCTGGCGGGACGCGCGTTTCTGTTCTTTGCTTATCCGGCGCAAATCTCGGGCGACCTCGTGTGGACTGCGGCAGACGGTTTTTCCGGCGCGACGCCGCTTTCACAGTGGGCGGCACACGGCGGCGAAACGCTGGTTAACAACGCGACGGGTCAGCCAGTCACCTGGTTTGATGCCTTTATTGGCAACATTCCGGGCTCCATCGGAGAAGTCTCTACGCTGATGATTTTGCTTGGCGGCGCGATCATTCTTTTTGGTCGCGTGGCCTCCTGGCGGATCGTTGCGGGCGTGATGATCGGCATGGTGCTGACCGCCACCCTGTTCAACGTTATCGGTTCGACCACCAATCCGATGTTCTCCATGCCGTGGTACTGGCATCTGGTGCTGGGTGGCTTCGCGTTCGGCATGATGTTCATGGCGACGGACCCCGTCTCTGCATCGTTTACAGACAAAGGTAAATGGAGCTATGGCGTGCTCATTGGCGCGATGTGCGTTCTGATCCGCGTGGTCAACCCGGCGTATCCGGAAGGGATGATGTTGGCCATTCTGTTTGCCAACCTGTTTGCGCCGCTCTTCGATTACCTGGTGGTGCGGGCCAATATCAAGCGGAGGAAGGCGCGTGGCTGAGGTTAAAAATAACGACAGCATCAGCAAAACGCTGCTGGTGGTGCTGGTGCTCTGTCTGGTCTGTTCTATTGTCGTGGCCGGCTCTGCCGTGGGGTTAAAACCCCTGCAGCAGGAGCAACGTGCGCTGGATAAACAGCGCAACATCCTGGCCGTCGCCGGGCTGATGCAGGAAGGAATGAGCGCGGACGAGGTTTCGGCCGTCTTTGCTGAACGTATTTCGGCGCGTCTGGTGGATTTAAAAACGGGTGAACTGCTGGATAAAGACCCGGCAAAATTCAACCAGGCGCTGGCGCTTAAAGATCCGCAGATGAGCCTGACGCTGGAGGCATCGCAAGATCCCGCCGGGATTAAGCGTCGCAGCAACCTGGCCGAAATCTATCTGGTTCGCGATCCCCAAAAACGCATTCAGGAAGTGGTACTGCCTGTTTACGGTAACGGTCTGTGGTCAATGATGTACGCGTTTGTGGCCCTTGATACCGATGGGCGCACGGTCAAAGGCATTACGTATTACGACCAGGGTGAAACGCCGGGGCTGGGTGGCGAAGTTGAAAACCCTAACTGGCGGGCACAGTTTGTCGGCAAAAAAGTGCTCGACGATAACGGCCTGCCTGCGCTGAAGGTGATGAAAGGGGCGGCACGTCCCGGTGACGACTACGCCGTTGACGGGCTTTCCGGCGCTACGCTCACCTCAAAAGGCGTGCAGCACAGTTTTGATTTCTGGATGGGCGAGCTGGGCTTTGGTCCTTTCCTGAAAAACGTACGTGAAGGAGCGCTGAACAATGGCTGATACCGGTGAACTGAAAGAAGTTAAAAAGGTGCTCATTGGCCCACTGTTAGCCAATAACCCGATCACGCTCCAGGTGCTGGGTGTCTGTTCTGCTCTGGCGGTGACGACCAAGCTGGAAACGGCAGTCGTGATGACGCTGGCGGTCACGCTGGTCACGGCGTTCTCCAGCATGTTTATCTCGATGATCCGCCACCATATCCCCAACAGCGTGAGGATCATCGTACAGATGGCGATCATCGCCTCGCTGGTGATCGTGGTCGATCAGCTGCTGCGCGCCTTTGCCTATGAAACCTCCAAACAGCTCTCGGTGTTTGTCGGGCTGATTATCACCAACTGTATCGTCATGGGGCGTGCGGAAGCCTACGCCATGAAAATGCCGCCGCTGGCGAGCTTTATGGACGGCATCGGCAACGGCCTGGGCTACGGCGTGATCCTGCTGACCGTGGGGTTCCTGCGCGAGCTGATTGGCAGCGGCAAGCTGTTTGGCATCACGGTGCTGGACACGGTGCAGAACGGCGGCTGGTATCTGCCAAACGGCCTGTTCCTGCTGGCCCCTAGCGCATTTTTCATTATCGGTTTGTTGATCTGGCTGATTCGTACGCTGAAGCCAGAACAGCAGGAAAAGGAGTAACCGACGATGGCTCATTACCTGAGTTTGTTTGTGCGGGCGGTGTTTGTTGAAAACATGGCGCTCGCGTTTTTCCTCGGCATGTGTACGTTCCTTGCGGTTTCCAAAAAAGTGTCGACGGCATTTGGTCTCGGTATCGCGGTTACCGTGGTGCTCGGCCTATCTGTACCGATCAACAATCTGGTGTACAACTTTGTGCTGCGGGACGGCGCGCTGGTGGAAGGGGTTGATCTCAGCTTCCTGAACTTCATCACCTTTATCGGGGTGATCGCGGCGCTGGTGCAAATCCTCGAGATGATCCTCGATAAGTATTTCCCGTCGCTCTACAACGCGCTGGGGATCTTCCTGCCGCTGATCGCGGTGAACTGCGCCATCTTTGGTGGCGTCTCGTTTATGGTGCAGCGTGATTACAACTTCAGCGAATCCGTGGTGTACGGTTTTGGTTCCGGCATCGGCTGGATGCTGGCGATTGTCACCATGGCGGGGATCCGCGAGAAAATGAAATATGCCAACGTGCCTGCGGGTCTGCGTGGCCTGGGGATCACCTTTATCACCACCGGGCTGATGGCGCTGGGCTTTATGTCCTTCTCCGGTGTGCAGCTATAAGGGCAAACAGATGGAAATTATCCTTGGCGTGGTGATGTTCACGCTGATTGTACTGGTGCTGTCAGGGCTTATTCTGGCGGCGCGCGCGAAGCTGGTGAATTCCGGCGACGTGGTCATTGATATTAACGACGAGCCGCAGAATCAGATCCGCACGCCGGCGGGAGACAAGCTGCTCAACACGCTCTCCGGTAACGGCATTTTTGTCTCCTCAGCCTGCGGCGGCGGCGGTTCCTGCGGGCAGTGCCGCGTGACGGTAAAAGAGGGCGGTGGCGATATTTTGCCAACCGAGCTGGCGCATATCACAAAGCGTGAGGCAAAAGAGGGCTGTCGTCTGGCCTGCCAGGTCGCGGTGCGTCAGAACATGAAGATTGAGCTGCCGGAAGAGATCTTCGGCGTTAAAAAATGGGAGTGCGAGGTTATCTCTAATGATAACAAAGCCACCTTTATTAAAGAGCTGAAGCTTCGGGTGCCGGAAGGGGAAGATGTTCCGTTCCGCGCCGGGGGATACATTCAGATTGAGTGTCCTGAGCATACCGTGTCCTATGCGGACTTCGACGTGCCGGATGAATACCGCGCCGACTGGGACAAATTCAATCTCTTCCGCTTTGTATCAGAGGTAAAAGAGCCGACGCTGCGCGCCTACTCGATGGCCAACTACCCGGAAGAGAAGGGCATTATCATGCTCAACGTGCGTATCGCCACGCCGCCACCGAATGTGCCGGACGCGCCGCCGGGCGTGATGTCGTCATACATCTGGTCTCTGAAGGCGGGAGATAAGGTGACCATCTCCGGTCCGTTTGGGGAGTTCTTCGCGAAAGATACCGATGCGGAAATGGTCTTTATCGGCGGCGGTGCCGGTATGGCCCCGATGCGCTCGCACATCTTCGACCAGCTCAAACGTCTTAGCAGCAAGCGTAAAATTAGCTTCTGGTACGGGGCACGCTCGCTGCGCGAGATGTTCTATGAAGATGAGTTTGAACAGCTGGCGCGTGAAAACCCGAACTTCACCTTCCATGTGGCGCTTTCCGATCCGCAGCCGGAAGATAACTGGACGGGCTATACGGGGTTCATCCACAACGTGCTGTATGAAAACTACCTCAAACAGCACCCGGCGCCTGAGGACTGCGAGTTCTATATGTGTGGTCCGCCGATGATGAACGCCGCCGTGATTAAGATGCTGAAAGATCTCGGTGTTGAAGATGAGAACATTATGCTCGATGACTTTGGAGGCTGATGATGCTGACGTTTCTGGCAACCTTTGTGGTTTTTGTGCTTGTCATCTTCGGCATGTCGTTAGGCTGGATCGTTAAGCGGAAAAGCATTCAGGGCAGCTGCGGCGGCATTTCCTCTATTGGGATGGAAAAGGTCTGCGACTGCCCGGAACCGTGCGATGCGCGGAAGAAAAGGATGGCCCGCGAGCAGCAGCGCATTATTTAATTTTTTTGTAGGCCGGGTAAGGCAAAGCCGCCACCCGGCGTTCTCACATCTGCTTCTCAATCCTCATTTGTTTACTGTATACTTATCCAGTGATGAGTGAGGGCTTACTATGCGCAAAATAATCCATGTCGATATGGACTGCTTTTTTGCCGCAGTGGAGATGCGTGACAACCCGGCGCTGCGGGACATTCCCATCGCCATTGGCGGCAGCCGCGTTCAGCGTGGTGTCATCAGCACCGCCAACTATCCTGCGCGCAAATTTGGCGTGCGCAGCGCGATGCCGACGGCGATGGCCTTAAAGCTTTGCCCTCATCTCACGCTTCTGCCCGGCCGGTTTGAAGCCTATAAAGAGGCTTCCCTCCATATTCGGGAAATCTTCTCCCGCTATACCTCTCTGATAGAGCCGCTGTCGCTGGACGAAGCCTATCTGGATGTGACCGACAGCGTGCACTGCCACGGCTCCGCCACGCTGATGGCGCAGGAGATCCGCCAGACGATTTTCCACGAGCTGAATCTGACGGCATCGGCGGGCGTCGCGCCCGTTAAATTCCTCGCCAAAATCGCCTCCGATTTAAATAAGCCCAACGGTCAATACGTCATCACGCCTGACGAGGTGCCGGCGTTTTTGAAAACGCTGCCGCTCGGCAAAATCCCCGGCGTGGGAAAAGTCTCCGCCGCAAAGCTGGAAAGCATGGGGCTACGGACCTGCGAAGACGTGCAGCGAAGCGATCTCGCCATGCTGCTCAAGCGCTTTGGAAAGTTTGGCCGCGTGCTGTGGGAGCGCAGCCAGGGAATTGACGATCGCGATGTGAACAGCGAGCGGCTGCGGAAATCCGTCGGCGTTGAGCGCACCCTCATTGAAGATATTCATGACTGGTCTGAATGCGAAACCATTATCACGGAACAGCTTTACCCTGAGCTGGAACGACGCTTAAGCAAGGTGAAGCCGGACCTGCTCATTGCCCGTCAGGGTATCAAATTAAAATTCAACGACTTCCAGCAGACCACGCAGGAACACGTCTGGCCGCGTCTGAATAAAGACGATCTTATCGCGACGGCGAAAAAGGCATGGGAAGAGCGCCGGGGCGGGCGAGGGGTCAGGCTGGTGGGATTACACGTCACGCTGCTGGATCCGCAGTTAGAGCGACAGCTGGTTCTGGGATTGTAAAAAAGCCCGGTGGCGCTACGCTTACCGGGCCTACGTTTTTCACCCTCTCCCTGTGGGAGAGGGCTGGAGTGAGGGTATTACTTAACGGGGATCGCTTTCAGCAGTTCAGTCAGCAGCGTCCAGTAGTGACCGACGCTTTCGATATGAACCTGCTCATCCGGCGAATGCGGACCGGTAATGGTTGGCCCGATGGACACCATATCCATATCCGGATACGGTTTCTTGAACAGGCCACATTCCAGACCGGCGTGGATCACCTGAATGTTCGGCGTGCTGTTGAACAGACGCTGATAGGTTTCACGCACCAGCGCCATCACCGGAGAACTTGCATCCGGCTGCCAGCCCGGGTAGCTGCCTTTTGCAGACGTTTTGGCGCCCGCCAGCGTGCCCAGTGATTCAAGCATGCTCACCACGTACTCTTTACCGCTGTCGATAAGGGAGCGGATCAGGCAGATGATTTCCGCGCTGTCGTCGCTCATGGTCACCACGCCCACGTTCAGCGAGGTTTCCACCACGCCTTTCGCCACGTCAGAGTTGCGGATCACGCCGTTTGGCGTCGCGTTCAGCAGCTGAACGAAGGTGTCACGAGACTGCGCGGTCAGCGCGTCTTTATCCGTAGATACGGATTCCAGCACCACGGTCAGGTTTTTCTCTTTCGCCGACAGTTCGTTTTTCAGGATATCCAGGTATACGGTGGAGAGTTTTTTCAGCTCGTCCGCTTTTGCCGCTGGAACCGCTACGGTGGCGAAGGCTTCACGCGGGATTGCGTTACGCAGGGTACCGCCGTTGAAGTCCACCAGACGCAGATCCAGCTCGGCCGCATGGCCTGCCAGGAAGCGCGCCAGCAGCTTGTTGGCGTTACCCAGACCCAGGTGAATATCACCGCCGGAGTGGCCGCCTTTCAGCCCTTTCAGCGTCAGCTTGAAGGTCTGGAAGCCAGCAGGAATCGCTTCGCGCTTCAGCGGCAGGGTAGAGATGAAATCAATCCCGCCCGCGCAGCCCATGTAGATCTCGCCTTCTTCTTCAGAGTCGGTGTTGATCAGGATGTCCGCCTGCAGCCAGTTCGCCTGCAGACCGAACGCGCCGTCCATGCCCGCTTCTTCGGTCATGGTCAGCAGCACTTCCAGCGGACCGTGCTCAACGCTGTCGTCGGCCAGCACGGCCAGCGCAGAGGCCATACCGATGCCGTTATCCGCGCCCAGCGTGGTGCCGCGTGCTTTCACCCAGTCGCCGTCGATGTACGGTTGAATCGGGTCTTTGGTGAAGTCGTGAACGGTGTCGTTGTTCTTCTGTGGCACCATGTCCAGGTGCGCCTGCAGCACAACCGGTTTGCGGTTTTCCATGCCTGCGGTAGCCGGTTTGCGGATCAGAATGTTGCCAACCTGGTCGCGTTCAGCATGCAGACCTTTTTCCTTCGCCCAGCCCATAATATGTTCGGCAAGCTGTTCTTCGTGGTAGGAAGGGTGTGGAATGGAGCAGATTTTCGCAAAAATATCCCACAGCGGCTGCGGAGATAATTGAGACAGTTCAGACACGATAAGTCTCCTTGTCGAGGCGCTGCAAACAGGGTTGCAGGTCACAGGGTTAGCAGGTTAATAGTTACCACAAGTCAGGCTTGCGAGATGAAACTGAGAATACCACTTTCTCTGCTGGCTGGTAGCATAAAGCATGTAAAAACTCAGGCAGAGGGCGCTAAACACTGGTTTTTAGTGCGTCAGATCTCTATAATCTCGCGCAACCTATTTCCCCCTCGAACACTTTTTAAGCCGTATAAAAACAGGCTGGGACACTTCACATGAGCGAAAAATACGTCGTCACCTGGGACATGTTGCAGATTCACGCACGCAAACTGGCTGCGCGTCTGATGCCTTCCGAACAGTGGAAAGGCATTATTGCCGTCAGCCGTGGCGGTCTGGTACCGGGGGCGCTGCTGGCACGTGAGCTGGGTATTCGTCATGTCGATACCGTTTGCATCTCCAGTTATGACCATGACAACCAGCGCGAGCTGACCGTGCTGAAACGTGCGGAAGGCGACGGCGAAGGTTTCATCGTTATTGATGACCTGGTGGATACCGGCGGTACTGCGGTCGCTATCCGCGAAATGTATCCGAAAGCGCATTTCGTTACTATCTTCGCGAAGCCTGCTGGCCGCCCGCTGGTTGACGATTACGTGATTGATATCCCGCAGGACACCTGGATTGAACAGCCATGGGATATGGGCGTGGTCTTCGTACCGCCTATTTCAGGCCGTTAATACCAGTACGTAACTTTACACGCCCGACTATGTCGGGCGTTGTTCTTTTTGGCCTGCCACGCGTTACAATAGTCTCTATACGTCGTATTCATGGAGGCAACGCAATGACGCAGGCGAATCTCACCGAGACTCTCTTCAAACCCCGTTTCAAACACCCTGAAACGTCGACGCTGGTGCGTCGCTTCAATCCGGGTACCCAGCCTGCAGTCCAGTCCGCGTTAGACGGTAAAAACGTGCCTCACTGGTATCGCATGATTAACCGCCTGATGTGGATCTGGCGCGGTATTGACCCCCGTGAAATCCTCGATGTGCAGGCACGTATCGTGATGAGTGAAGCCGAACGTACCGACAGCGAACTCTACGATACGGTGGTGGGCTACCGTGGCGGAAACTGGATCTACGAGTGGTCTAAACAGGCGATGCTCTGGCAGCAAAAAGCCAGCCAGGAAGAGGATGCCACGCGCAGCGGCAAGCACTGGCTGCACGCCGCTAATCTTTACGGCATTGCCGCTTACCCCCATTTAAAAGGGGATGAACTGGCGGAGCAGGCTCAGGCGCTGGCGAATCGCGCCTATCAGGAGGCGGCTCAACGCCTGCCGGGCCGGATGCGTGAACTTGAGTTCACCATTTCAGGGGGCGCTTCCGTTACCGGATTCCTGCATATGCCTGAAGGTGAAGGTCCGTTCCCGACCGTCCTCATGTGCGGCGGGCTGGATTCGCTGCAAATTGATTATTACAGCCTGTATGAGCGTTACTTCGCACCAAAAGGGATCGCGATGCTGACGCTTGATATGCCTTCAATTGGTTTCTCATCCAAATGGAAACTGACTCAGGATTCCAGCCTGCTGCACCAGCATGCGCTAAAAGCGCTGGAAAATATTCCGTGGGTTGACCACACCCGCGTGGCGGCATTCGGCTTCCGTTTCGGCGCGAACGTCGCGGTGCGTCTGGCTTATCTTGAATCTTCTCGTCTGAAAGCTGTCGCCTGCCTCGGCCCGGTCGTACACGCTCTGCTCAGCGATCCTGCCCGCCAGGGGAGCGTACCTGAAATGTACCTTGATGTGCTGGCCAGCCGTCTTGGCATGCATGATGCATCAGACGAAGCGCTGCGCGTTGAGCTCAATCGTTACTCGTTAAAAACGCAGGGGTTGCTGGGACGTCGCTGCCCAACGCCGATGCTGTCAGGGTTCTGGAAAAACGATCCGTTCAGCCCGGAAGAAGAGTCGCGATTAATCACTTCGTCATCTGCGGATGGCAAATTGCTTGAGGTGCCGTTCAGCCCGGTCTATCAGAATTTCGACAAATCACTGAAAGAGATTACGCGCTGGATCGCTCAGAGATTGTGTTAATAGATTGCTAAATTTCGCTGGTTTGGTAAAACAGTGGCTTCACAAAAGGAGATCGCAATGACGTTACCGAGTGGACACCCGAAAAGTAGACTGATTAAGAAGTTTATGGCTCTCGGCCCGTATATTCGAGAAGAGCAGTGTGAAGAGAATCGCTTTTTTTTCGACTGCCTGGCTGTATGCGTCAACGTGAAGCCTGCACCCGAAAAACGTGAATTCTGGGGCTGGTGGATGGAAATGGAAGCAGAGGAAAAACGCTTTACGTATAGCTACCAGTTTGGCCTGTTTAATAAAGACGGCAACTGGCAGGCGACCACGATTAAAGATCAGGAAGTGATTGACCGCCTGGAATATACGCTAAAAGAGTTTCACGATAAGGCACGCGCACTGCTGGCTACCCTGGATCTCAAGTTCGAACCTGCGGATGACTTTTCCAGCGAAGCGGTGAAGCTGACTGCCTGATGGTGTCACAGCGCCGGGTGGCGGCTTCGCCTTACCCGGCCTACAAATTCTCCCTCTCCCCGTGGGAGAGGGTCGGGGTGAGGGCACCAGACCGCATTAATCCCGACAATAAAAAAACCGGCATCAAGCCGGTTTTTTTATTTCACATCATCAGAACTGGTAGGTCATACCTACAGCAACGATGTCATCGCTGCTCACGCCCAGTTTATTTTTGTCGTCAATCTGGTTGATTTTATAATCAACAAAGGTGGACATATTTTTGTTGAAGTAATAGGTCGCGCCAACGTCAATATATTTCACCAGATCTTCGTCACCAATACCTTCGATATCTTTGCCTTTAGACTGGACATAGCCCAGGGACGGGCGCAGACCAAAGTCGAACTGATATTGTGCGACAACTTCAAAGTTCTGCGCTTTATTTGCAAAGCCGCCGGAAATTGGCGTCATATTGCGGGTTTCAGAATACATTGCAGCCAGATAAATATCGTTCGCATCATATTTCAGACCGGTTGCCCAGGCTTCTGCTTTCTGACCCTGGCCACGCGCCAGCAGGTTCTGAGCATTGGTGCGGTCAGAGTTGGTGTAGGCGCCGCTGACGGCGAAATCGCTGCCGCCGAAGTCATAGGTCAGAGAGGTACCAAAACCGTCACCGTTCTGTTTCTTGGCGTCACGGTTCTCGTTTTTGCCCTGGTACTGCAGCGTCATGTCCAGACCGTCAACCGCGCCGAAGAAATCGGTGTTACGGTAGGTGGCCAGGCCGGTAGCGCGCTTGGTCATGAAGTTATCGGTCTGCGCGGAAGAGTCGCCGCCGAACTCAGGGAACATATCGGTCCATGCTTCGACGTCATACAGGGCACCCAGGTTACGACCGTAATCCAGTGAACCAAAGTTTTTCAGCTTCAGGCCCGCAAACGCCAGACGCGTTTTCTGAGTAGAGTCGCTCTCGGCTTTGTTACCTGCAAATTCAGATTCCCAACGGCCATAGCCCGTCAGCTGATCGTTAATCTGCGTTTCGCCTTTAAAACCGAAACGAACGTAAGTCTGATCGCCATCTTTGGTGGCATCATCACTGATGTAGTGCATGGCTTTCACTTTGCCGTACACGTCCAGTTTATTACCATCTTTATTATAAACTTCAGCTGCGTGAACGGATGCAGAAGCCACTACGCCCATAACCATTAATGCCAGAGTGCTCTTTTTCATTTTCGATCCTGTCTTATAAACGCGCTAAAAAATTCGCTGGACGATAAGCTCATGCTTAAGTCCCGTGAAAAAACAGGAAGGGTTTTATCGTTCTGGAATGAAACTTTTATGACAAACTAAGAATAATTTTAAAAAACTGTGATTTATTATTTCGGTAATAAAAGTGTCAAAATTTCCCGCTAGGCTTCCTGATCCCGCGCAACAAAGTGTTTCGCGATGTGCTAAGGCAGTTGGCAACGGGGCTGACTCCTGTTAAAACGTTCGTTCGACATTACTTTCCCTTATCGTTGAACGGCAGAGAATCATGAGTGACAGCCAGACGCTGGTGGTAAAACTCGGTACCAGTGTTTTAACAGGCGGATCGCGCCGCCTAAATCGCGCCCACATTGTTGAGCTTGTACGTCAGTGCGCTCAGCTACATGCCGCAGGGCATCGTATTGTGATTGTGACCTCCGGGGCGATTGCCGCCGGGCGTGAACACCTGGGTTACCCCGAACTCCCCGCGACGATCGCTTCCAAACAGCTGCTGGCCGCCGTGGGGCAAAGCCGACTCATTCAACTCTGGGAACAGTTGTTCTCCATCTATGGCATTCACGTCGGGCAGATGCTGCTGACGCGTGCGGATATGGAAGACAGAGAGCGCTTCCTGAACGCCCGCGATACTCTGCGCGCGCTGCTGGACAACAACATTGTTCCGGTCATTAACGAGAACGATGCCGTTGCCACCGCTGAAATCAAAGTGGGTGATAACGATAACCTCTCGGCGCTGGCTGCGATTCTGGCCGGTGCCGATAAATTACTGCTTCTGACCGATCAGCAGGGGCTGTTCACCGCCGACCCGCGCTCGAATCCGCAAGCCGAGCTGATTACCGACGTTCACGGCATCGACGATGCGCTGCGCGCTATCGCCGGCGACAGCGTTTCAGGCCTCGGAACGGGCGGAATGGGGACCAAGCTGCAGGCAGCTGACGTCGCATGCCGCGCCGGTATCGACACCATCATTGCGGCGGGCAGCCGCCCCGGCGTGATTGGCGACGTAATGGAAGGCATCTCCGTCGGTACCCGCTTCCACGCCCAGGAATCCCCGCTGGAAAACCGCAAGCGCTGGATATTTGGCGCGCCTCCAGCTGGCGAACTCGTCGTCGATGAAGGGGCTACCGCCGCGATTCTGGAACGAGGAAGTTCATTACTTCCTAAAGGAATTAAAAGCGTGACAGGCAACTTCTCCCGTGGTGAAGTGATCCGTATCCGTAACCTCGAAGGCCGCGACATCGCCCACGGCGTAAGCCGTTACAACAGCGACGCGCTGCGCCGCATCGCGGGTCACCACTCGCAGCAGATCGACGCCATTCTGGGCTATGAATATGGCCCGGTTGCCGTGCATCGCGATGACATGATTATTCGTTAAGGAGCCAGAACATGCTGGAACAAATGGGCGCTGCCGCGAAGGCTGCCTCTTACAAACTGGCGCTCCTTTCCAGCCGCGAGAAAAACCGCGTGCTGGAAAAAATCGCTGATTATCTGGAATCCCAGTCTCAGGAAATTTTGCTCGCCAACGAGCAGGATTTACTGGAAGCGCGTCGTAACGGCTTGAGCGAAGCGATGCTCGACCGTCTGGCGCTGAATCCGGCACGCCTGAAAGGCATCGCCGACGATGTGCGTCAGGTCTGCAATCTGGCCGACCCGGTAGGGCAGGTGATCGACGGCGGGCTGCTCGACAGCGGTTTACGCCTGGAGCGCCGCCGCGTGCCGCTCGGCGTCATCGGCGTTATTTATGAAGCCCGTCCAAACGTGACGGTGGATGTCGCCTCCCTGTGCCTGAAAACCGGTAACGCCGCTATTCTGCGCGGTGGGAAAGAGACCTGGCGTACCAACGCCGCGACGGTGAAAGTCATTCAGCAGGCGCTGGAAGAGTGTGGCTTACCGGCGGGGGCCGTACAGGCGATCGAGAGCCCAGACCGCGCGCTGGTCAACGAAATGCTGCGCATGGACAAATACATCGACATGCTGATCCCACGCGGTGGCGCGGGCCTGCACAAGCTGTGCCGCGAGCAGTCGACGATCCCGGTGATCACCGGCGGTATCGGCGTGTGCCATATCGTGGTGGATGACAGCGCGGAGATTGAACCGGCGCTGAAGATTATCGTTAACGCGAAAACCCAGCGTCCAAGCACCTGTAACACCGTAGAAACGCTGCTGGTGCATCAGGATATTGCGAACAGCTTCCTGCCGGCCCTGAGCAAACAGATGGCAGAGAGCGGCGTGACGCTGCATGCTGACGCCAGCGCGCTCGCACTGCTTCAGGATGGCCCGGCTAACGTTGTTCCCGTAAAAGCGGAGCAGTACGACGACGAGTTCCTGTCACTGGATCTAAACGTGAAAATCGTTGCCGATCTCGACGACGCCATTGCCCACATTCGTGAACACGGCACGCAGCATTCTGACGCGATCCTGACGCGTACCCTGCGCAATGCCGATCGCTTCGTGAACGAAGTGGATTCTTCAGCATTATATGTGAATGCCTCCACCCGCTTTACCGACGGCGGCCAGTTCGGCCTCGGGGCTGAGGTGGCGGTCAGCACGCAGAAACTGCACGCGCGCGGTCCGATGGGGCTGGAAGCGTTGACCACTTACAAGTGGATCGGCTTCGGTGACGATACGATTCGTGCGTAAATAATCATGGGTGATGCAAAAATAGCCGTTTGATTCAAAAGGGCATTGACGCATCACCCGGATAGATCTAACCTTTTGCCCCGTGGTTACGCTCGTAACCGGCCTCTCAGGGCCGATATAGCTCAGTTGGTAGAGCAGCGCATTCGTAATGCGAAGGTCGTAGGTTCGACTCCTATTATCGGCACCATCCTCAATTCACACACGATTAATCCCACGCTTTGCGCGGCCAGGGACGGATTAAAGATCTAATGGATGCCTTGCCACCGGACGAGCGACAAAAAGCATTAGAACTTCTACTGGCAGCCAAAGAGAGCCACTGAACGGTTCGCCGGGAGTTACTGAAATTTTCCCGGCTTCGGTTCATTAAATTTCAGCTGCTTAAGAAAAAATGGCTATAAGAATCAGTTACTTAACTTTTAAGTGTGCCGTTAGTTAACATAAAAAATCTCACCTAAAATTTTATAGCTCTTTACTATCAATAGCTTAATTCAAGTGATTACGATGTTGGAGTAAAGCTAAACTGAAAAAGCTGAAATTCTTTTCACTTTTTTCAGTTCCCTGCTCGCCGTATATCCCCAGTTGTGGCGCGGCCTGACGCTATCATTTGTAAAAAATCCCAACTGAAAAATTTTTGTGATCTGAAAACCGCAGGCGGGTGCGGTGTAGTGCGATTTTTGTCATAGTAAATTTTGAGTGGCATCATATAGAAATTTTGGATTTATCATAATCATATGATTTTTAAATTGTTTTCTATTTTTCTCTTTCTGTCCGGACTTGGCATGCATCAGATCAAGACCAAAAAGTCAAAAATCTGCGATTTTGTTCTCTTTGCCTGGTTAATTTATTGGTTTATTATAGGAATAGATTAAAGTTTATATTTTAGAGCTATGGAGAAAGCTTTATGGCCAGCACAAAAAGAACAACTAAAAATACTGGGCAAAGTGTTCTTAGTCAGTTGGAGAATCTTTCCACGAGCAAAGCTCTGTGTGAGTATGTTTGGAATGCATTTGATGCTGGTGCAAAAACAATCCACATCAATTCGAAACCAAATGGGCTTAGTGGTCTTTCAGAAATATCTATATCCGATGATGGATTAGGAATTGTTTATTCTGAGCTGGATCAGACATTTGGTAAGTTTCTCGACTCTCAAAAAAAACAAAAATGCTCACCTATTACGAGAGGACGAAAAGGAAAGGGGCGTTTTTCTTTTGTAAAATTTGCACAAAGAGCACTGTGGACAACTTTTGATGGAAAAGGTACAGAGTTTACGATAGATCTTAAAGCTAGCCATATTAATGAATATGTGGTCAGCGCACCGATAGTAATGCCACAGAATCAAAGAGGAACAGTAGTATCATTTTCACCTATCACCATAGGTGAAGACGAGTTCAACAATCAAATGATTGGATATATTCAGAATGATATATCATGGTTGTTGCTTGCTGATCCTAATATTCAAGTTTATATAAATCAGCTAAAAGTTAAACCCATTGATTATTTGTCTCATAATTATGACAAAGAATTGAATGGGTATAAGTTTGATATCAAAACGACTCAATGGTCGCAGCGACCGGTCAAAGAAAAATCATTCATTTATTTTATAAATAGCTCAGGAATCATAGTCCATAAAGAGTTATCTGAGCTTAATGGTAAGAAATTTTATTGTTCAGCATATGTCTCTTCATCATTTTTCGATTCGTTCGACATACATGCGGACTTATTAGGTTCTCATGAAAACAATACTAAATCTGAAGAGTATAGATTTATAGTTTCAGAAGTAAAAAAAATACTCAAGGAAGAATACCGAATCTGTAAGAGTAGCGTGGCCGATCAACTTATTCAGGAATATCTTTCTCAAGGTATATTACCTGAGTATCCCGGAGATAATGTCGCTTACAATGAATTTAGAAGGAATCAACTCATTGAAACTATTAAGGTGATTTACGAGGCTGAACCATTGCTTTTCTCCAAGACACTAAATATTAAACAAAAGAAAATTTTTGTTAAGTTACTAGATAGGATTGTTGAGACGAATAGTTTAGCAAATCTCTTTGATATCTTTGAAGGGATCGTCGAGTTAAGCGATCAAGAAGTTGATAAATTATCTAATGTCATTAAAAGAACCTCTCTGTCGAATATTACAAAAACCATCTCATTTATTAATGATAGATTGGATATACTCGAATATTTCCAAGCTTTGATAAAAGATCCTGAGAAAGATACTTACGAAGTCAAACACATACAAAAATCAGTGGAAGATAATTTATGGTTGTTTGGTGAACAATATACTTTATTGGCCTCTGAAGAGGATAAGTTTGATAAAGCACTTAGAGTGTTTTTAAAAGAAGTGAAGGGTTTTGATGAAGAACACTTCGATAAGTATTCCGTAGACCATCCTGACAGTAAAAAGGAAATGGATATTTTTGCAGCCTTAAAAGGAAAGAGATACGATGATGCTGGTAAAGAATATTTTCACTGTGTAGTGATTGAATTGAAACGACCGAGTGTTAAATTGACGGATAAGGAATACGAACAAGTCAAAAAGTATAAGAATGTAATAAGTTCTAATGCTGAATTTACTAATGATAATACCCGTTGGGATTTTATTTTAGTAGGGAATGATATATCCGACAATCAAAACAATACTGCTAATATTCGTGATGAACTTGAAAGTAATAAACATCATGGAGAATATGGGTTGCTTCAAAAGAGCGGAAGTAAGCGTATATACATTAAAACATGGAAGCAAATTATTAATGAATTTGAATTGCGATATCATGATTTAACAGACAAACTACGTTTAAAAGAATTGGTGATAAATCAAGAAACACCCGATGAGTTAACATCTAGAATACTCGAGATCAATAGAGAAGGAACTGCTGCATAAATCTAAAGCCCCTATCAATTGCTACTGATTTTGATGGGGGCATTTTTATTTTGTTCTAATTTTTTTTCTTATCAATGCTTTGCTGTGTTTTTCTGTTCCTATTATCTTCTAAAATAGTCCTCTGTCGTATCAGCTATTTAATCCCTCCGACAGCTCCGGCAAACCATCACACATCTCCTGCAACTCATTAAACATCCTTGCCACATGGAAACCATCGCACACCGAGTGATGTACCTGTACCGCCATAGGCAACAGCACTTTCCCATCCTGCTCGTAGTATTTTCCAAACGTGAACATAGGGGAAAAGAAGTTCTTCATGTGCGCAATGTTCATCGTAAAGTTCGTAAACGTTACCCAGGGAATAGACGATACGAAAAAGACATTTTCCCGGGACTCTTCCTTAGGCCAGTAAGAAAGGTTATTGCCATAGCGCGCAATGTCTTCTGCATAAGTGTTCTGGAAGTGATGAATATTGCCGTCGAAGTGACTCCACAATGACGAAAAGGTCTCTGTTTCAGGGTGGAAAATGGTATAGCTGGGATGAATTTCATTCCATATGACAAGCTCATTGTCCTTCACGGCCATACGGAATTCCGGATGCCGGTTCATGATTTTAGAGAGGAGGAAAATAATCGTCGGATAAAACTTCCAGCCGACCTCTTTGATATGTTTTCGCAGCGCGGTGATGTCGATCAGAACCGTTTGGTTAATTGTACACTCAGCAAATGACTGGAATACTTCAAAATGCTCCTTCCTGGCCCAACGAGATAAATCAACAGGCGTATATTCCGGGGCTGTTTTTTTCATTATTTAACCTTTGATTATCAATCGACTAAAGGGTTTTAGGCCAGAAAAAGCCGCGCAACCATTTCAACCGTATCTAATCTTCCTGTCAATCTCAGCCTGTGGTTTTCCGAACAGATATCCCTGCACGAGATCGCAGCCTAGCGCCTGAAGACGTTCGAGCTGCGCTTCGGTTTCAACACCTTCTGCAATGACCCTCATATTGAGGCTCTTCGCCATGCCGGTTATCAATTTAACGATATTAAGGGCATCATCCTGCGTGGATATCGGGTTCACAAAGGATTTGTCGATTTTAATTTTATCAAAATTCAGTTCACTCAGACGTGAGAGCGACGAATAACCCGTCCCGAAATCATCGATTGAAATTCTTACACCCAGCGTTCTCAGCTTTTTGAGAATAGTGATTGGCGTGTTGCTGTCGCTGAAGAGCGATGACTCCGTAACCTCTAATTCAAGACGGTTTGCCGGAAGTCCTGTCTCCTTCAGGATGGACTGTACCATTGCCGTAAAGGATTTCGTGCCCAGCTGAACGGGTGAGACGTTCACAGAGATCCTTGCCGGAACCGCCCAGGAAACCGCTTCCCGGCAGGCAAGCTCCAGCACGGTTTTGCCGATCTGGTTGATCATCCCCGTTTTTTCAGCGACGGAAATAAAGTAATCGGGTGACAGTAGCCCCTTCACCGGGTGTATCCAGCGAATAAGCGCTTCATAGCCGTAAATTTCATTGCTGAATGAATCGACAATAGGCTGGTAATAAACAACGAATTCATGGTTATCGATCGCCAGTGCCATATCATGTTCAAGGGTTCTGCTTTCCTGCAACTTTTGCAGCATCCACTGACGGAAAACTTTTATCTGCTGTGAACCCTCTTTTTTGGCTTCGTAGAGCGCCAGATCGGCAAATTTATAAAGGTAGTCAGAGCGCCGTTCATTATCAGATAAAACGATACCCACACAGGTGGCGATTTTTATCAGCTGGTTATTAATTGTATAGGGCTGGCTGATATGTTCGCTGATTTCTTTGGCGCGCGAAACGGCGGCTGCTTCAGTGAGGCCACTGGAAAGCAGGGCGAACTCATCTCCGCCCAAACGGTAAAACGTATCAGTGGCGCTGCTCATTGAGGTGAGGCGTCTGGATACCTGATTCAGCAGCAAATCTCCGGCATCATGGCCATAGGTATCGTTGACCTCTTTGAAGCGGTCTAAATCAAATAACATCACCGTGACGGGGATGTGGTTTTTATCTGCCTGAAGATTAATTTTGTTGAGATCGTCCCAGAAGAAAAGGCGGTTTTTCATGCCGGTGAGGGAGTCATGATAAACATCATATTCCAGCTTCGAGTTCTGAATTTGCAGCGTTTCTTTTGATATCTGAAGCTCGTCAGCAAGGCTTTTAACCTGCATGTGCGCTTTGAGAATGTTTTTATTCTGGTAGATCATTAAGAAACCCAGAATAAAGCTTAATATCACCAGTAATAATGAAAGTACCGAATAAATATAATACAGGATTTGTATTTTATGGTTGGATTCATTAACCGTGTTAATATCTTTCGTCAATGCCGTTGCAGAAAGCTGGCTCAGCGGCGCATCAAGTTCATGCATATTTGTCAGGTATGCCTGTAGTTCTGGGTGGCTCATTTTTTCAAGATGGCTATCCAGATAGGCCAGTATTTTCTCTAAGCGCAAAGCGAGCTCCTGATGCGCTTTATCACTGTCAATATAGCGACCTAAATCACCCCCTTTCATTAAATCGCTCTGGCTGAGCATAATTTCAAGACGCATGCGGACCTGGTCTATCGTAACGTCATCGGTATCGGTTGCGTATAGACCAAGCCATGATTCAAAACGGTAATACTCTGATACCAGTTGTGCCACGGACCAGGACTCAGTGTATTGAGTCAGTTTTTGCAATTCCTGCTGGCGATCGTAAACAAGGAATGCAATATATCCTGTCGTGATAAAAAGAGAAAAAATGATACCAACCAGTATCCTGTTCATTATGTTCTCCTGAACGACTACTCAATCTTCATTTTGCTAACCTGCCATGCTGATCGTGAGTAATAAATCTGATTATTCAACTCAGGAAGACTGTCATAGGGGTATACAATGAACGATGGGCCTTTATCGCGGATGCGCATATATTCGCCATTGACCTTTAAGGCAAGTATGGCGTTGTATTTTTTAAAGTCGCTGAGAGGGATCACGGTTGAGTAATCATTGAGCGCAATAACATTAACGTTAGTTCCTTCGCACCCACATACTCCATGAGTTTGTTCATTGGAACACCCTCAAACTTCGTACGACCATTATACCAGGGAGATGTCGTCTCGAAACTCACTACTCCGAGTTTTTCAAGGCTGGCGAGATCAAACACTGCTTTTCCATTTTCATTGGTATTTTCTATATTACCGTAAATCGTTAAAATGGGTTTACCAACTGGTTTTGGCAGGTCGCCAGCCCAGGTTACACTTTGTACGAGACAGCATAACAGCAGTAGGGTTAATCGCATTTTGACCTCCACCTTTTGAACATAAGTATAAGAATTATAATTTAGATATCACACGAGTTTATATATTTTGTTGAGTACTAATGGTTTTTAGAATTTTTATTGGTTTTATTTCAATAAAATCAATAAGTTATTGATTTGCGTTGAGAGGGTGTAAGACAGTGTGATGACGCTTAACTTTTTGAAAAAAGCTAAAGTTGCTTGCATAAGCTCTCTTGTGTTTAAAAAATGATCGCTTTAATTGATTGTAATCATCTTACACCATTGATTTTACCTGTGTTGAAACAGCGAGCGTGCAACCGCTCAGCATCTGTCCTTCGCGGGTATCGCCCTCCTGAAAGTGGTGCGGCCTGCGCTGTGCACAATTCGTCCACCTCACGTGAAAAGCCACTGGTTACGTAGCTCCGACGGGATGAATACTATCCTGCCGGTTTGCGCGGGTAACACGCCCGCTAAAAACGCTAACGCCTGCAGAATGAGTTTTTTCTTATGCCATGGCAGAAAATGTAAATAATGAAGAGAAGAGGGTGTGAGATATTATCGATGAGATCGTCAGTTTACGGTTTCAATCTGTGTCTGAATAATTGCCTGATTTTTGGACGCTTCTTCCACTGGGAAGCGTCCACTTTTTTCTGCCAGCAAAAAGATATATATCCGGCATGTTAAAAATAGCGTTTATTCATTTTTTTGACGCAGGAGCCCTCTGTGCTATATGTAAACCGACTAAAATAGCGATCATCGTACCCATATAGAATTGACCCATCACCGCTTCAAGCATCGCCAGATTACGTGCAAAAGGATGTATTGCCAGAATATCTCCATAGCCAAGGGTGGTTAGCATGGTCAGGCTGAAGTAAAGCATCGTTTCAATTGAGTTATCGTCCGATATTCCTGTATATGCATCTGGAATGAATCCCACCAGTAAACAGTCCAGCAGCGCAAACAAAAGTGAGATATTCAGATAGATAACCATGGCGCCGCGAATGCGATGAAGCGTCACAACACCCTCATCGAAAACCTGTTTTGCCACAATCCAGCTAACGTTGAGACAGAAAAAAATCCCTGACAGGAGAACCAGTATCCCTGTGGTTTTGTGCGTGGTCGTTGTTGACCCGACGGCCAACCCGACCAGACAAAAAGAAAAACTGAGTATAGCCAGATACCTTTTTATATCCTTCGAAACAATGAATACCGAAATCAAGGCCATCGCTGAGAACAATGCATTGTTTAGCCAGTGATAGTTTTTATGTTCGCTCTCCGTCACAGGGGAAATGATAAAAATAGTTAAAACCTGCAGTATTAGAAGAATGGTGAGACAAACATCCTTATAATCGCTATTCTTTTCAATAAGACATTGAAAGTCACTCATTTTCATGATGTTAACCTGAATTTAGCGTTTTTATATATGTCACATCCGGAATGTTAATCAGCCGGGAAACGGCTTATTACGTTACTTGCCCGATGGTTTCAAAGCAGAAAGCCCGTCAGCCATGTTCGGTCAGGATGGTTCTCAGGTAATTGTTCAAGGATATGAATTAACGTATTCTGGTTGTCTTGCCCGCTGTTGATAAATCTAAAGAAATTGCTGTCACATTTGCTTTTGTGATATTGCATTTTATAGAACTCTTTTTTCCTTAAAAAAGTACGTTCTAGCCAGTTGAACTTTTTTATTTCCCTTTCAAGATATTTCATTTCGGAAATTGAAAGGAATATTTTCTTGTACAAAATATCCCGACTGCCCGGCGTATATGATTTACTGTCCATCAGATTTTCTCTGTTTTTTTGATACTCACGTCCTTGTGCTGAATAAATATCAGTGTCCTACAGACGCGGCATCCACCACGCGCGAAGGTTTAGGCGCTAATGCAATTGCAAATGCAGCGATAAAAAATATCACGCCGATCGACATCATCAGATTATTGGTCGACAGCATCATGCTCTGGCTGTTTACCATCTTGTCAAAAAGCTCACGCACAAATTGTCCACCTTGCTGAGGGGCCGAACTAATGTAGTGCGAAACATCGCCAGTAGGGTCGACGACGGACGCCAGTTTGTCATGCGCAATATAGCGCTGGTCTTGCCATGACGTCGTTACGAGCGATGTGGCAAATGCACCCGATAACGTTCGAACAAAGTTCATTAGCCCCGCCGCTGAAGCCATTTCCGTTTCATCTACAGAGCCCATTGCAAGCCCCGTAATCGGGACATAGTACAGCGGCATTCCAACGCCCATGAATAACAAAGGTACGCAGATAGACCAGTAGTCCATATCGGTCGTCGCATAGGATCGCCAGAAGGTGTCGAGACCCAACCAGGCGCAGCCAAAGAAGATAAGAATACGCGGATCGATTTTGTTAGAAAGGTTAGCGGCAACCGGAGAAAATACCACCTGCAAAAGCCCGCCCCAGGCCACCACAATCCCTGCCCATGTTGTTGTATACCCTAAGTTATATTGTAGCCACAAAGGCGTGAGGACATTCAGACCAAAAAAACATCCAAACGCGAGTGCGAGCACAAACATGCTGGCCGAAAAACCGCGATGGCGAAACACTCTGATATCGACGATCGGATGTTCAGCGGTCAGCTCCCAGATGCAGAAACTTAAAAAGCCGATACAGGCAATAATCGCCAGAACGCAAATTTCTTCTGAGGCAAACCAGTCAAGATCTTTCCCTTCATCGAGCATGATCTGCAGGGCACCAACCCAGATCACCAATAAAATAAACCCAACGATATCAATAGAGTTATTTATCAGCTTATCTTCGAAGATTTTCAGTACTGACCACGCCACGACTGAAAAAGCGATTGCCATCGGAACGTTGATGATAAACACCCACGACCAGCTGTAATGATCGCAAATCCATCCGCCAAGAACCGGGCCTATCACGGGCGCGAGCAATGTTGTCATCGCCCATAATCCCGTCGCCTGCATGGATTTTTCTTTCGGGAAAATACGCAGCAGTAAGGTTTGTGATAAGGCCATCAGGGGGCCTCCCGCCATGCCCTGAAAAACCCTCATCAGCAGCAGCATTCCCAGCGAAGTGGAAAGGCCGCAAAGCAAAGAGAAAATACCGAACATGAACACGGAAACGGAGAAAACGCGCACGCCGCCGAACCGTGTGGTTAACCATCCTGATAGCGGTACCGTAATGGCTTCAGCCACGGCATAGGCCGTGATGATCCACGTGCCCTGGCTGGTTCCTGCGCCCAGGGCACCAGCCATGTTGGGTTGAGTGACGTTTGCAATGGTCATGTTGAGCACGGCTAAAAAGTTAGCCATTGCAAGTACCAGGGCACCAATCCATAACATACCGCCTTTCAGCGAAGGCGGCTGATTATCGATAACTAATGTAGACATGGCCTGGTTTCCGTTATTCACTTTTTAAGTTAACTGTCGCTTTCATGGACAGACCAACCCGCAACGGATGCGCTGCAAGCTCATCAGCATTGAGTTTGATGCGCACGGGCAAACGCTGAACAACCTTAATCCAGTTACCCGTTGCGTTCTGCGCAGGAATAATTGAAAACGCTGCGCCGGTGCCGCCATCAAAGCCTTCTACCGTTCCATGGAAAGGCACGTTGTCGCCATACAGATCGCTCACCAGTTCTACCTTCTGTCCCACTTTTACATGCTGGAGCTGAACTTCCTTGAAGTTGGCATTGACGTGAATTTGCTGAACCGGCACCACGGACAATAACGGTGTGGAAGGCTGGACGCGTTGTCCAAGCTCGACCTGGCGACGAGCAACCACGCCATCGACAGGCGAACGGATCACGGTTCTTTCCAGATCCAGTCTGGCCTGATCGCGCTTCGCTCTGGCGAGAGCAACTTCAGGGTTGGTCTCGGTATTTGCATCCTCAATCATCACGGCATTCGCCTGTCTTGCGCCCACCGCCGCCTGTCTCGCCGCATCGGCTTGCGCCACGGCGGCTTTAGCGGCATTCAGGTTTGCCAGTGCGGAAGCGTAAACGTTTTGAATTCGCGTCAGTTCGTCGCCTGAAATCGCACCCGTCTGCATTAACGCTTCGCGTCGCTTGAGGTCAACCGTCGCGCGCTGGAAGTCAGCGTTTGCGGCATCAACCTGGGCCAGCAGGCGTTTTTGCTCTTTTTCATTCGCCACAACTTCTGCGCCGAGTTTTGTGTCGGTGGCCTTGTATCCATTTACCCGCCGTATGGCCAGGTTCAGGTTTGCTTCCGCCTGATTAAGGGCTAACTCTGCGTCAGTAGGATCCAGCTGGATCAGAACATCGCCTTTTTTTACCACCTGAGAATCCGTGACCAGGATGGCACTGACCGTACCGGTGATCGCGGAAGAGAGCTGAGCGGACTCAACATCGGTATAGGCGTTATCGGTTTCAACATATCGGGAACCCACTAATTCCCAGTATGCGAACGAGCCTACGCCAGCCAGCGCGATGCTTAATGCGAGATAAGAGAATAAACGTTTTCTTTTTTTCTTTTTGATATCGGATGATTCAATATTTTGATCTTCAATAGCTGCAGAATGACTCATTTTATTTCCTTTCTTTCCACTATTTAGTAATTAACCTGGTGTTAAAAAATCACTGTTTGTTCGAGGTATATCCGCCGCCTAATGCGCGCGCTAATGCGACGTCAATCGTAAAGGCGCGAGAATTCACATCGGCTAATTTTCGGCGGGCCGCGACCAGCTCATCTTCCGAGGACAAGACGTCGAGATAGTCAGCAACCTTTCCTTCATATCTTTGTTTGGTGAGGGAATACGCCTTTTCTGCCGACGTGACTGCGCCCTGAGAATAAAGCATCTCGTCTTTCAGTGAGGCTCTGCTGGTGAGCGCATCGCTCACTTCCCGAAGTGCATTCGTTAACGTGTCGTTATAAACCTGCACCGCAATGTCATATTCACCGCTGGCGTATTTCAAATCACCCTGGAGCTTCTGCGTATTAAATATTGGCAACGATATGGCCGGGCCAAAGCTGCCAATTGCTGAGCCACTCCGGGTAAGGTTGTTAATACCCAATGACTGGAACCCGGCAAAGGCAACCAGATTAACGCTTGGGTAAAAACCGGCTTTTTTCTGTTTGATTTGCTCTGCTGCCGCCTCGGCGCGTAAACGTGCCGCGACAATATCAGGACGGCGACCAATCAGATCCAGCGCAATATTCGGAGGAAGTTCCTCATGCGCTAAAAGCGTTGCCTTAGGCGCGGTGATTGCCAGCGATCTGTCAGGCCCATCGCCGATCAGTGCAGCGAGCTCATGTTTTTTGATCGCAATAGCTTCATCTATTGCCACCAGGTTTGCTTTTGCGTTGAGTTGACGCGTCTCAACCTGTTGAAGGCTGGATAAATCTTCAAGCCCCGCGTCATGTCGTTGCTGGAACAACGCGAGCGTACTGGTTCGTATAGTGAGGGTGTCGTTAAGCGTTTCGCGAACGGTGTATAAATGCGCCAGCTCCGCGTAAACGGTAACAATAGAAGAAGAGAGCACCAGCCTTGTTTGTGCTTCTTCCGCTACCGCCGCCATTTCACCAGACGTCGCAGCCGCGAGCGCTGCGCGGTTTTTACCCCAAAAATCAATTTCCCAGCTCATATCAAGCGTGGTGCGCCCATAGCTGTTCCAGTTTTGAGGCGTTGCGCTTTCAGGCGTCACATAGTTGTAACTCATTTTGTCCCGCATAAAGCTGGCGTTTGCGGTGACCTCAGGGAAAAGCGAACCGCTCGCACTTTGCGTCATCGCCTGCGCCTGTTTCACGCGAGCTTCGGCGATGTTAAGCGTGGGGGAATTTTTAAGCGCGTCATCAATCAGCCCGTTGAGCTGCTCGTCACCGTATTTCTTCCACCAGTAATCTTTCGGCCACTGGCCGTTCTGGTGCGGGAAACTTTGATCGCTTTTAAGTTGTGTGACCGTCTTCATAGGCGGTGGGGTGCCAGGATCGGGGATCATGGCGCATCCGCTCATACTGATGGCGGAAATGACAACACAGCTCACCACTATCCTGGACCGGGTTAAACCGGAAATACGACACCTCGGGAGTGTCTCCTGAAAACCTTTCATCAGTACGCTCGTCATGCTGTTCATAGAGAAGTCCAAATGCAGTACCGTACAGTACGGTACACTTTATATCTTGACTTCTGAGCGCCGTCAAATGAAAATGTACTCGTCAGTACGATTACGAACCCTACTATCTGACGTGATTCCGAAATCAGAGAACAAAAAGTGTTGGCCCCGGCCAGGCACCTAAACTAACGAGGAAACATATGGATAAAAGAGCGCTTAAACGGCAACAGATTCTGGAAGTCGCATCCGGACTGTTTCGACAAAAAGGATTTGATGCCACGTCTATCTCAGAAATTAACGCGATTGTTGGTGGCTCAAAATCGACAATTTACAGTCACTTTTCTTCGAAAGAAGAGCTATTTGTAGAATGCATGTCTTCAGAAACTGAACAGTATATAAAAAGCATGACTATTGAAACTGCAGGGCAGGTGCGCCTTTTCAGAAAATCACCACAGCTGGTTATCGAGCAATTTGCCGTTGCCTTTTTACGCTATATTTGCTCTCCGGATATTGTGGATTTGCAAAGATTAATGATTTCCGAGGCCGGAAGATCGGGTATCGGAGAATTATATTATGCGCGAATGCAAAAACTGCGTTCAAATGTTTCGGCGCTTTTTACCGATTTAATGAATCAAAATATTTTAAGGAAAGATGATCCTGTGCTGGCGGCCGAGTATTTTCGTTCTCTTCTCCAGGCCGACATACTGGAACCCTTGCTTTTAAAAGCAAGAAAGGATCAGCCTGACGAAAGTGAAATCGTCATGAAAGCGCAGGCCTCCGTTAATGCGTTTATGAAACTGTATGGTCCTGAAAAAATTGAGGATGTAGCAAAGACATCTTTATAAAATACAGTAAGCGTTCTTTCACCCTATTATTAGGGTGATTTTTCTTTTAGGAATATTTATTTTCAATTGTCATTGGATGACTTTGCCAACGGCCTTCTTGTAAATAAAATTTCGTGGATACTTATGTGTATAAAGTTTACTCTCTTAAAAGATCGTGAAGCTGTAATTAAGTCTCTTACTCACTGGATTGACTCGAATTTATACCGGCCCATTACCGTTTTAGATGTGGCGCGGAAATCCGGTTATTCATTGGCTTACATTCAGCGGAACTTTCGCCAGGAGTGTGGCATAAGTATAGGCCTTTATATCCGAAGCCGGAAACTTGAAAAGGCCGCGCATATGCTCAGACATACGCAGCTCTCTGTTTCAGATATATTCACGATGTTAGGGTACGAGGAGCCGTCAACGTTCAGCAGAGCCTTCTCGAATCAATATGGACTCTCCCCAACCAAATACCGCGAGCAGGCTAAAAAAAGTCACTACATGAATGGATTGTCGATGTTGATTACTGAGGTAACGCGCGAATAAAGCGATAATCCGCTAACCCGCCTCCAGCATCCCAAAGCTCACAATCCGCGCGCGGCCCAGCTCTTTCGCCCGGTACAAGGCCACATCCGCGGCGCGCAGCAGGTTGTCAGTCTGGGCATGTTGTGGGTAGCTGGCAATGCCAATCGACACATCCACCGGCCCAATCTCGGTCAGCCCGTAGCGAAGCGACAGCTCATGCACGCTATTGTAAATCTTCTGCGCGCAGGCGTGCGCCTCTGGTTCATCGGCACCGGTAAGCAGGACCAGAAACTCCTCGCCCCCGTA
Organism: Enterobacter sp. R-1.6.2; assembly: GCF_035064085.1. Taxonomy (NCBI): domain Bacteria; kingdom Pseudomonadati; phylum Pseudomonadota; class Gammaproteobacteria; order Enterobacterales; family Enterobacteriaceae; genus Enterobacter; species Enterobacter sp. R-1.6.2. The sequence continues at coordinate 53,001 of NZ_JASEYI010000002.1, forward strand.
GCGGAATGCGAGTCCGTTGTCATGTGCGGCCCGCTGAACAATTGACGCCACGCTTTTAATCACCTGATCGCCCGCTTCATGGCCGAAGCGGTCATTGATGCTCTTGAAGTGATCGATGTCGATCATCATGCAGCTTAACGGTTCGCCGGTGCGCAACGCCTGTGCCGTTTGGGTTTGCAGGGTATCTTCCAGATGATGACGATTACGCAGGCCGGTGAGCGGGTCGAACAAGGCTTTTTCCAGCAACGCGTCGCGCAGACGCTGGTTGGCCAGCGCCAGACCGAGCGCTTCGGCCATCAGTTCCAGATAGGCGCGGGATGGGGCGTTGTCCGCCGTAATATTCTGGAAGGAGAGCAGGCCAATGGCCTCGCCCTGGGCGATAAGCGGCACGCACAGCGAGCTTTCCGCCTGGGAGGACGGCAGATGGTAGCAGGCGATATCCGGCTCACCGTTTACCGGCGGGTGGCTCTGCCCGCGGCGCACGGCCCAGCACTCGTCAGGGTGGAAGCTCGTCTCTTCCCCAACCGGTGAAAGCCAGTGTGCGACGCAGCGCATCTGCCATGGCTCCCGGTCAAGGACGTAAAGTCGCCCCGCGATCCCCGGCGCGATATTGGGCGCAAACAGCTCCGCCACGTTAATCACATCGTTAAAGTTCTCACACCCCTGCAGCCGCTGGGTCATGCGCGCCAGCAGCTCGCGGATGGCCCAGTCGGCATCGCGCTCTTTTTCCAGACGCTGTCGCGCCAGGCCGTTTTCGCGGAAGATGCGGATGGCCTGGGCCATATCGCCTATCTCATCAATCTGGTTGAAATTGGGCGTTTCAACCGCGTAATCCTGGGATGCCAGGCGGTGCACCACGTCGCTCAGACGCACCACGGGACGCAGCACGCGGCGCTTTAATATAAAGCCGAGAACAAACAGGAACAGCAGGGCGGTCAGGCCGACCATCAGCTCAGAGGCCGTACGCAGCGCTTTCGATTTTTTTGTCGCATCCTGAACGGAGGCAATGACGCGTTTGTCGAGTATCTGGCGGAAGTGATCGAGCTGGTTCTGCGCGCGCTCCAGCTCCTGCTCATAGGGCGCACCGTAGAGTAGCGCAACGGCCTGCGCGTCTTCTCCTCGCTCAAGGCTGGAAAGGGCGGTTTGCTGTTCGTCCTGCAGCTCATCGACGATCTTTATCCCTTCATGCAGCAGGGCCAGTTCTTCATCCGATGCGCCGTTATCCTGCAACTTTTCCAGCCGAAGCTCGATGCTCTTCAGGCTGTTTTCCGCCTGGTTATATTCCTTGAGAACCTGAGGATCTTTTTTAATGACGTACAGCCGCGCTAAATCAGACTGGGCCCAGATATCGGTTTCGATATCTTCCGTTAGCTGATCAAATTTCTGCCGTTGTTCAACGGCCTGACGCTCGAGGGTATCAGCGCTGGACGCCATCAGCATGATGATGCCGGAGGCGATGGTCAGGCAGACCGTGGCACCATAGGCCCAGTTTGTTATCGTTGCGATTCGCACCTGATGATCCTTTTACGACATGAGTAGGATGGCGTTCTTTCAAATTATAGAAAACGTTTGATTTAAGGCGAAAAAAAAGGCGGCACAGCGCCGCCTGGTGTGGTCTATATCGTCACATCCTCACAATTCTGGAGGATTTTTTCCTTCTTCGATGAAGTCGGGGTCCAGCTCTTCGGCGTTACCTTCGTGATCGCGCCCTGAGAAGAGATTCCAGCAGGCGATAAACAGCGCGGCAATGAGCGGCCCAATCACAAAGCCGTTAATGCCATACAGCTCCATGCCGCCGAGGGTGGAGATCAGAATCAGGTAGTCCGGCATTTTGGTGTCTTTCCCGACCAGCAGCGGGCGCAGGATATTGTCCACCAGCCCGACGATAATCACGAAGAAGCCGACAATAAACAGCCCTTGCCAAAGCTGATGGGTGGCGAACAGGAAGATGGCTGCGGGAACCCAGACAATCGCCGAGCCGATGGCGGGCACCAGCGAGAGGAAGGCCATCAGCGCGCCCCAGAGCACGCTGCCGTCAATACCGGCAATAGCAAACGCAATCCCGCCGAGGATGCCCTGAACCACCGCCACCGCCGCCGTTCCTTTTACCGTGGCACGCGACACGCCGACGAATTTGGCGAACAGGTGCTGTTTCGCGAAATCAGACAGCGGCAGGGAGTCAAGGATTTGGCGCACCAGATACGGGCCGTCTTTCAGCAGGAAGAACAGCAGATAAAGCATGATGCCGAAGCTAATCGCAAAGCCAAACGTGCCCTTGCCAATCAGAAACGCGCTGCCGGCGAGATATTGCCCGCCCTGCAGGGCGACGTCAGAGAGTTTTTTCTGGATCTGCGCCGCGTTGGTCAGGTTGTGATCCGCCAGGAAGCCGCTGGCCCAGTCAGGCAGATGGTTGAAGATGCTCGCCACCACTTCCGGAAACTGGGTGTTGTTCTCCTGAAGCTTCGTGTAAACCACGTTCAGCTCAATGGCGAGCGAGGAGAGGATAACCATCAACGGAATAAAAACGATCAGGCAGATAATGCCAATGGTCAACAGCGAGGCGAGCCCGTTGCGATCCCCCAGCGCGGCGCGCAGCCTGTTTTTTACCGGATTGAAGATGACGGTCAGAATGGCGGCCCACAGTATCGCGGAGAAGTAGGGCGACAGTATGTCGAAGAAGGCCCAGGTGACGAGGGCGAGAATAAAAATGAAGAAACCTTTGGTCAGTCCGTTAAAGCGCATAGTGATTCCTGGTAACGAATAAGCAGAGTCGACTATAGAACTGATTTGAGGATTTACCAATAATTCTGCCGCCGGCGTGCCGGGCGATGGCTTCGCGCCAGACCCGGCATACAGACCTCAATAATGTGTTATGTTTTGATGAGATTTTAAACAGCTCAGGACGACAGCATGGAAAAGGTCTTTTCAGGTGGGTGCTTATGCGGCGCGGTTCGCTTTACCGCTGCGAATGGGGGCAATGTGCACACCTGCTCGTGCGATATCTGTCAGAAACACACCGGCGCACAAACCGTCGTATGGATTGAGTTCCCGGCGGAAAACGTGCAGTGGATCGGTCCGGGCGGACGTCCGGCGACATGGCGATCGTCGGACTACTCCAGCCGGGCGTTTTGCCCCACCTGCGGCAGTTCAATTGGCGCGATTGATGATTCACCCACCGTTGCCTTTTTTACTGGCGTGTTTGACGATTCGGATCAGTCGGAGTTTGCCCCGGAAAATCACTCCTTCTACGACATGATGCCTGCCTGGTGGCGACATACCATGAGGGAAGCGTAAAAGTATGATCCGAGGGTTCATCGTTACCACTTTCGACTGACCGAAGATCGCCTTTTCCCGCACCATGCTGTAAGTATCTGCTTGCGGAGGTGCTTATGGCCTGGCGTCCGATTCTCTATGTGATCCTCACTACCCACCCCAGACTCAGCGCGAGGCGTGCCCGTTTGCGTCTGGTCATCTAGCTTTTTATTAACAATCGCGGTATAACACACCTTCTTTGGATGTTTAGATGTCCATACGTATAGAAGGTAATATGCAAACACAACAAGAAAATGGGCAGCTTAAGCGCACCATGAAAACACGCCACCTGATTATGCTCTCGCTGGGTGGCGTGATTGGGACAGGGCTATTCTTCAATACTGGATACATCATTTCAACGACCGGGGCGGCGGGCACGCTGCTGGCGTACCTGATAGGCGCGCTGGTGGTCTGGCTGGTGATGCAGTGTCTGGGCGAGCTTTCCGTGGCGATGCCGGAAACCGGCGCGTTCCACGTCTACGCCGCCCGCTATCTTGGCCCGGCGACGGGCTATACCGTGGCGTGGCTCTACTGGCTCACCTGGACGGTGGCGCTCGGCTCGAGCTTCACCGCCGCGGGCTTCTGCATGCAGTACTGGTTCCCGCAGGTACCCGTCTGGGCGTGGTGCGTGGTCTTCTGCGCGGTGATTTTTGGCCTGAACGTCATCTCTACGCGCTTCTTTGCGGAAGGCGAATTCTGGTTCTCCCTGGTGAAAGTCATCACCATCATCGCCTTTATTATTCTTGGCGGCGCGGCGGTCTTTGGCTTTATCCCGATGCAGGACGGTTCCCCCGCGCCGGGCTTAAGCAACATCACTGCCGAAGGCTGGTTCCCGCACGGCGGCCTGCCGATCCTGATGACCATGGTGGCGGTGAACTTTGCCTTCTCCGGGACGGAGCTCATCGGCATCGCGGCGGGCGAAACGGAAAATCCGCACAAGGTGATTCCGGTTGCGATCCGCACCACCATCGCGCGCCTGATTATCTTCTTTATCGGCACCGTGTTTGTGCTGGCGGCGCTGATCCCGATGCAGCAGGCGGGCGTGGAAAAGAGCCCGTTCGTGCTGGTGTTTGAAAAGGTCGGTATTCCTTACGCGGCTGACATCGTTAACTTCGTGATCCTGACGGCGATCCTCTCGGCGGCGAACTCGGGACTGTACGCTTCCGGGCGCATGCTGTGGTCGCTGTCGAACGAGAAAACGCTGCCGCGCTGCTTTGCCCGCGTGAACAAAAACGGCGTGCCGCTGACGGCGCTCTCGGTTTCTATGCTCGGCGGCGTGCTGGCGCTGTTCTCCAGCGTAGTGGCCCCGGACACGGTGTTTGTCGCGCTCTCGGCGATTTCTGGCTTTGCGGTGGTGGCGGTGTGGATCAGCATCTGCGCGTCGCACTTCGTTTTCCGTCGCCGTCATCTGCAGTCCGGCCAGCCGCTCTCTGCGCTGCAGTACCGCGCGCCGTGGTATCCGCTGGTGCCGGTGCTCGGTTTTATCCTCTGCGTGGTGGCCTGTGTCGGCCTGTGGTTTGACCCAAGCCAGCGCATTGCCCTTTATTGCGGGCTTCCGTTTGTCGCCCTGTGTTATGGTGCGTACTACCTGACCCGAAATATGACATCGCAGGAGCCTGAACATGTCGCAGAATAACCCGCTTACCGCCATCCTTGAAAAACAGCCGTTTGTGGTGCTGGATGGCGCGATGGCGACGGAGCTGGAAGCGCGCGGCTGTAACCTGGCAGACAGCCTCTGGTCAGCCAAAGTGCTGGTGGAAAACCCGGAACTCATTCGCGAAGTGCATCTCGATTACTACCGGGCGGGCGCGCAGGTGGCGATCACCGCCAGCTATCAGGCCACGCCTGCGGGCTTTGCGGCGCGCGGTCTGGACGAAGCGCAGTCCCGCGCGCTGATCGGTAAAAGTGTGGAGCTGGCGCGTAAGGCGCGCGAAGCGTATCTGGCAGAAAACCCGCACGCGGGCACGCTGCTGGTGGCGGGATCCGTTGGGCCGTATGGCGCGTATCTGGCGGATGGCTCAGAGTATCGCGGCGACTACGTGCGCAGCGCCGGGGAGTTTACTGCCTTCCACCGCCCGCGCGTGGAAGCGCTGCTGGATGCGGGCGCTGACCTGCTGGCCTGCGAAACGCTGCCTTCGTTTGTGGAGATCAAGGCGCTGGCGGCGCTTCTGGCCGGGTACCCCCGCGCCCGGGCGTGGTTCTCCTTTACCCTGCGCGACAGCGAACACCTGAGCGACGGCACGCCGCTGCGTGAGGTGGTCAGCGCGCTGGCAAACTCTCCGCAGATTGTCGCGCTGGGCATTAACTGCATCGCCCTGGAAAACACTACGGCGGCGCTGAAGCATCTGCAAAGCCTGACGTCGCTGCCGCTGGTGGTCTATCCGAACTCGGGCGAGCATTATGACGCGATAACCAAAACCTGGCACCACCACGGTGAAGCGTGCGAGACGCTGGTAGGGTATCTGCCGCAGTGGCTGGAAGCCGGCGCGAAGCTGATTGGTGGATGCTGTCGCACCACGCCGAAGGATATTGCTGAGCTGAACGCGCAGCGCTGAGTGCTTTGCCGGGTGGCGGCTACGCCTTACCCGGCCTACATCTAAGGTTTGTGCGCCTGATGCTCTCACCCTGATCCTCTCCCACGGGGCTGAGGGAACCCCACATAATAATACCTCCACGGACGGCTCCCTCTCCCTCAAGGGAGAGGGCTGGGGTGAGGGGGAACATACGGCTGTGGTGGTCATTCCGTTCACTTCATGTTCCTTGCTACTTTGTAACGACATGGCCTGTGAACGTGCCAGGGCGGCTCAATCGCCGCCGCCCTGGCGACCCGGGCTCCCGGCGGTAAATCGCCGCTTCGCGGTGCCCTCAGCTTATTCCTTCAGGCTATCGGGTCGGGCATGAGCCTGCATCCCTGCAGGCCACGCCCTCTCGGCGCATCCGTGCGCCTCGCCCCGGCCTTACGGAAACGCTTCGGCGATTTACAGCCGGACCGAAACATCGCTTTAAGCCATTTATTTTCCAGATACCACATGCATCGCTTCAGGTGAAAAAATTACTGGGTAACCCTCCGCCCACGGGGAGAGGGAAAAAAACGAACCGCACAAAATTCGCTATCCTTTCCCGCTTTTTATCTAAAAACGAATCGTTATGAGCGATTCATTTTTATTCCTTTATCAAAATTCCCGCGCCGGAAATACTGCCCTCATAACAACAAGGGGAGCAGGCACTATGGCAATTTCATCGCGAATCACACTTCTCGGCGCACTGGCGCTGTGGGCATTTCAGGCGCAGGCGGTGGACGTCACCGTCGCGTATCAAACTTCTGCGGAACCGGCGAAAGTCGCGCAGGCGGACAACACCTTTGCCAAAGAGAGCGGCGCGAAAGTCGACTGGCGCAAGTTCGACAGCGGGGCGTCCGTCGTGCGTGCGTTAGCCTCCGGCGACGTGCAGATCGGCAATATCGGCTCCAGCCCGCTGGCGGTTGCGGCCAGCCAGCAGGTGCCGATCGAGGTTTTCCTGCTCGCCTCGCAGCTCGGTAACTCTGAAGCGCTGGTGGTGAAGAAAAACATCACCAAACCCGAAGATCTGATCGGCAAACGTATCGCCGTGCCGTTTATCTCCACCACCCACTACAGCCTGCTGGCGGCGCTCAAACACTGGGGCATCAAGCCGGGTCAGGTACAAATTATCAACCTGCAGCCGCCGGCGATTATCGCCGCCTGGCAGCGCGGGGATATTGACGGGGCTTACGTCTGGGCTCCGGCAGTGAACGAACTGGAAAAAGACGGCACCGTGCTGACCGACTCTGAAAAAGTGGGCCAGTGGGGCGCGCCAACCCTCGACGTGTGGGTCGTGCGCAAGGACTTCGCCGAGAAACATCCCGAAGTGGTGAAATCCTTCGCCAAAAGCGCGATTGACGCCCAGCAGCCGTACATCTCTAACCCGGATGAATGGCTGAAGCAGCCCGCCAACCTGGAAAAACTCTCCCGCCTGAGCGGCGTGCCGGAAGCGGACGTGCCGGGGCTGGTGAAAGGCAATACCTATCTGACCCCCGCGCAGCAGGTGCAGCAGCTGACCGGGCCGGTGAACAAAGCGATTGTGGATACCGCCACCTTCCTGAAAGAGCAGGGCAAAGTGCCTGCGGTAGCGGCGGATTACAGCCAGTACGTGACCGATCGTTTTGTGAAATAAGGAGTACGCCATGCTGAATATTACGAACCTGTACGCCGATTACGGTGGTAAGCCCGCGCTGGAGGACATCAACCTGACGCTGGACAGCGGTGAACTGCTGGTGGTGCTGGGCCCGTCCGGGTGCGGAAAAACCACGCTGCTGAATCTGATCGCCGGGTTTGTCCCTTATCAGCATGGCACCATTCAACTGGAAGGCAAAAAGGTGGAAGGCCCGGGCGCCGAGCGCGGCGTGGTCTTCCAGAACGAAGGGTTGCTTCCCTGGCGCAACGTGCAGGAAAACGTGGCGTTTGGGCTACAGCTTGCGGGCATCAACCGCGAACAGCGGCTGGAAATGGCGCGGGCGATGCTGAAAAAAGTGGGGCTGGAAGGGGCGGAAAAACGCTTTATCTGGCAGCTTTCCGGCGGCCAGCGTCAGCGCGTCGGTATTGCCCGCGCGCTGGCCGCGAATCCGCAGCTGTTGCTGCTGGACGAGCCGTTCGGGGCGCTGGATGCCTTCACCCGCGAGCAGATGCAAACCCTGCTGCTGCGCCTGTGGCACGAGACGGGCAAGCAGGTGCTGTTGATTACCCACGATATCGAAGAGGCGGTGTTTATGGCGACGGAGCTGGTGCTGCTCTCGCCGGGGCCGGGCCGCGTGCTGGAGCGCTTGCCGCTGGATTTCGCCCGCCGCTACGTCGCGGGAGAGCCCGTGCGCAGCATCAAATCCGATCCGCTGTTTATCGAACAGCGTGAATACGTTTTAAGCCGCGTGTTTGAACAACGGGAGGCTTTCTCATGAGCATCGTCTTCAGTGAAAAAACGCGCCGCACGCGTCTGGCGCTGCGCTGGCCTTTCTCGCGCCAAATCACGCTGAGCGTCGGTACGCTGCTGGTGCTTCTGGCGGTGTGGTGGGCGGTTGCTGCCCAGCAGTGGGTCAGCCCGCTGTTTCTGCCGCCGCCGGGCCAGGTGCTGGCCAAACTCATTACCATCGCCGGGCCGCAGGGCTTTATGGATGCCACGCTCTGGCAGCACCTTGGAGCCAGTCTGGCGCGTATTCTGGTGGCGCTGCTGGCAGCGGTAATTATCGGGATACCGGTCGGGATCGCGATGGGCTTAAGCCCGACGGTGCGCGGTATTCTCGATCCGCTGATTGAGCTTTACCGTCCGGTGCCGCCGCTGGCCTATCTGCCGCTGATGGTTATCTGGTTTGGCATCGGTGAAACGTCAAAAATCCTGCTGATTTATCTGGCCATTTTCGCCCCGGTTGCCATGTCGGCGCTGGCGGGCGTGAAGAGCGCCCAGCAGGTGCGGATCCGCGCGGCGCAGTCGCTGGGTGCCAGCCGCACGCAGGTGCTGCTGTTCGTGATTTTACCGGGCGCGCTGCCGGAGATTTTAACCGGGCTGCGCATCGGCCTCGGCGTGGGCTGGTCCACGCTGGTGGCGGCAGAGCTGATTGCGGCCACGCGCGGCCTTGGCTTTATGGTGCAGTCGGCGGGAGAGTTCCTGGCGACTGACGTGGTGCTGGCAGGGATCGCGGTGATCGCCGCGATCGCCTTCGGATTAGAACTGGGGCTGCGCGCGTTACAGCGCCGCCTGACGCCCTGGCATGGAGAAATACAATGAGTGAACGTCTGACCATTACCCCGCTGGGGCCGTACATTGGCGCGCAGGTATCGGGCCTGGATGTGACCCGTCCGCTGAGCGATAACCAGTTCGAGCAGCTGTACCACGCGGTGCTGCGCCATCAGGTTGTTTTCCTGCGCGAACAGGCGATCACCCCGCAGCAGCAGCGCGCTCTGGCCCTGCGCTTTGGCGATCTGCATATCCACCCTGTCTATCCGCATGCGGAGGGGGTGGAGGAGATTATCGTTCTGGACACCCACAACGATAACCCGCCGGACAACGACAACTGGCATACCGACGTGACCTTTATCGAGACGCCGCCCGCCGGGGCGATTCTGGCGGCGAAGCTGCTGCCGGAAACCGGGGGGGATACGCTGTGGACCAGCGGGATTGCGGCGTATGAGGCGCTCTCCGCGCCGTTCCGGACGCTGCTGAGCGGGCTGCGGGCGGAGCACGACTTCAAAAAATCGTTCCAGGAGTACAAGTACCGCAAAACGGAAGAGGAGCATCAGCGCTGGCAGGAGGCGGTTGCGAAACATCCTCCGCTGCTGCACCCGGTGGTGCGGACCCATCCGGTCACCGGCAAGCAGGCGCTGTTCGTGAACGAAGGGTTCACGACGCGCATTGTGGATGTGACGGAGAAAGAGAGCGAGGCGCTGTTAAGCTTCCTCTTCGCGCATATCACCAGGCCGGAGTTTCAGGTGCGCTGGCGCTGGCAGGAGAATGACCTGGCGATCTGGGATAACCGCGTGACGCAGCACTACGCCAATGCGGACTATCTTCCGCAGCGCCGGATTATGCAGCGGGCGACGATCCTGGGGGATAAGCCGTTCTACCGTGCGCCTTGATCCCCTCACCCTAACCCTCTCCCCAAAGGGGCGAGGGGACTGCCCGGTGCGGTTTTCACCCTCTCCCTTTTAGGGAGAGGGCTGGGGTGAGGGTATTAAATGCGCCTCTATATACCGCTGATACCGGTTCGCCTTCAGGTAACACAAATCCACCAGCACCAGCCCGTCGACGCAGTCGTTAAATGCCGGGTCGCTGCCAAAATCAATAAACTGCACGCCGCCGGGTTCACACAGCTCGGAATATTGTTTGTAGAGCGGCGGAATGCCGCAGCCCAGATTGCCGAGCAGGGATTTGAGCTTTGTCAGGTCGTCCACGTAATCCACGCCGCCAAACTGCGCGAGCACGTCCGGCAGCGATGCAGGATACGGCTGACGTGACGCGGCGAGCGGATGCGTTGCCGGGAACCACAGGCGGTAAAAGGCCACCAGCAGATCCCGCGCGGCAGGCGGTAAGCCGCCGGAAATGGAGACCGGGCCAAACAGGTAGCGGTAGTTCGGATAACGCGCCAGGTAGGCCCCAATGCCGGACCATAAATAGTCCAGGCCACGGCGTCCCCAGTAGCGCGGCTGAATAAAGCTGCGTCCCAGCTCAATGCCGTGCTCCAGCACGTCCTGCATTTTGTCGTCGTAGTGGAACAGGCTATAACTATACAACCCTTCCAGACCGCGACGTTCAACCTGTCTGGCGGTCGGCATAAAGCGATACGCGCCGACGATCTCCAGATCCTCATCATCCCACAGGATCAGGTGCAGATAATCATCATCGTAGCAGTCGGTGTCCCGGCGTTTGCCGCTCCCTTCCTCGACCGCGCGAAAGGCAATCTCGCGCAGGCGGCCAAGCTCGCGCAGCAGCGGGGCGTCTTCCTGACCGTTGCGCTGCCAAAGATAGATGGTTTTACCGTCGCTGGTATTGCCCAGACATTCGGCCTGCGCCAGCGCGCGTTTCAGGGTGGCCCGGTCTTCCGGACGGGCAATGGCGCACTGGGTTTTATAGACGCCAGGCAATCCCTTGCCAAGACGCATCACGTGCTGACGGCACTGTTCGGCCATCTCACGCGACGAAAGGGTGGCGCTGTGCCAGTGATGCCAGGCGATCTGCTGGCCGATTTTAATCGGCAGCTGGCTGTGGCGGCGGCGGAACATCTGCTGCATCAGCAACAGCATCGACAGCGTCGGGGAGACCAGCGTGCTGGCATAGAAGAGCAGGCTGTTATGCGCCTGAATATGCACCGGCAGCAGCGGGGCGCGCAGCTTGCTGGCGAGTTTGATAAAGCCAGAGTGCCATTTTTTATCGCGAATGCCCTTGCGCGTGGGGCGGGAAACTTCTCCGGCCGGGAAGAAGATCAGCACGCCCGCGTTTTGCAGATGCTGTTCCATCTGCACCAGGGACGATTTCGCCGTCCTGCCGCCCATATTGTCCACCGGAATAAACAGCGAGCTGAGGGGCTCAAGGTGGGTCAGCATCCGGTTGGTCACGACTTTAACGTCGCGTCGCACGCGGGAGACGGCGTACATCAGCGCCAGGCCGTCCAGCGTACCCGTCGGGTGGTTGGCAATAATGACCAGCGGGCCATGTTCGGGGATTTGTTCAAGATCGCGGGCGGAAACGGTGCAGAGAATATCAAGGTGTTCCAGAACTTGCTCCACCATATCCAGTCCTTTCAGGTGGCGGTGTGCTGCGGCAAATTGTTGAAATTCGTCTTCGTAAAACAGTCTTTTTAACAGACTTTTTTGCCAGGGTGCAGGCCTCGCCTGAGGCCAAAGATCGTCGAGAACGCTATCGAGGCTAAACATGGTTACTCCTCCTGCCGTCTTGCGAAGACAGTAGAAGGCGCAGATGTCGGTTGTATTGCAGTTTGGTGAAGATTAGCGCAGAGAGCAGGCCGGGTAAGGTGAAGCCGCTACCCGGCGCTAGAGCGGATTAACGCAGGATTTTCTTCTCGGCCAGATCCAGCGCGAAGTAGCTGAAGATCAGATCCGCGCCTGCGCGTTTGATGGCGCCGAGGCTTTCGAGGATCACTTTCTCTTCATCAATCGCACCGGCCAGCGCGGCGAATTTGATCATCGCGTACTCGCCGCTGACCTGGTAAGCGCCCAATGGCAGCTCGGTGCGCTCGCGGATGTCGCGCAGGATATCGAGATACGCGCCCGCTGGTTTCACCATCAGGCAGTCTGCGCCCTGGGCTTCATCGAGCAGGGATTCGCGAATCGCTTCCCGACGGTTCAGCGGGTTCATCTGATAGGTTTTACGATCGCCCTTCAGCGCCGTACCGGCCGCTTCGCGGAACGGGCCGTAGAAGGAGGAGGCAAATTTGGTGGAGTAAGACATGATGGCGGTGTCGGTAAAGCCCGCCGCGTCCAGCGCCTGACGGATCGCCTGAACCTGTCCGTCCATTGCGGCAGAGGGCGCGATGAAGTCCGCACCGGCAGCGGCAGCCACGACCGCCTGTTTGCCGAGGTTCAGCAGGGTGGCATCGTTATCGACACCGTGATCGCACAGCACGCCGCAGTGGCCGTGAGAGGTATATTCGCAGAAGCAGGTGTCTGACATTACCACCATTTCCGGCACGGTCTCTTTGCAGATGCGCGACATGCGGGCAACGAGGCCATCTTCTTTCCACGCGTCGCTGCCGGTGGCATCGGTATGGTGAGAGATGCCGAAGGTCATCACCGAGCGGATCCCCGCGTTGGCGATGCGTTCAATCTCACGCGCCAGATATTTCTCCGGAATGCGCATTACGCCCGGCATGGCTTCGATGGCTTTGTAGTCATCGATCTCTTCTTCGACAAAAATCGGCAACACCAGATCGTTTAAGGTCAGGGTTGTCTCTTCAAACATAGCGCGCAGTGCAGGTGACTTGCGCAGGCGGCGGGGACGTGCAATTAAATCGGTCATGGTATGCCTGATGTTTGTGGAACAAAGAAGGCTAGTGTACCTCAAAGTGAAGACCGGTGTTTTGGTAAAAGTGGGCATTTTATTTTTGTAAAATGTGATGGGTCTGACTTTCTGGCATCAATATATAATGCAGGGCAGTATAACGCCGAAATGGAGATGAGTTATTCATATTGTTTTTATATTAAATAGAAAACATCATTGAAAATGATTCATTATATATTTTTATATGTGTCTTATTGTTGTGTCTGTATTTTAATGCTTTGTTTTTATAATATTTATCTGTAGTGACAGATGCTTTCTCGGTTTTGATGTGTTATTAGTCTGGATACGGACTTAATGGAAACATTCATTGAACCTTTTCGAAATGAAAATGCATAATTCCCTCCGCAATTAAACATTGCAAAATCATTGATGGACAAACTTGCTTACGTCCCTGAGGAGGGATGACCCAATGCAAACATGGAAAAAGAAACTCGTTGTATCTCAACTTGCATTAGCCTGCACCCTGGCTATCGCTTCTCAGGCAAATGCGAAGGATATTTCCGGTACGACATATAATACATTCGGATACGATAATACCGCTTCCACCCCTTGGTATTATGGCTATGCCGACTGGGATTACTCAGGCGCTACCCATGACGGTGATATTTATCCGGTGATTAATAAAAGCACCGTGAATGGTGTTATTTCAACATACTATCTGGATGATGGCATCAATGGTCGGGCGAATGCGTTAAGCATTTCCAACAATACCATTAATGGCATGATTACCTCTAAGTGTATGACCCCCTCGTGTGCTGACGGCGTGGATACCGATGGCACCAACCATTCTCAATACGATCGTTTTAGCCTGACCGTAGATAATTCCACCATTAACGATACCTATGAGCATTATGCGTATGATGTCGTGAATGGGGAAAATACGGAAAGACACTATCTGGATACGTATAATCTGGGTAATGCGATCACCCTGGATGTGGAGTCCGATATTGTTATCCAGAACAATTCCCACATTGCCGGTATTACCCTGACGCAGGGTTATCAGGAGCCGGATAATACCCCTTACGACGGTGTGGAAGGCGTAGCCAACAGCAGCAAAGTATTTACCGACACGCTGGTGGTGAAAGACTCCGTACTGACCTCAGGCGCGTACCGCGATCTGGGGACCAGCGGGTTCTACGGTCAAACCGCGAAGCCGAGCGACTACGGTGAAACGAATGCCACGGCAGCAGATGATGCGGCGCTGATCGTTGCCGCTAGCGCGTCTGATAACGCGATGCAGACCACTGCCACGTTCGATCATTCCACCGTTACTGGTGATATTCTGTTCTCCAGCACCTTCGACAACAACTTCTATCCGAACGGCGATCCGGCAACGGATACGAGTGCAGACGGTGTCTATAACCCAACCACCAACGGCTGGGATGGCACCGATAAGCTGGATGTCACCCTGACCAACGGCAGCAAATGGGTCGGTGCAGCACAGTCCAGCGTCGAGGCTATCGGCCCAGCGCAGATGTATGGCCTGGGCTACAGCAACGTAGACTGGAGTAGCTTATCCCCTAACAGCATTTGGCCGGATTCCATTTATGACAGCAACGGACACGTTACGGGTGAAGCGGTATATCAGAGCGGGCTGTTTAACATCGCGCTGGATAACGGCTCTGAGTGGGATACCCGCAAGCTTTCAAACATCGACACGCTGACGGTAAACAACCAGTCTCAGGTTAACGTTGAAGACTCTGATCTGCTGGCGGACTCCATCACCCTGACCAATGCTTCATCAATGAATATTGGAGACAGCGGTGCTGTGGCGACCGACCATCTGTATCTGGACAGCTATAGCCGTGCGGCACTGACGGAAGAAACGTCCCAACTGTATGCCAACACCATCACCGTGGATAACGGTGCTGAGCTGGCGCTGGGGCTGGGTCAGGTTGATACGCATAATATGGAACTGACCGATGGCGGGGTGCTGAACGTTGCCAGTCGTGATTACGTCCTGAACAGCGATCTGAACAACGCACGCTATATCACTAACGATAAGTACAATGCCGATTACGACTATGGTGTTGTGGCGATTAACTCAGATGGCCATCTGTCAGTTAACGGTGATGTTGCAGGTAACTACCAGGTGCGCATCGACGATGCGACCGGTGCCGGTTCCGTTGCCGATTACAAAAACAAAGAGATTATTCGCGTCTATGACAATAACGCGGATACCACAGCCAGCTTTACTGCCGCAAACAAAGCCGATTTAGGTGCTTACACCTATCAGGCGCAGCAGCAGGGTGACGCCGTTGTCCTTCAGCAGAAAGAGCTGACCGACTCTGCCAACATGGCGCTGAGCATCCCATCTGCCAATACCAATATCTGGAATCTGCAGCAGGATACCGTCGGCACGCGTCTGACCAACAGCCGTCACGGCCTGACGGATAACGGCGGGGCGTGGGTGAGCTACTTCGGTGGCAACTTCGACGGTGACAATAGCGTTATCAGCTACGATCAGGACGTGAGTGGTATTATGGTGGGTCTGGACACCCAGATTGACGGTAATAACGCGAAGTGGATCGTCGGTGGTGCGGCAGGTTTCGCGAAGGGTGATATCAGCGATCGTACCGGTCAGGTCGATCAGGATAGCCAGACAGCGATGATCTATGCGTCAGCGAAGTTCATGAACGATCTGTTCCTCGACAGCTCCCTGAGCTACACCCGCTTCAACAGCGATCTCTCTGCCAACATGAGCAACGGTAAGTATGTTGACGGCAATACCACGAATGATGCTGTTGGTTTTGGGCTGAAGCTGGGCTATGACTGGAAACCAAACCTCTCTGGCTACGTTACGCCATATGCAGCCGTATCTGGCCTGTTCCAGTCTGGCGATGATTATCGTCTGAGCAATGACATGCGCGTAGATGGACAATCATACGATAGCCTGCGTTATGAACTCGGTGTTGATACGGGTTACACCTTCAACTACGGCGGCGAACAGGCTCTGACGCCTTACTTCAAACTGGCCTACGTCTATGACGATGCCGATAACAATGCCGATATTAACGGTGACAGCATTGATAACGGCGTGAAAGGCTCCGCTGTGCGGGTAGGGCTGGGCACCCAGTTTAGCTTCACGAAGAACTTCAGTGCGTACACCGATGCCACTTATCTGGGCGGCGGCGACGTTGATCAGAACTGGGGCGCAAATCTGGGCGTGAAATATACCTGGTAATGAATAAAAGCGGGGGAGTGGTTATCTCCCCCGCTTTTTATAGAAGCAATAAAAATAATATTGGACCGACAAATACGGATGACTTGAGGTCTGCATGAACGTTAATGCGAAACCGCTTTCTGAATTACGCCGGCTCGAACAGTATTTAACAGCGGCCAGTACCCCTTTTACATGTGCGCCCCAGCAATTAATTACGTCAGGCGAATGGAATGAGCCTTGTACGATCGTATTACAAACCGGCGTTATTGAGGTTTATCGAACTTCTGATGAATTGCTGGTGGGGATTGCGACTGCCCCTTTTATATTCGGGCTGTCTACGGTGGTGATTAATCACTCTCACGAATACAGGGTGATTGCTAAAACGGCCTGTACCGGTTTTTATTTGCCCACGGAAACCACCCGTCAACTCATCCAGCAGTATTCACTCTGGAAAGAGGCCTTCTGCTGGTTATCCTGGATAACTTACATTCTTGAGAAACGCGATAAGCAGCTGGTGGGAAATAATTCCTATCACCAGATCCGCTCGATGCTGCTGAATATGGCGGAATGGGATGAAACGCTGCGTTCAAAAATCGGTGTGATGAATCATATTCAACAGAGCACACGAATTTCACGTTCCGTTGTTGCCGAGGTGCTTGCCGCCCTGAGGCAGGGAAACTATATCAACATGAGCCGGGGCAAGCTGGTCAGCATCAACCGCTTGCCCACGGAATATTAGATTAGTTAGACGCGGTGAGAACCTGGGCTTTATTGGCGCTCAGTTCAGCCACTAAGTTATTAATCCCGTCACTCATATTGACGAAACGCGTATGCGGGGAGCGGGTGACCACCACAAATGCGCCCACGTTTGACTGCGGGATCATGGCCATATAGGTGATGAATCCACCGCCGCCGCCTGTTTTCTGAATAATACCCGGACGGCCATTTTTCGGTGCCATATAGACCCAGCCCATACCGAGCGCGTCGGCTTTACCCGGCACGTCCATCCCGATGACGCGTTGCAGCTGAGTGCGCTGATAAATCAGGGTCTGCATGCGATCGGCCTGGCTGCTGCGTGCGTAGAAATCTGAGGAAAGGAACTGTTGCATCCAGCGCATCATGTCGCCAGGCGTGGAATAGACCCCGCCGCTGCCCACGGCCGCCAGCGTATTATTACAGGGGCTAGCGCCTTTCTCCGCCACCATCAGGCGACGGCACTGATCCGGAGATGGGGTAAAGGTGGTGTCTTTCATACCCAGCGGACGGGTTATCTGCTCTTCAAACAGCTGCGTGTAGGGTTTGCCAGCCGCCGTTGAAAGGGCGTCCGCCAGCAGGTCAAAGGCCAGGTTTGAATAAGAGGCCTGCGAACCCGGCGCCGCCTTCAGCGTGGCGGTACTCAGGTAGCTCCAGCGCTGGTCGCG
This sequence comes from Enterobacter sp. R-1.6.2, assembly GCF_035064085.1. Lineage (NCBI taxonomy): Bacteria > Pseudomonadati > Pseudomonadota > Gammaproteobacteria > Enterobacterales > Enterobacteriaceae > Enterobacter > Enterobacter sp. R-1.6.2. The sequence continues at coordinate 70,476 of NZ_JASEYI010000002.1, forward strand.
CGTTGGCCAGACAAATACGTCACGGTGCGCCGCCCCGCCTGGCTGCTCACGCGGCAGGGCGCTGGTGTGGGTGGCAAGGTTCACAAGCCGAATCGGCGTACCCTGATAGGTTGGAACCCGGGCGCCTGGAGGTGCGTATTTGCTGAGCGGGTCGTCGAGTTTTACCACGCCCTGATCGAGCAATTTCACCAGCATTTCGCTGGTCATCAGCTTGGTTAAGGACGCGATGCGAATAACGGAATCCAGCTGCGGGTGAACGTTATTTCCTGGGCGCGTCTCGCCAAAGCTGCGGAATACACGCTGGTTGCCGTCGATGACGACCATCGCCATCCCGGTCGCGCCGCTGCCGTAATAGATAAGGTTCGCGTAGCGATCGGCAATATCTGAAGCTAAAACGGGCGCCGTCAGCGGTTGGGCTGCCTGGGCGGTAGAAAAGCTCACCGCACACAGCGCGGCAAAAGAGAGCAGACAACGTTTCAACGAAAAGCATCCATGAAGTGAATGAAGAAAGTAATGGGTATTTATACTACTAATCGGTACCGCGCAATGCCCCGAATTGCATAACGATAGCGAGAAAAACGTAACCATGGGTAAATATGAACAATTTACTTACGAGCCATCTCCCATTTTGTGACATCGGGCTTATGATAGGCACCAGTGTCACTCAATCTTACGGAGAACGGTATGTCTGAGAAGCGTGTGGTTATGGTTGTCGATATGCAGAACGGGGTATTTGAAACCCCTCGTCATCAGCGCGAAAAATGTGTCTCTCTGATCAACCAGCTTACGCAGGCAGCCGACAAGGTCATTTTTATTCAGCATACCGAGGCAGGGGGCCTGGAAGAGGGAAGTGAAGGGTTTGCGCTACTGCCTGAACTCCATCAGCCAGCTGACGCGCTATATGTGACCAAAACCGCCTGTGATGCCTTCTATAACACCGTGCTTGAGGCGCTGCTGCGTGAGCAGGGCATTCGCGAGTTTGTCATCTGCGGCTGCGCCACCGATTACTGCGTCGATGCGACGATCAAGAACGGCGTCAGCCGGGGTTATCATATCACCGTGGCGGAAGATGCCCATACTACCGCCAATCGCCCGGCGGCAGATGCGCGGATCCTGATTAACCACCACAACGACGTCTGGCGTAACTTCATCGCGCCGGCGAATCCTCTCGCGGTGAAACGCACCGAAACAATTCTCGAAAACTGGAAAGCGAACTAATAATCAACCCTCGGGTCTGACCTTTTTGCCTGAGTCGGGAGGCTGGCTCGGGCAGGTTTTTCGTGTGGTAACGTGTTGTGCACAGCAACAGCCATAACAACAAGAAGGAAGCATTATGTTTAAGTCTTTTTTCCCAAAGCCGGGGCCTTTTTTCCTGTCGGCATTTATTTGGGCACTCATCGCTGTCATTTTCTGGCAGGCGGGCGGCGGCGCATGGCTGACGCGCATCACGGGAGCAACGGGCGAGGTGCCGATTAGCGCGGCGCGCTTCTGGTCGCTCAGCTATCTGCTGTTTTACGCCTACTACACGGTGTGCGTAGGGCTGTTTGCCCTGTTCTGGTTTATGTATTCTCCGCACCGCTGGCAGTACTGGTCTATCCTCGGCACATCGCTAATTATCTTTGTCACCTGGTTCCTCGTGGAGGTGGGCGTGGCGGTTAACGCCTGGTATGCGCCGTTCTACGATTTGATCCAGACCGCGCTGAGCTCGCCGCATAAGGTGACCATCAACCAGTTCTACCATGAAGTCGGCGTCTTCCTCGGTATCGCCCTTATTGCGGTGATCATCGGCGTGATGAACAACTTCTTCGTCAGCCACTACGTTTTCCGCTGGCGTACCGCGATGAACGAACATTACATGGCGCACTGGCAGCACCTGCGCCATATCGAAGGTGCCGCACAGCGTGTGCAGGAAGACACCATGCGTTTTGCCTCCACCCTTGAAGACATGGGCGTCAGCTTTATCAACGCCATCATGACGCTAATCGCCTTCCTGCCGGTGCTGGTGACGCTCTCGGCGCACGTGCCGGATCTGCCGATTGTCGGCCATATTCCTTATGGTCTGGTGATTGCCGCGATCGTCTGGTCGCTGATGGGCACGGGCCTGCTGGCGGTGGTGGGGATCAAACTGCCGGGCCTGGAGTTTAAAAATCAACGCGTGGAAGCCGCTTACCGTAAAGAACTGGTTTACGGCGAAGATGACGCCAACCGCGCCTCGCCGCCAACCGTCCGCGAGCTGTTTGGCGCCGTGCGTCGTAACTACTTCCGACTCTACTTCCACTATATGTATTTCAACATTGCCCGTATTTTGTATCTGCAGGTGGATAACGTTTTCGGTTTGTTCCTGCTGTTCCCGTCGATTGTTGCGGGTACGATTACGCTCGGTCTGATGACGCAGATCACCAACGTTTTCGGTCAGGTTCGCGGGTCGTTCCAGTACCTGATCAGCTCCTGGACCACCCTGGTAGAACTGATGTCCATCTACAAACGTTTGCGCAGTTTTGAACGTGAGCTGGACGATCGTGACCTGCAGGAAGTCACCAACACATTTAGCTAATACAGGAAGTTGCTATGTCTTTTGCCGTACCGCGCGCGTTACCGTTGTCCTTGCTGGCCGCTCTTGTGCTGGCAGGCTGTGCCGAAAAAGGGGCCGCTCCGCTCAAAAAGGGGGAGAAGCCCGTCGATGTGGCGAGCGTTGTGCGGCAGAAAATGCCCGCCAGCGTGAAGGATCGCAACGCGTGGGCAGATGCGCTGGCAAAAACCTTTGAAAGCCAAAAGATTGCTCCGACCGAGGAGAATATCTGCTCGGTGCTGGCGGTGGCGCAGCAGGAGTCGATGTACCAGTCAGACCCGGTGGTGCCGGGTCTGAACAAAATTGCCTGGAAAGAGATCGACCGTCGAGCGGAGTCCATGCATATCCCGGTTTTCCTCGTGCATACCGCGCTTAAAATCACCTCGCCGAACGGCAAAAGCTACAGCGAACGGCTGGACGCGGTGAAAACCGAAAAACAGCTCAGCGCCATCTTTGATGATTTTATCAGTATGGTCCCGATGGGGCAGAAGCTGTTTGGCTCGCTGAACCCGGTACACACCGGTGGCCCGATGCAGGTGAGCATTGCGTTCGCGGAGAAGCATACCGACGGCTACCCGTGGAAAATCGACGGTACGGTACGTCAGGAGGTCTTCTCCCTGCGCGGTGGGCTGTGGTTTGGCACGTATCATCTGCTGAACTATCCGGCGAACTACAATGAGCCGCTGTACCGCTTTGCCGACTTTAACGCGGGCTGGTATGCCAGCCGTAATGCGGCATTCCAGAGTGCGGTCAGCCGCGCAAGCGGCGTTAAGCTGGCGCTGGACGGCGATCTCATCGCTTACGGCAGCAGCGAGGCGGGAAGCACCGAGCTGGCAGTACGGAAATTATCCACCACGCTTGGCTTGAGCAATAGCGACATTCGTCATCAGCTTGAGAAAGGCGATAGCCTGGCCTTTGAGAAAACGGATCTGTATAACAAGGTGTTTGCGCTTGCAGAGAAGAAGAGTGGGAAAGCGTTACCGAGGGCGATCCTGCCGGGGATCCAGCTGGAAAGCCCGAAGATCACGCGTAACCTGACCACCGCATGGTTTGCAAAACGCGTGGACGATCGTCGGGCGCGCTGTATGGGGCTTTAACGGCGACGGCGAAAGCGCAACACTAACGCCACAACGCCCAGAATCATACATCCCGCGAGGAAGGGGATCAGGCCGAACAGGGTGCTGACGCCAAACCCAATCTCAACTCGCGGGCGTCCGTTATCCTGCACCTGCATCAGGTGTTCATAAACGCCAGGGGCATGGACCAGCATATTGAGCAGCTGGGAACCGGCCCAGAAGCAGAACAGGACAAACAGGGCATAAGCGATATTACCCGCCGTGGAGGTTTTTGGTTTGCCGCCAAAAATCGGTTTCGACAATGTAAAGTCAGCCATGTTGACCTCCCGTGGTATCACTCTGTTTTAATACGCGTCTTACGGGGTGAGTTTGACAGGTCATCGCATTTGTCAATATCAGAATCGTGGTAATTTACGCGCCGGAATCCTCCTGGATTGTCGATTTCTGCAGCACATCACAATTTCATCACTTAAGTGAAATTGCGTCGCGTTTCAGAATTTCCGTATCTGCCACAGACCTGGCCGTAAAACTGTGAGAGGATGTCTTTTTTTCCTGCCGGAGTTGTTATGAAGCTCACGTCCAAACTACGCCGTGACTGGCACTACTACGCCTTTGCTATCGGGCTGATCTTTATTCTTAATGGTGTCGTGGGCCTGTTGGGGTTTGAAGCAAAAGGATGGCAAACCTATGCCGTCGGGCTGGTGACCTGGGTGATAAGTTTCTGGCTGGCGGGGCTGATTATCCGCCGTCGTCCTGAAGAGACGACAGCGGATGAGGCGAAGCGCGCCGATTAACCGTTTACGGAACTTTTAAGCGCGCTGTCGGCGGCGTGACGCTCCAGCGCCAGTTCGATCAGGCGGGTGATCAGTTCCGGGTAGCTCAGGCCGCTGGCCTGCCACAGTTTCGGATACATGCTGATGTTTGTGAACCCCGGCAGCGTGTTGATTTCATTGATCACCACTTCGTTTTCCGGCGTCAGGAACACATCCACGCGCGCCATGCCGCAGCAGCCGAGCGTCTGATAAGCGCGAATGGCGATCGCCCGGATCTTATCGTTAATCGCCGGATCGATATCCGCAGGAACGACAACCTGCGCGCCTTTGTCATCAATGTATTTGGTGTCGTACGAGTAGAAGTCGCTGTTTAAGACCACTTCGCCGCAGGTGCTCGCCTGTGGAAAATCGTTGCCCAGCACGGCGCACTCAATTTCACGGCCTTTGATGCCCTGCTCAACCACCACTTTATGGTCGAACTCAAACGCCAGACGGACGGCCTGCGTGAACTCTGCTTCGCTGGTGACTTTGCTGACGCCCACGGAGGAGCCCTGGTTTGCCGGCTTCACAAACAGCGGCAGACCCAGCTCTCCGCTAATTTGCGCGAAGCTGTGCTTGTCGCGGTTGGCGCGGGTGAGGGTCACGAATGGCGCAATATTCAGCCCGGCATCGCGCAGCAGGCGTTTGGTGACGTCTTTGTCCATGCACGCGGCAGAGCCGAGGACGTCCGAGCCGACGAACGGCAGGTTGGCCATGCGCAGCATGCCCTGCAGGGAACCATCTTCGCCCAGGGTGCCGTGAACGATAGGGAAGACAACGTCGATCTGGGCGAGAGCCTGTGCGTTGCCGGCGTCGATGAGCTGTCCCTTCACGACGCCGGGTACGGTGGCGACGCTCACTTCCGAAGGATTAAGGGCGATATGCGCCGGATCGTGAGCATTCAGCAGATACTGGCTGGCATCGTTAACGTGCCATTGGCCCTGTTTATCAATGCCCAGCAGCACGACGTCGAAACGGCTTTTATCGATCGCATCGACGATATTTTTGGCCGATTGCAATGACACTTCGTGCTCCGCTGATTTTCCCCCAAAGACAATACCTACGCGCTGCTTAGCCATCTCACTCTCTTCCAGTCTGACGAAAAGCCAATAACATACCACGATGCCCGGCGGGTTTCGCGGCCTTCTGCCATAATGTTTTGGGGAATGTTGAGGGGGGAGAGTGAAAGGAAAAACGCTGCTGACCGTATTCATCATTGTGGCCGTTGCAACGGTGGGTTACCGCTGGTTGCCGCCTTACTACAACCCTTTCATGCCGCTGACGCTTGACGACCCGCCGGGCCGTATCACCCAGTATAAGCTCCGGCGCTTAACTCCCGAGGCGTGCGCGACGCTGCTTTCGCAGGCTAACCAAAGAGATCTTATCCGCACCCAGCCGGTGGCCGACAGCGGCGGCGCGTGTCCGCTTAACAACGTCGTGCGCGTGCGTGATTTCGGCCCGGTCGGCCTGAACAGCAGCTTTCTTGCCAGCTGTCCGCTGGCGCTCAGCTCTGCGCTGTTTATCAGCCAGCAGGCCCGGCCGCTGACAAAACGCTATACGGGCAGCGACCTGGCGCGTATCGATCATCTCGGCAGCTTTGCCTGCCGCAACATTTACCACCGCCCTGAAGCGCGACGCAGTGAGCATGCCACGGCGGAGGCGCTGGATATCGCCGCCTTTCGGCTGGCGAACGGGGAGCGCGTCACGGTACTGAACGGCTGGAAGGCGGCAACAACGCAGCCATGGCTGAAGGCCATGCTGGCGGCAAGCTGCGGCTACTACGGAAACGGCCTGGGGCCGGAGTATAACGCGGCGCATGCCAACCATTTTCATCTGGGAATGCGCGGTTTCGGACTCTGCCGGTGAAGCATAATATTCCGCCAGAAAATGGATGAATTGTGACTTATTTCACAAATATGATGACTGGGAAGATAAAACACCAAAGTCAGTCTGGCCGCATCTCTGGTGCGACGTCAAAACGCGTAACTTGCTAATCTGTAGGCGAATTCGCCTAAAAATGAAGACTATTTCTTTATGGAATCCTGGAAAGTTAATCTCATCTCGGTCTGGTTCGGCTGCTTCTTTACCGGGCTGGCCATTAGCCAGATCCTGCCGTTCCTGCCGCTGTACGTCTCGCAGCTGGGGGTGACCTCGCATGAAGCGCTCTCCATGTGGTCCGGCCTGACGTTCAGCGTCACGTTTCTGGTCTCCGCCATTGTGTCACCGATGTGGGGCAGCCTGGCGGATCGGAAAGGCCGAAAACTGATGCTGCTGCGCGCCTCGCTCGGGATGGCGATTGCCATTCTGCTCCAGGCCTTCGCCACCAACGTCTGGCAGCTGTTTTTCCTGCGTGCGGTGATGGGGCTGACGTCAGGGTACATTCCGAATGCCATGGCGCTGGTCGCCTCTCAGGTGCCGCGCGAGCGTAGCGGCTGGGCGCTGAGTACGCTCTCCACGGCACAGATCAGCGGCGTCATCGGCGGTCCGCTGCTGGGCGGTTTTCTGGCGGACCACGTCGGGCTGCGCGCGGTATTTATCATCACCGCGATCCTGCTGGTGGTCAGTTTTCTGGTCACGCTCTTTCTTATCAAAGAGGGAGGCCGCCCGGTTATCAGTAAATCTGAACGCCTGAGCGGCAAGGCCGTCTTCGCCTCGCTGCCCTATCCGGGACTGATGATCAGCCTGTTTGTGACCACTATGGTTATCCAGCTCTGTAACGGTTCGGTCGGTCCGATTCTGGCGCTGTTTATCAAGTCGATGGAGCCGGATAGCACAAATATCGCTTTTCTGAGCGGCATGATTGCCGCCGTGCCGGGCGTATCCGCCCTGATTTCCGCGCCGCGTCTGGGAAAACTGGGTGACAGGATCGGCACGGCGCGCATCCTGATGGCGACGCTGATCTTTGCGGTCGTGCTCTTCTTCGCGATGTCGTTTGTCACCTCTCCGCTTCAGCTTGGCGTATTGCGATTTCTGCTCGGGTTTGCTGATGGTGCAATGTTGCCTGCGGTACAGACCCTGCTGGTTAAATATTCCAGCGATCAGGTGACGGGGCGTATTTTTGGATATAACCAGTCATTTATGTATCTGGGGAATGTTGCCGGTCCGCTTATTGGCGCATCCGTTTCCGCGATGGCCGGTTTTCGTTGGGTATTCGCCGCCACGGCGATTGTCGTTTTAATCAATATTATCCAGCTGGCTATTGCGCTGCGTCGCCGCAGACAAATGGCGGAAGCGAAATCGGCGAGATAATCGTTTCGTTGATGTATTATATATTCTTATGGTAGCCGCATTTTTATATAACAAAATGCGGCGCTTCTTTATAGAAAAACGTTTCGCTCACCGCGGCGGTCCTTTATTTCCATTCCTGCATCACTTTTGCATGCCATAATAAATTTCTTCTCTTTGCATTATGGATTCAGAATGCTAACTTCAGACAAAACTGAAAAAGGAACTGGCACGATGAAAAATCTCATTGCTGAATTGCTGGTCAAGCTGGCACAAAAGGAAGAGGAGTCAAAAGAGCTGGTTGCTCAGGTCGAAGCGCTGGAAATTGTGGTCACCGCGCTGCTGCGACAAATGGCGAAAACCGAACAACAGGCGTTGATTGAGAGCGTGGAAGGCGCGCTGGACAGCGTCAGGCCTGAATCGCAGGTTCCGGTTGAGGATGCCGAGATGCTCCACCAGTACGTAAAGAAGCTGTTAAGGCATCCGCGCAGCTAAACCGTCACAGGACGTAACGACGTGTCATAGAATTGTCATGCAGGATGCCTATAGTCGCTCTGTTTTTATTTTTTATGTATTTGTACATGGAGAAAATAAATTGAAACAGAGCGCACTTTTCATCGCATTACTTCCCCTGTTAATTACCCCTGCCGTTTATGCCGATACTGCCCAAACCAGCGTGCTGGATAATCGCGCGGCAAAAGGGGATATCACCCAGCCTGGCGGCGCACGCCGTTTATCAGAAGATCAAACTGCCGCTATTCGCGCTTCGCTGAATGATAAGCCAGCGAAAAATATTATTCTGCTTATTGGCGATGGAATGGGGGATTCCGAAATCACGGCGGCGCGAAATTATGCCGAGGGTGCGGGCGGCTTTTTTAAAGGCATCGACGCATTACCGCTGACCGGACAATATACCCATTACGCGCTGGATAAAAAAACCGGTAAACCGGATTACGTCACGGACTCCGCGGCCTCTGCTACGGCGTGGTCCACCGGCGTGAAAACCTATAATGGCGCGCTGGGTGTGGATATTCACGAAAAAGATCACCAAACCCTTCTGGAGATGGCAAAAGCGGCGGGCCTGGCGACCGGCAACGTCTCCACCGCTGAACTTCAGGATGCAACGCCCGCGGCGCTGGTGGCGCACGTGACCTCGCGTAAATGCTACGGTCCGTCAGTGACCAGCGAAAAATGCCCGACGAACGCGCTGGAAAAAGGCGGCAAAGGCTCGATTACGGAACAGCTGCTGAACGCGCGTCCTGACGTGACCCTGGGCGGCGGCGCGAAAACCTTCGCAGAAACCGCAACGGCGGGCGAGTGGCAGGGCAAAACGCTGCGCGAGCAGGCGCAGGCCCGCGGCTATCAGCTGGTGAGTGACGCAAATTCTCTGGCAGCCATCACCGAGGCGAACCAGGACAAGCCGCTGCTGGGGCTATTCTCTGACGGCAACATGCCCGTGCGCTGGGAAGGACCAAAAGCCTCTTATCACGGCAATATCGATAAACCTGTCGTAACCTGTACGCCTAACCCGAAACGCACGGACAGCGTACCGACGCTGGCGGCGATGACCGATAAAGCCATCTCTCTGCTGAGCAAGAGCGAAAAAGGGTTCTTCCTGCAGGTTGAGGGCGCGTCGATTGATAAGCAGGATCATGCGGCGAATCCGTGCGGCCAGATTGGCGAAACCGTCGATCTGGACGAAGCGGTGCAGAAGGCGCTTGAGTTCGCGAAAAAAGACGGCAACACCCTGGTGATCGTCACCGCGGACCATGCCCATGCCAGCCAGATCATTCCGGCAGATACTAAAGCCCCGGGCCTGACGCAGGCGCTGAATACCAAAGATGGCGCCGTTATGGTGTTGAGCTACGGCAACTCTGAGGAAGAGTCCATGGAGCACACCGGCACCCAGCTGCGCATTGCGGCCTACGGTCCGCACGCGGCAAATGTGGTAGGCCTGACCGATCAAACGGATCTGTTCTACACCATGAAGGCGGCGCTGGGTCTTAAATGATAAAATCCCGGCGGAAATCACATCTGTCGGCTGGTTTTTTTCCTGTCACGAACCAGACTTACAGGGAATGTTCACAAAAGGATGGTGCAATGAAAACAACATTACTGGTTACTCTGCTCTCCGGCCTGTTCCTGGTCGCATCGGCGAACGCGGAAGAGAAAACGCTAACGCCGCAACAACAGCGTATGACCACCTGTAATCAACAGGCGACGTCGCAGAGTCTGAAGGGAGATGCTCGCAAAACCTACATGAGCGACTGCCTTAAAAATGGCGCCGCGAAGCCGGCTGAAAAAAGCCTGACGCCGCAGCAGCAAAAAATGCGCGAGTGTAATGCGAAAGCGACCGAGCAGTCCCTGAAGGGGGACGACCGCAGCAAGTTCATGAGCGCGTGCCTGAAGAAAAAAGTGTAGTTCAAACGGGTGAGCGGCTCCGGCGGCTCACCCGAAATTTCATACTTTCCCCGCAGACCCCCTCTCTATAATTTGGGAAAATGTTTCAGAATATTCCCAAAAATGATGAATGATGAAACGTATTACAACAAAAAGCGCATTCGGGAAGAGTGGAATCTAACCCTTTCTCAGGATGACCCTCACCGCGCCGGCATTCAGTTTGCCCGGCGAGTTCGGCTGGCGCGCGCCGTCGGGCTGGCGGCGATGTTTTTCCCCGTTGCGGGGATGCTGGTCACCCATTTTTTACCCGGTGGCTGGTGGCTTTTACTGGTGGGATGGTCGTTCGTCTGGCCCCATTTTGCCTGGCAGCTGTCCTGCCGCGCCGCTTCACCCCATCAGCAGGAAATTTTCAATCTTAAAATCGATGCCATTATTGCCGGGCTTTGGATCGGCGTAATGGGGATGAGTGCGTTACCCACCGCAGCGCTGGTAATGATGGTGGGGATGAATATGATGGGTTCCGGCGGCTGTCGTCTGTTTATCCCGGGGATCGCGTTGACGCTGCTCTCCGCGCTGGTGACCCTGCCACTCGTCGGGAAAGTGGCCGTCTTCAACCCCGACCTCGTGGAGTGGGGCTTAACGTTACCCGTACTCGTGCTGTATCCCATGCTGTTTGCCTGGCTCAGCCACCGAACCGCCGTCAGGCTTGCGGAACATAAGCAGCGGCTGGAAATGATGAGCACCCGCGACGGGATGACCGGGGTCTTTAACCGTCGGCACTGGGAAATGCTGCTGCGAAATGAATTTGAGCATTGTCGGCGCGACCACAGCACCGCCACGATATTGCTGATTGATATCGACCACTTTAAAAACATCAACGACACCTGGGGGCACGACGTGGGCGACGAGGCGATCATTGCTATTACGCGTCAGCTCCAGCGGTCGGTACGGTCAGGCGATGCGATCGGTCGGTTTGGCGGGGATGAGTTTGCGGTGATTATGTCGCAGACCGCGGCGGAAAGCGCCATCGCCGTGATGTCGCGACTGCATGAGCGGCTGGAAAAACTGACGTTACCGTGCGCGCCAAAAGAAGCGCTGCGCATCAGCGTAGGCGTTGCCCCCTGGGGGCCGCAGTTTGGACATTATCGGGAGTGGCTAAAGGCGGCAGACGTGGCGCTGTACAGGGCGAAAAATGCCGGGCGCGGCCGCACCGAAGTGGCCGCCTGACGCCCGGTCAGAAATCAGGATTTACTCAGCTTCTCTGATTTTTCCATGCATTTTGCCATCGCTTCAATGACGGCCGAGCGGAATCCGCGCTCTTCCAGCACCCGCACCGCTTCGATAGTGGTACCGCCCGGGGAGCAGACCATATCTTTCAGTTCACCCGGGTGTTTGCCGGTTTCCAGCACCATTTTGGCGGAGCCCATGACGGCCTGCGCGGCGAACTTATACGCCTGCGCGCGCGGCATTCCGCCAAGCACGGCGGCGTCGGCCATCGCTTCTAAAAACATGAACACATAGGCAGGGGCTGAGCCACTCACGCCGACCACCGGATGGATCATCGATTCGGCAATCACTTCTGCCTCACCGAAGCAGCGGAAAATATTCAGCACATCGGCCACTTCTTCTGTGGTCACCAGCGCGTTAGGCGTGACGGAGGTCATGCCGGCATTGACCAGCGAGGGGGTGTTGGGCATGGCGCGGACGATTTTACGATCGTGACCCAGCGCGCGCGCCAGCTGATCGAGCGTGACGCCTGCGGCAATCGATACGACCAGCGTCTCTTTATTCAGGCTGGAGGTGATATCGCTCAGCACTTTGATCATGATGTTTGGCTTGACGGCGCCAAAGACGATATCGGCGACCTGGGCGACTTCCTGCGCGCTTTCGGCGGCGTTGATCCCGTATTGATCGCGCAGTGCGGCGACTTTGTCCGGTGATGGGGTATAGACCCAAATCTGACCCGGCAGCACCTGCCCGCTGGCGATCAGACCGCCCAGGATGGCTTTGCCCATGTTACCGCAGCCGATAAACCCGATTTTCTTGTCCATCACGATTCTCCGTCATTATGCGTTGTTTTCTCTGATTGATAGCTTAACAACGAAATGCAGGCGACAATAGTCGGCAGACTCATTATGGGGAGACAATATGGCGATTTGGGTTGATGCGGACGCGTGTCCGAACGTGATTAAAGAGATTTTATTTCGCGCCGCCGAGCGCGTTCAAATGCCGCTGACGCTGGTGGCGAACCAGAATATTCGCGTACCGCCTTCGCGGTTCATCCGCTCCTTGCGCGTGCCGGCCGGGTTCGACGTGGCGGATAACGAAATTGTTCGCCTGTGCAGCGCGGAGGATCTGGTGATCACGGCGGATATTCCGCTGGCTGCCGAAGTGCTGGAGAAAGGGGCGGCGGCGCTCAATCCGCGCGGGGAGCGTTACTCGCCTTCGACCATTCGCGAGAAGCTCACCATGCGCGATTTTATGGATACGATGCGGGCCAGCGGCGTGCAGACCGGTGGACCGGACAGCCTGTCCCAGCGCGATCGCCAGCAGTTCGCTGCCGAGCTGGATAAATGGCTGCTGGAAGTGAAGCGCCGCACAGCGTAATGATAATTATTGTCAATTTGTGGTACAGTGTGGCCTCCACAGGGTTGTCATCCCGTACCGCTTTGCAGTAAAGTAATCGCAACATCTTCTGCAATTATTTCTTTACACTCTTCAGCCATTCGGCATCAAGGGGAACACCTGGCATGACCCAACCCATCTTTTTAGTTGGCCCCCGCGGCTGTGGGAAAACCACCGTTGGCCTGGAGCTGGCACGCGTGTGTCATCGCCAGTTTGTTGATACCGACCACTGGCTGCAAACCGAGGCCGGAAAAACCATCGCCGAGATTGTTGAGCAAGAGGGATGGGAGAGCTTTCGCGCGCGCGAAACCGCCGCGCTGAAAGCGGTCACGACCCCGTCAGCCGTGATCGCGACCGGCGGAGGCATCGTTCTGGCGGAGTGCAATCGACACTTTATGCGCGAAAAGGGGATTGTGATTTATCTCAGCGCGCCGGTGTCGGCTCTGGTAGGGCGTCTGGAAGCTTTTCCGGAAGAGGGGCAACGCCCCGCGCTGACCTCCAGGCCGCTCAGCGAAGAGGTGAGCGAAGTGCTGGCCGAACGCGATGCGCTATACCGCGAAGCGGCTCACCACGTGGTGGATGCGTCAGCCTCTCCCGAAGACGTTGTGATTCAGATTATTACCGCCCTGCGTTTGGCTTGTGCCAGCTAACCGGCGTCTATACTTATAGCTCAGACATAAAAAAAGGATGAGCTATGCCAACCAGACCTCCCTATCCGCGTGAAGCACGTATTGTTACCGTTGAAAAAGGCCAGACGGGTCATACCGTGACCTGGTATCAACTGCGTGCCGATCACCCCAAGCCGGACTCGCTGATCAGTGAACACGAGACTGAACAGGAAGCGCTGGACGCGAAACGGCGCTATGAAGATCCCGATAAAACCTGACCCTTTTCCTAAACGTTCCAGTATCGTGCCTGAATCACACTTTTTACTCATCGGGAAAGTTAAGCAGGAGTTAATATTTAGTTATTACAAGTAACTCCGGTATCGGCAGGCGATCTTTACATTTCGATGTCGGGATCACCTGCTACGCTTGGTGCTGTTTTGTTGAAAAAATGAACTGTGCAGCGTAGTGAGCCTGTACCTGTGTGCACGATGTTGGAGTAATGGAAGGCGATCAAGATGAAGGCAACGTTGGCGATCCTCACCATTGGTGTGGTCCCTGTAAGCGAAGTGTTACCGCTCTTAACCGAGCATGTATCTGAACAACAGATAACGCATCTTAGCCTGCTGGGGAAGATGAGTCGGGAAGAGGTCATGGAAGACTACGCTGTCGAGGCGGGGGAGGATCCCCTGGCGACGTTATTAAGCGACGGTAAACTGGCGCACGTTTCGCGTCAGAAAATCGAGCGCTCGCTGCAGGGCGTAATAGAAGTGCTCGATAATCAAGGTTATGACGTTATTTTGCTGATGAGTACCGCGCCCATTAAGGGCCTCACGGCGCGTAATGCGATTTTGCTTGAGCCGATGCGGATCATTCCACCGCTGGTGGCCTCCATCGTGGATGGTCATCAGGTGGGGGTGATTGTGCCCATTGAGGAGCTCATGGATAACCAGGAAGCAAAATGGCACGTGCTGGAAAAAGTGCCCTTGTATGCGCTGGCAAATCCGTTCTGGGACAGTGAGGCAAAACTTATTGCTGCCGGGAAGGAACTGCTTGAGAGAGGAGCAGATGTCTTGATTCTGGACTGCCTCGGTTTCCATCAGCACCATCGTGATCTGCTGCAAAAAGCGCTGGATGTGCCCGTGCTGTTATCCAACGTTCTGATGGCTCGCCTGGCCTCGGAACTGCTCATGTAATGATTTTGCGTGACAGGTGATGAGCATGGCCCCTATAGTGAATTTTTATCTATAAATATAAGGGCCAGTTCATGCTTCAAAGTAACGAATACTTTTCCGGTAAAGTGAAATCCATTGGTTTTACCAGCAGCAGCACTGGCCGCGCCAGTGTCGGCGTTATGGCGGAAGGGGAATACACCTTTGGCACGGCGGAAGCTGAAGAAATGACGGTCGTCAGCGGTGCGCTGAACGTCTTACTGCCGGGTGAAACGGAATGGAAAGTTTACGCTGCCGGGCAAGTTTTCAACGTCCCTGGCCACAGCGAGTTCCATTTGCAGGTCGCTGAACCTACCTCTTATCTGTGCCGCTACCTGAAATAAAAAATAAGCCGGGTGGCGCTAACGCTTACCCGGCCTGCGTTTTGCCTGTTATCTTTGCGCTTCGCCGCCGAGACCTTCCACCAGATTCTGAATCAACGCGGCCAGCTCGCCGGTCATCAGGATGAAGTCCGCGTCAAAGCGCTGGGCATAATCTTCCCTGTCGATATCTTCGTTCTGATCGCGCAGCTCGTCGCAGAACTTCAGACGCTTCACGGAGCCGTCGTCGCACATCACGAACTGAATGCGCTGCTGCCAGTCGAGCGCCAGTTTAGTGACCACTTTACCCGCTTCGATGTGGACGGCGATCTCGTCGCTCACCAGATCCTGCTTCTTCGCGCGGATCACGCCGCCATCTTCCAGCAGGGCTTTCAGCTCGGCTTCATCAAGGATCTGGAAACCCTGAGCCGCAGCGCCGCTGCGTACCCATTCGGTCAGCGTCAGCTCGATCGGCGTTTCCAGCGCCAGCGGAACGACTGGTAAAGATCCGATGCTTTTACGCAGCAGGGCCAGCGTATCTTCTGCTTTCTTGGCGCTGGCGCAGTCCACCATGATCAGCCCGTTGACGGTGTCGATCCACATCATGGTCTGGCTGAAGCGGCTGAAGGCGCGCGGCAGCAGGGAGTGCAGCACTTCGTCTTTCAGCGAATCTTTCTCGGTCTTTTTCAGCTTGCGGCCCTGTTCGGCTTCCAGCTTGAAAATTTTCGCTTCGAGCGCCTGCTTAACCACCGGCGTCGGCAGGATTTTCTCTTCTTTACGGGCGCAGACGATGATTTGACCCGTGCTGCTGGCGTGGGTCAGTGCATCGCTTTGTGAACCCATTGGCGGAACCCAGCCGGTTTTCGCCATATCCTGGCTACCGCAAGGGGAAAAGGTATAAGCGGCTAACTGTTTTTCCATCTCTTCTGCACGCAGCGAAACGTCGCGGCTGAGACGGTAAACCATCAAATTTTTGAACCACAGCATGATAATTTCCACGGCCTTGTCGTTAAATCAGCGGGCATGATAACGAATTGTCGCATCGCTTGCATTGCTAATCGGGAAGCGTGCTTCTACTCTGTTGATAATCAAAATAATGAGGAGAGTCTTGTGCGTATTGGGATCGATTTGGGCGGCACCAAAACAGAAGTCATCGCACTGAGCGAGCAGGGGGAGCAGCTGTTCCGCCACCGTCTGCCGACGCCGCGCGATGATTATCACCAGACTATCGAGACGATTGCCAGCCTGGTTGAGATGGCAGAGCAGGCGACAGGCCAAACCGGCAGCGTCGGTATGGGGATCCCGGGGTCGATCTCCCCGTATACCGGGGTGGTTAAAAATGCCAACTCCACCTGGCTCAACGGTCAGCCGTTAGATAAAGATTTGAGCCAACGTCTGAACCGGGAAGTGCGTCTGGCCAACGACGCTAACTGTCTGGCGGTCTCTGAGGCCATCGACGGCGCGGCGGCCGGTGCCCAGACCGTGTTTGCCGTGATCGTCGGTACCGGCTGCGGTGCGGGCGTGGCGTTCGGCGGGCGCGCCCATATCGGCGGTAACGGTACCGCGGGCGAGTGGGGACACAACCCGCTGCCGTGGATGGATGAAGACGAGCTTAAATACCGCGCTGAGGTGCCGTGCTACTGCGGAAAGCAGGGCTGTATTGAGACGTTTATCTCCGGCACCGGTTTTGCGACCGACTACCACCGCTTAAGCGGCCAGCCGCTAAAGGGCAACGAAATCATGCGTCTGGTCGAAGAACAGGATCCGGTCGCCGAGCTGGCCCTTAGCCGCTACGAAATGCGGCTGGCGAAATCCCTGGCGCACGTGGTGAATATTCTCGATCCGGACGTGATTGTGCTCGGCGGCGGCATGAGCAACGTCGACCGGCTGTACGCCACGGTACCGAATCTGGTGAAACAGTGGGTGTTTGGCGGCGAGTGTGAAACCCCGATCCGCAAAGCTGTCCACGGTGACTCCAGCGGCGTGCGCGGCGCGGCGTGGCTGTGGCCGGAATAAAAGCAAATAATGTTTATTCCCTCTCCCTGTGGGAGAGGGCCTGGGTGGGGCAAGGTAAAAGCAAAACAGCAACGCAAGTTGCTGTTTTTGGTGTTTTTACCCTCTCCCTGTGGGAGAGGGCTAGGGTGAGGGCATCAGACCGCACCGACCTACCATTCAGCCCACCGCAAATTCCTTATCCAGCCTGCTATAACCCAGCCCGTTAATTTTCTTCACCTTGATCTGCACCGGAATGCGCTCTTTCATCGCCTCAACGTGGCTGATCACGCCGATGGTTTTCCCGGTGGCGTTCAGCGCGTCGAGCGCATCCAGCGCGGTATCCAGCGTTTCACTGTCGAGCGTGCCGAACCCTTCATCCAGGAACAGGGAATCGATCCGCGTCTTATGGCTCACCAGATCGGAAAGAGCCAGCGCCAGCGCCAGGCTGACCAGGAAGCTCTCGCCGCCCGAGAGCGTTCGGGTATCGCGAACCGCATCCGCCTGCCAGGTATCGACCACTTCCAGCTCCAGCGCGTCGCTGGCCTTGCGCTGCAGCAGATAACGCCCGTGCAGACGGTTAAGCTGCTGGTTAGCAAGCCAGACGAGATTATCCAGCGTCAGCCCCTGCGCGAATTTACGGAACTTGTCGCCGGTGCTGGAGCCGATCAGCGCGTTCAGATAACCCCAGTCGTCCGCCTGGCGCGCGGCCTCTTCAATTTGCTGCATCAACGCCAGCTGGTGCTGACGGTTATCGCTGTCCTGCTTAAGCTGCTGGCGGATCTCGCCCTGATGCGTGGTGTTCTCGCGAAGCCTTTCCGCCAGCTGCTGCAGCTGGCTTTGCAGCGCAGGAGCATCTGCGTTGAGCCCTTCCGGCCGCAGCGCCAGATGAGCCTGCAGCTGCTGGTTAGCCTGGCCGGAAAGGGCCGCGGCCTGCTGTATCTGGCTTTCCAGCGACTGCTTCAGCTGTTCGAGGCGACGAATAGCGTCGTCATCCAGCAGCGCGGCAAGGAACGCGTCCCGATCGGCAAAGCAGCTCGCTGCGAGCGCCGCGGTGAACTGCGTCTGCGACTGCTGCAGGCGCTCTTGCTCCAGCTTTTCCTGCTGCTGCTGCGCGCTGAGCTGGCTTTGTAGCGACACGCATTCATCGTGAACGTCGCGCCAGCCGTCAGGAATGGCCGGTTCGGCCTCTTCGCCGTTCGTTTCCGGAAGCGTGTCGAGCAGCGGCTTCAGCGCGTTTATGCGTTCCAGAAGCACGCCGTGCTGCGTTTGTTTCTCCTGCCACTGCGCGAATTCCGCTTCGCGGGCGTGCAGCCAGGCGGCTTCATTGCCGTCTTCAGGTACGTTAAGCGATAGCGAGAGCAGGGTGTTTTCCAGCGCCTGGCGCGCGGCCGTCAGCTGCTGCTGATACTGTCGCTCCAGCACTTCCTGCTCGTTTAGCTGGTTTTGCAGGGTCAGACGCTGGCTCAACTGATAAAGCTGGCGCTCGTACTGTTCCTGCTCGTTCATCCATGGCGTGATATCTTCCTGAATATTCAACGCGATGTTCAGGGAAGCGCAGTCCTCCATCCACTCTTTAGTGAGCGCTTGCTCTTCCTGAGAGAGAGTCTGCGCTTCGTCTGACTCGCGCTGGATCTGCTGCGTCAGGGCATTAACCTGTCCCAGCACCAGCAGCCCTTCCTCTTTAAGTGCGGCGACCTCTTTTTCCAGGAGATCGCGGCGGCGCTGGTTATCCGTCAGCTCAAGCGACTGGTATTGCGCAACGGCGGGATGCTCGCTGGAGCCGCACAGCGGACAGGGTTTGCCTGCCTCAAGCCGGGAACGATAGCTTTCCAGGTCTTTAATCGTCGCTTCGCGTTCGCAGAGGGCTTTAAGATCCAGAAAGTGCTGGTGTTTCTCTTTGTACTGCTGGCGACGCAGCGTCAGCGTTTCATTGAGTTTGTTTTGATCGGCCTGGGCCTTCTGCACGCTTTCACCGCTCTGGCGCAGGCGCTTTTGCAGCGGCTGATAGCGGGCATGCAGCGACGTCAGCCGCTGGCGCAGCGTGCGTGACCGGGACTGCTGCTCCATGGCCGCGCTGACCTCATCCGCCGTCAGCGTCAGCGCATTTTCCGGCATCTCAGCCAGCCTGTTGCGTAATTCACCCATCCGCGCAGCAAGCGAGGCTAACTGCGTTTTGTCGCGGTTAAGCTGTGAGAACTGGGCACGCCAGCCGGCAATCTCCTGCCCCAGCAGGCGATAGCGCTCGTGCTCCGCCAGCCACTGCGCCAGCGCCTTCAGTTCGGTCTGAAGCTGCTCATGATTACGCTGGGCGGTATGACGGATCCGCGCGCGCAGTGCGGTTTTGGCTTGTAAGCGAGTATTTACTTCAACAATTCGCTGCTGGGTTTGCGTCAGGCGCGCGGTTTGCTCCTGCTGGTGCGCCCAAAGCGGTCGAAGCTGGGCGGCGGGCAGGGCAAGCTGGAGCTTTGCCAGCTCTGGCGCAGCGTTCGTCAGCGCCTGTTGCGCCTGCTGCTGCATTGCGGTGACGCGCTGTTGCTCAAGCACGAGCTCATCATGGCGCGTAAGCCACTGAAAATCTTTCTGTTGGCTTTGCTGCTGAACCAGCAGGATTTTCTCTTCGTCAGTAAGCGCCTGCAAACTTTGCTGCAACTGCTGCTGTTGCTCTTCGCTCAACAGCACGACGCCCGCCGCCTGCGCCTCGCACTTTTCAAGCACGCTGCGGGCGGCTTTATGTTTTTCAAACACCATGGCGGAAATCTGTCCGTAGATCTCGGTGCCGGTCAGCTCTTCCAGCAGCTCGGCGCGATCGCTCGGCCTGGCATTAAGGAAGGCGGCAAACTGCCCCTGTGAGAGCAGCATCGAGCGGGTGAAGCGGCCATAGTCCAGCCCGGTGAGCGCGGCGGTTTGCTCCAGTTTATCCGTCACTTTGTCGGCCAGGATTTTGCCATCTTCGCAGCGCGCCAGCTCCACGCGCGGCGCCTGCAGGTTTCCGTCCGGCTGGTTGCGCGCGCGGTTCTGGCTCCAGAATGCGCGATAGGCGGTGCCTTTTACCTCGAACTCCACTTCCGCCAGGCACTCGGCGGTGTCGCGCGTCATCAGGTCGTTTTGCGCCTGAGAGACCTTCTGCAGGCGCGGCGTTTCGTGATAAAGCGCCAGGCAGATGGCGTCGAGCAGGGTGGTTTTACCTGCCCCGGTCGCGCCGGTAATGGCAAACAGCCCGTTGCTGGCAAACGGCTCCGCGGTAAAGTCAATTTTCCACTCGCCCTTGAGGGAGTTGAGATTTTTCAGGCGCAGGCTCAAAATTTTCATGCGTTTTCTTCCTCATCATTGAGCGCATGCAGGGTATGGCTGAACAGTTCGCTGAGTCTTGCGCGCTTCGCGTCGTCAATTTCCTCCTGCGAGAGCCTGCGTTCAAACACCTCTTCAACCCGCAGTTCACTGAGCGTTTCGCGTTGAGCGCTTAACAGAATTTTCTCGCGCTGCTCGCGGCTGCGGCGTACCAGTAAGACCTCGACGGGTAAATCTTCCGTCAGCGCCTGAATTTTACGCTGCATATCGTGCAGGTAGTCGTCGGTGGTGATTTCGATATCCAGCCAGACGGGCGGGTTAAGCGCTGTTCCGCGCCACTGCTCAAGCTGGGCGGTAATGGCGGCAAGATCGCCCTTCAGCACCGCCAGCGGCTGGGTGACCGGGACCTCCAGCGTCTCGACGGCGTGAAGTTTTCCGTCGGAAAAGCTCACCAGGTGGACGGATTTGGCCTTGCCCGTTTCGTCAAAGCTGAGCGAAATTGGCGAGCCGCAGTAGCGGATGTGCTCGCTGCCGCCGACGATCTGCGCCCGGTGAATATGTCCGAGCGCAATGTAGTCGGCTGGCGGGAAGTTCTGCGCCGGAAAGGCATCCAGCGTGCCGATATAGATGTCGCGTACGGCGTCACTTTTACTGGCCCCGACGGTGGTGAGATGCCCGGTCGCAATCACCGGAATCGGCTGGTCGCCGCGCAGGGCGCAGGCATCGGCGTGCTGCTGGTGATAATAGTCGGTGATGGCCTGCAGGAGATGCTGCTGTTTTTCCGCGCCCGACAGCCCCGCCTGACTTTGCACGATGTCCCGCGGACGCAAAAAGGGAATGGGGCACAGCACCGCCCCCGGCGTGCCGTCGTGTTTTTTCAGGATCTGCGGGGCGTGCCCGGCGCTGGCGACGACGGTGGTATTGAGAAATGCCAGGATGTCGCGGGATTCATTGAGCGTCGCGACGGAATCATGGTTGCCGGCGACAATCACCAGATGACAGCCGGTTTGCTGCAAATTCACCACGAAGCGGTTGTACAGTTCACGCGCATAGCTGGGGGGCGAGCCGGTATCAAAGATGTCACCCGCCACAATAATCGCGTCCACCTCGTGCGTCCGGGCCGTTTCCAGCAACCAGTTCAGGAAAGCTTCATGTTCAGCCGCACGGCTTTTGCTGTAAAAATTTTGACCCAGATGCCAGTCCGAGGTGTGAAGTATGCGCATAGCTGATCCGTGGCAAAAAAGAGAAAGCAGGATTATAAACGTTCAGAGACGGGAAAATAACCGCTGTAATAAAACAACGGTTTGCCCGTTATCGTGGTACTGTTTTTCATAAATCTGTCATAAATCTGACGCATAATGGCGCCGAATTACAAACTTGTAACTTAAATAAGATAAGACAGGGCAAAGTATGGCGAGACGTATTCTGGTCGTAGAAGATGAAGCTCCAATTCGTGAAATGGTGTGCTTCGTGCTCGAGCAAAACGGCTTCCAGCCGGTTGAAGCGGAAGATTATGACAGCGCAGTGAACCAGCTGAATGAACCCTGGCCCGATCTGATTCTGCTGGACTGGATGTTGCCCGGCGGCTCCGGACTGCAGTTTATCAAACACCTGAAGCGCGAGGCGCTGACCCGCGACATCCCGGTTGTGATGCTCACGGCGCGCGGAGAAGAAGAGGATCGCGTGCGCGGTCTGGAGACCGGCGCGGACGATTACATCACTAAACCGTTCTCCCCAAAAGAGCTGGTTGCCCGCATTAAAGCCGTGATGCGCCGAATTTCGCCGATGGCGGTGGAAGAGGTGATTGAAATGCAGGGGCTGAGCCTTGACCCCACCTCACACCGCGTGATGACCGGTGAAAATCCCCTCGACATGGGGCCTACCGAATTTAAACTTCTGCACTTCTTTATGACCCACCCGGAACGCGTTTACAGCCGCGAGCAGTTGCTGAATAACGTCTGGGGAACTAACGTGTATGTCGAAGACCGGACGGTTGACGTACATATTCGCCGCCTGCGAAAAGCACTGGAACTGAGCGGCCACGATCGCATGGTGCAGACGGTCCGCGGCACGGGTTATCGTTTTTCTACCCGTTTCTGAACAATGACAGGAGTGTGACGCGTGCTGGAACGTCTGTCATGGAAAAGGCTCGTCTTTGAACTGATCTTATGCTGTATTCCGGCCTTCCTTCTGGGGGCCTTTCTTGGACACCTGCCGTGGTTTCTGCTGGCGTCGGTCACCGGGCTGCTGATCTGGCATTTCTGGAACCTGCTGCGCCTCTCCTGGTGGCTGTGGGTTGACCGAAGTATGACGCCGCCGCCGGGAAGCGGCAGCTGGGAGCCGCTGCTGTACGGTCTGCATCAGATGCAGATGCGTAATAAAAAGCGTCGCCGCGAGCTGGGAAGCCTGATTAAGCGTTTTCGCAGCGGTGCAGAGTCGCTGCCGGATGCCGTTATTCTGACGACCGAAGAAGGGACGATCTTCTGGTGTAACGGCCTTGCGCAACAGCTGCTGGGCCTGCGCTGGCCCGACGACAATGGCCAGAATATCCTCAACCTTCTGCGATATCCCGAGTTCACGCTGTATCTGAAAAAGCGTGATTTTACCCGCCCGCATAATCTGAAGCTCAATAATGGTCGCCATCTGGAAATCCGCGTGATGCCCTACAGCGATAAGCAGTGGCTGATGGTGGCGCGCGATGTCACCCAGATGCACCAGCTGGAAGGGGCGCGTCGCAACTTCTTCGCCAACGTCAGTCACGAACTGCGTACACCGCTGACCGTGCTTCAGGGATACCTGGAGATGATGCAGGAGCAAACGCTTGAAGGCGCGCCGCGTGAAAAAGCGCTGCACACCATGCGCGAGCAAACGCACCGGATGGAAGGGCTGGTGAAGCAGCTGCTGACGCTCTCGAAGATTGAAGCGGCGCCAACGCTCGCGCTAAATGAGACCATTGATGTCCCGATGATGCTGCGGGTCGTTGAGCGTGAAGCGCAGACGCTAAGCCACAAAAAGCATCACCTGACCTTTGAGGTCGACAATACGCTGAAGGTGCTGGGCAGCGAAGATGAACTGCGGAGCGCCATTTCCAACCTGGTGTATAACGCGGTGAATCATACGCCGGAGGGGACGAATATCGTGGTGCGCTGGCACCATGCCCCAACGGGGGCTGAGTTTAGCGTGGAAGACAACGGGCCGGGGATCGCGCCTGAGCATATTCCGCGTCTGACCGAGCGCTTTTACCGTGTGGATAAAGCGCGATCCCGGCAAACAGGCGGAAGCGGCCTGGGGCTGGCAATTGTGAAACACGCGGTGAATCACCATGAAAGCCGTCTCGATATTCAGAGTACGCTGGGTAAAGGAACCCGCTTCAGTTTCGTTATTCCGGAACGATTAATTGCCAAAAAGATCGCCTGACGGCAGGCGTGTCATTTTACCTTTCCACGGGTCAGCGTCTGCTGGCCCGTTTGCTTTGCAGTCAAGCGAAACGCGGATGAATTTTATACGGCTGACTGTTTTTTGTTCGCATGATTAGCCATGGGTTTTTCTTATAAATAGCGTATTGTTCTGACGTGTATTTTCATGCTGGCATATTGTTCTGGTTTTACGATCCCACCTTGCCTTTAAACGTTATAAGCGTTTAAATTGCGCCCCAGATACTGTCAGACCGACTGTATTTGCGTGGTAAATCGAAAAACTATTCTTCTCCACGCCAGGACGGGAGCATTTCCCGCTGAAATTGAGCAAATTTTCGGCTGTATCATCCCGTCAGGGATATCGAAAATCTCAATGTTTTCAACACCACATCCACAGGCAGTAAGGTTTTATGACCCATCACTTAAAATCGCGTGACATCATCGCGCTGGGCTTTATGACATTTGCGCTGTTCGTTGGCGCAGGCAACATCATTTTCCCTCCAATGGTTGGCTTACAGGCGGGTGAACACGTCTGGACCGCCGCGTTTGGTTTCCTGATTACTGCCGTGGGTCTGCCGGTTCTGACCGTCGTCGCGCTGGCGAAAGTCGGCGGCGGTGTGGATAGCCTCAGCACCCCGATTGGCAAAGTGGCAGGCGTTCTGCTGGCAACCGTCTGCTATCTGGCCGTTGGCCCGCTGTTTGCGACCCCGCGTACGGCAACCGTGTCCTTCGAAGTGGGTATTGCTCCCCTGACCGGTGACGGTGCGATGCCGCTGTTTATCTACAGCCTGATCTACTTCGCAATCGTGATTCTGGTTTCCCTCTATCCGGGCAAGCTGCTGGATACCGTGGGTAACTTCCTGGCTCCGCTGAAAATTGTGGCGCTGATTGTTCTGGCGGTAGCGGCCATCGTCTGGCCAGCGGGCCCGATTAGCGACGCGATGGACGCCTATAAAAATGCCGCGTTTTCCAACGGCTTTGTGAACGGCTACCTGACGATGGATACGCTGGGCGCGATGGTGTTTGGTATCGTTATCGTTAACGCCGCGCGTTCCCGCGGTGTGACCGAAGCGCGTCTGCTGACCCGCTATACCATCTGGGCTGGCCTGATGGCCGGCGTGGGGCTGACGCTACTGTATCTGGCGCTGTTCCGTCTGGGCTCCGACAGCGCCATGCTGGTCGATCAGAACGCCAACGGTGCGGCTATCCTGCACGCCTACGTTCAGCACACCTTCGGCGGTGCGGGCAGTATGCTGCTGGCAGCGCTCATCTTCCTTGCCTGTCTGGTGACGGCGGTTGGCCTGACCTGCGCCTGCGCAGAGTTCTTTGCACAGTATCTGCCGCTCTCTTACCGCACCCTGGTGTTTATCCTCGGCATCTTCTCCATGGCGGTGTCCAACCTCGGTCTGAGCCACCTGATTCAGGTCTCTATTCCGGTGCTGACGGCGATTTATCCGCCGTGTATCGTGCTGGTGGTGCTGAGCTTTACTCGCCCGTGGTGGAACAACTCTTCACGAATTATTGCGCCAGCCATGTTTATCAGCCTGATTTTTGGTATCCTTGACGGGATTAAAGCATCAGCTTTCGCGCACATACTGCCGGCATGGACACAGCGTCTGCCGCTGTCCGAGCAGGGTCTGGCCTGGCTGATGCCTACCGTTGTTGCACTGGTTCTGGCGATTATCTGGGACCGTGCTGCAGGGCGTCAGGTCGCATCGAACGCTCATTAATCAACGGCAACAAACTGTTTAACCACGGGGCTTAAGGCCCCGTGGTTTTTTGTTTTTTTCGTGTTGAATGGCAAGATTTAAATGGAAAGCACTAACAAACTTAAACGTGGATTGAGCACGCGCCACATCCGCTTTATGGCGCTGGGCTCTGCTATCGGCACCGGTCTTTTTTATGGCTCGGCAGATGCCATCAAAATGGCCGGTCCCAGCGTTCTGCTGGCGTACATCATCGGCGGCGTGGCGGCGTATATCATCATGCGCGCCCTCGGCGAAATGTCGGTTCACAACCCGTCCGCCAGCTCCTTCTCCCGCTACGCGCAGGAAAACCTCGGCCCGCTGGCCGGGTTTATCACCGGCTGGACCTACTGCTTTGAAATCCTGATTGTGGCGATTGCCGACGTGACGGCGTTTGGCATCTATATGGGCGTCTGGTTCCCGGCGGTGCCGCACTGGATTTGGGTGCTGAGCGTGGTGCTGATCATTTGCGCCGTCAACCTGATGAGCGTGAAGGTGTTCGGCGAGCTCGAATTCTGGTTCTCCTTCTTCAAGGTCGCCACCATCATCATCATGATCGTGGCCGGTTTCGGCATCATCATCTGGGGAATCGGCAACGGCGGGCAGCCGACCGGCATCCATAACCTCTGGAGCAACGGCGGCTTCTTCAGTAACGGCTGGCTCGGAATGGTCATGTCGCTGCAGATGGTGATGTTCGCCTACGGCGGTATCGAGATTATCGGTATCACCGCCGGGGAAGCGAAAGATCCGGAGAAATCCATTCCGCGCGCCATCAACTCGGTGCCGATGCGTATTCTGGTGTTCTACGTGGGCACGCTGTTCGTGATTATGTCCATCTACCCGTGGAATCAGGTCGGCACCAACGGTAGCCCGTTTGTTCTGACCTTCCAGCATATGGGAATTGCCTTTGCGGCCAGCATTCTGAACTTTGTGGTGCTCACCGCGTCACTCTCCGCGATCAACAGTGACGTCTTTGGCGTGGGCCGTATGCTGCACGGCATGGCGGAGCAGGGCAGTGCGCCGAAGGTGTTCGCCAAAACCTCACGCCGCGGCACGCCGTGGGTAACCGTTGTGGTGATGACCGTAGCGCTGCTGTTCTCGGTTTACCTGAACTACATCATGCCGGAGAACGTCTTCCTGGTGATCGCATCGCTGGCGACCTTCGCGACGGTGTGGGTGTGGATTATGATCCTGCTGTCGCAGATTGCGTTCCGCCGTCGTCTGTCGCCGGATGAGGCGAAAGCGCTGAAGTTCAAAGTACCGGGCGGCGTTGCGACGACCGTCGTCGGGCTGATCTTCCTGGTGTTTATCATTGCCCTGATTGGCTACCATCCGGATACCCGCATTTCCCTGTACGTGGGCTGCGCGTGGATCGTCCTGCTGCTGGTGGGGTGGGTGTTTAAATGCCGCCGTGACCGTCAGCTGGCGGAAGCGCAGTAATATCCTTTTCCCCTCTCCCCTTGGGAGAGGGAATTTTGCCTCATCCTCCTTTCTCCTCCCCCAATAATCCCGAACGTGATGAGCTATCCTTAACCACCCTGTGGCAAGGTGACGTCAATTTCATCAGAGGGGATTCGTGATGTTAAACGCCTGGCACCTTCCGGTTGCCCCATTTGTTAAGCAAAACAAAGACAACCTTGTGATTACGCTCTGGCTGGCGGGGGAAAATCAGCCTGAACGCGTGACGCTCCGCGCCGAAATAGATAACGAAGAGACCGGCCTGAAAATGCACAAGCTGCGCAGCCAGCCGCAGCCGGGGATCACGGCGTGGCGGGCGAATATCGACCTGAATACTGGGCAGCCGCGCCGCCGTTACAGCTTTAAGCTTTTGTGGAATAACCGCCAGCTGTGGTTTACCCCGCAGGGGTTTAGCCGTTTCCCGCCCGCACGGCTGGAGCAGTTTGCGGTCGATTACCCGGATAACGGCCCGCAGTGGGTTAACGATCAGGTGTTTTACCAGATTTTCCCGGACCGTTTTGCGCGCAGCGAAAAGCGTACTGCGCAGCAGGATAAGGTTTATTACCACCACGCGGCGGGTCACGACGTCATTATGAAAGCGTGGAATGACCCGGTGACGGCGCAGGCTGGCGGCTCGACGTTTTACGGCGGCGATCTCGACGGCATCAGCGAAAAGCTGCCGTACCTGAAAAAGCTCGGCGTGACGGCGCTGTATCTCAACCCGGTGTTTAAAGCCCCGAGCGTGCACAAATACGATACCGAAGATTATCGCCACGTTGACGAACAGTTTGGCGGTGACGAGGCGCTGCTGCGCCTGCGAAAGAACACTCAAAACGAAGGCATGCGCCTGATTCTGGATGGCGTGTTCAACCACAGTGGAGATTCGCACGCCTGGTTTGACCGCCATAACCAGTCGATGGGCGGGGCGTGTCATAACCCGGACTCGCCGCAGCGCGACTGGTACAGCTTTAACGAGGAGGGCCGCGCGCTGGACTGGCTGGGCTACGCGAGCCTGCCGAAGCTGGATTTCCAGTCGCCAACGCTCGTGAATGAAATCTACGGCGGCGAAGACAGCATCGTCCGTCACTGGCTGAAGGCGCCGTGGAATATGGACGGCTGGCGGCTGGACGTGGTGCATATGCTCGGTGAAGCCGGCGGAGCGCGGAATAACCTTCAGCACGTCGCCGGGATTACGCGCTCGGCGAAAGCGGCCCAGCCGGAGGCGTTCGTTTTTGGCGAACACTTTGGCGACGCGCGCCAGTGGCTGCAGAACGATGCGGAAGATGCGGCGATGAACTATCGCGGCTTTACCTTCCCGCTGTGGGGATTCCTCGCTAACACCGACATCTCCTACGATCCGAATCATATCGACGCTGAAACCTGCATGGCGTGGATGGAGAACTATCGCGCCGGTCTGTCCCATCAGCAGCAGCTGCGGATGTTCAACCAGCTCGATAGCCACGATACCGCTCGCTTTAAATCCCTGCTCGGCAAGGATGTTGCGCGTCTACCGCTGGCGGTGACCTGGCTCTTCACCTGGCCGGGCGTGCCGTGCATCTATTATGGAGACGAAGTGGGGCTGGACGGCAACAACGATCCGTTCTGCCGTAAAACCTTCCCGTGGGAGCCAGAGAAGCATGACAAGGTGCTGTTCAGCCTGTATCAGCGGCTGGCGAAGCTGCGTAAGCAGAGTCTCGCTCTGCGCTACGGCGGCTGTCAGGTGGTCTATGCGCACGATAACGTCGTGGTGTTTGCTCGCGTCTATAACCAGCAGCGCGTGCTCGTGGCGATCAACCGGGGCGAGGCCTGCGAAGTGGTGCTGGATGATTCACCGCTGCTGAAGGTGGCTGCGTGGAAGAATAAAGAGGGCAAGGCGACGATACAGGACGGCGTGCTGGCGCTGCCTGCGGTATCCGCGACAATCTGGTTCGGCAGTTAAGACCTGCTAATGTTTCCACCTTTTAAGATGGCGCAAATGCAACTATTTGTGTCAATCTTAACGGATCGTTTACGGTGAAGGTGGAAACATGGACGAGCTTTACATCCTTGGCTGTTTGTTCCTGGTTTTTGCGCTGGTGGTTGCGCCCGTGCTTGCGGTTATTGGCTTTAATCGAAGTACGGCGGCGCGACAGGAGATCGCCCGGCTACGCCAGCGCATTGAGGCGCTTGAGCAGCGCGACGTACCTGAAAGCGCGCCGGAGCCCGTGCAGCCTACCGCGCCAGTGGCTGTGACCGCGCCGGTGGTTGAGGACGCTCCCGCGCCTGTCGACCCCTGGCGTTCCGATATTCCCGCAGCCGTGGCAGAACCCGCTCCGGCCCCGACGCCTGCGGCAAAACAGCCTTCTGCCTTTGGCGGTATCCTGACGTCGCTGGCGCGCTGGTTTATGCAGGGTAATCCGCTGGCGAAGCTTGGGATCCTGCTGCTTTTCCTCGGTCTTTCATTCCTGTTGCGCTATACCGTTGAACATTCCCTGTTCCCGCTTGAGCTGCGCCTCGTGGCAACGGCGCTGTTTGCCATCGTTCTGCTGGCGGTGGGGTGGCGGCTGCGGCATAAGCAGCGTGTCTATGCGCTGATCCTCCAGGGCGGGGCGACCGGCGTGCTCTACCTGACGGTGTTTGGCGCATTCCGGCTCTGGCAAATGCTGCCGATGACGCTGGCCTTTGCGCTTCTGGTGGTGATTTGCGCGGCGAGCGTCGGGCTGGCGGTGCTGCAGAAGGCGCTGAGCCTGGCCATGCTGGCGAGCCTCGGCGGGTATCTTGCGCCGCTGCTGTTGTCCACCGGGGGCGGCAGCTTTGTGGCGCTGTTCTCATTCTATCTCCTGCTTTCCATCGGGATTCTCGCTATCAGCATCTGGCAGCACTGGCGCGAGCTGAACCTGCTCGGGCTGCTGATTACGTTCGGCGTGGGCGGCCTGTGGGGGCTGAATGACTACCAGCCTGAAGACTATTGGGTCTGCCAACTGTTCCTGATTGCCAATACGCTGATATTTGGCGTCCTGAGCGTGGCGCTGTCGCTGCGGGCGCAGGAGAAAGGGAAGCAGATTATCGACGGCGTGCTGCTGTTTGCCCCGCCGCTGATCGGTTTCGGGATGCAGTACGGCATGACCCGGCACTGGGAGTATGGCCCGGCCCTGAGCGCGCTGGGATACGGCGCATTTTATCTTACCCTCGCGTTCCTTGCGCTGCGGCGCTATCCCTCCATCGGACGACCGCTGGTCATGGCGGCGCTGGCAATCGGCGGCGGATTTGCCACGCTCGCCATTCCGCTGGCGCTGTCGGCGCGCTGGACGGCGATGGCCTGGGCGCTGGAAGGGCTGGGTATCCTCTGGCTGGGCGTACAGCAGAACCAGCGTCGCATGAGCTATAGCGGGACGGTGCTGCTGGTGCTGGCGCTCGGCAGCGCGCTGTGGGCGCAGACGAACGGCGTTACGTCCCTCAGCCTGCTGCTGATCTTCACCATCCTCAGCCTTTGCTGGCTGGCTGCGGCCTGGCTGTGGCGGACTCTCTTTCTGCCGGTCAGCTGGGCGCTGCTGGCAGGTGGGCTGCTGTTCTGGCTCGTGGCGCTATTGGGCGCATCGCGGCTGGCACTGACGAAGGAATTACCCATTCTGGCGGGCGTGCTGGCGCTGACGGCGGCGTCGGTCTGGGGCTGGCGGCAGGCGGCTGCTCGTCTGGCGTGGCGGGAGCTGGATACCAGCAAATGGCTGCTGTGGTCGGTTATGCTGCTGATGGTGGGTTATCAGCTCTGGCACCAGCAGATCGTTGCCGCCGGCTGGTCAAATCTCGCCTGGTGCGTAGCGCTTCCTGCCGCGCTGATGCTGCTGCGGCGCGACGGTGAAAGACTCCTGCCGCGCATCGCGATGGGGCTGCATTTGTCGCTGTTCTGGATGATTTTGCTGGCGCTGGCCGCGGAGCTTTACTGGTTTGCCCGGTCGCTGCCGTGGGGCATGGCGGCCTGGGGCAGCGGACTGGCGATGGCAGCAGGCGGCGGGGTGATTATGGGGCTCTCTGCAGCCGTACGGCGTCGCGGGTGGCCGTTCCGGGAGTGGCCTGCGCTCTACGCCTGCCTGGCACCGATCCCCGTGGTCGTGGCGCTGCTGGTACTGCTGGTGGTGACCAATTTCCAGGACGGCGTGGTCTATCGCCAGACCTGGCTGCCGCTGATAAACCCGCTTGAGGAAGGCGCGGCGTTCGCATTGCTGGGGCTGGTGGTCTTTTATCGGGCAGTGGATCGCTACTACCCGGCGTGGCTCTCGCAGGCCCGCCCGTGGCCTGCCGTCGCGATGATGGCGTTTGGCTTCTGGTGGCTTAATGGTGCGCTGATGCGCGCCCTGGCCTGGTACGGCGACGTGGCCTGGAATATGGCATCGCTGTGGGATTCGCGGCTTATCCAGACCAGTTTTGCCCTGTTCTGGATGCTGAGCGCGCTGGTGGTCATGATCCATGCCACCCGTCGGGCTTCCCGGCAGGAGTGGCTCTGCGGTGCCGTGCTGCTGGGCGTGGTGATGGTTAAACTGATGCTGGTGGACAGCGCGGGCGGAGGCGGTTTGTCGCGCGCGGTGGCGTTTATCGGCGTGGCGATACTGGTTCTGATCGTGGGGTATTTCTCACCGCTACCGCCCAAAACAGGAGATGAAAAATGAAATGGATGAAAGCGGTAGCCTGTACCGCGCTGCTGGCGCTTTCCGGCCCGGCGTTCTGCGACGAGGGACAAACGGAATCGCCCCGGGACTATGCCTTTGGTCTTTCACTGGATACGTCTGTTCCTTCCCAGTGGTATCGGGTGATGCTGCCGCTCGCCGTCTATGAGCAAAGCACGTCGCCGGATCTGCATGATGTCCGCGTCTTTAACCAGTCGGGCGAGGCGGTTCCCTTCAGCCTGGTCAGCGCGACGCGTCCGCAGGTGCCAGCGCAATCCACCGCGCTGCGCCTTTTCCCGCTGGACGCCTCGCCGCTAGCGGCTTCTCGAGGATCCGGTGATAGCGATAAGATCCTGCTTCGTTCCGGAAGCGGCGTTGAGATTGTGCTGGAGGGGCAAAAAGCCGCCGCAGCCGGGCAACATTATCTGCTGACCCTGCCGGAACAGGCGACGGGCGAGATCGCTATATCCCAGCTGCAGCTGCTCTGGAATACCCCGCAGACGCCGTGGCAGGGAACGGCGTCGGTCTATTACAGCGAGGATCTTAAGCGCTGGTATACCCTGCGCGAGGATATGCCATTGCTGGACGTCGTCAGCGGTCAGGATCGTCTTAAGCTCGATCGGATCGATACCGATACCGTTTTATCTCCCGATGCAAATCGCTATCTCATGGTGGTGCTGAATGCGCAGAGCCAGGGGATAACTTTGACCGGCGTAAACGCAATCAGCGCACCCGCGCAGGCAGGCCCGGAAGCGGTCGACCTTGAGGGCGAAGGGGAGCAGCTATCGACAAGCGAAGCGCAGTGGCACTGGGCGCGCCCGCAGCCGCTGAGTGCTGTCAGCCTCTCACTGAATGGCGATGGCGTCCTTCCCGTGGAGATCGCGTGGCGGAGTACGGAAAAAGACGCATGGCACCCGCTTAAAAAAGAGGTTCTTTACCGTCTTGAGGGAAAAACGTCGCCACCGGTTTCGCTTAACGGGGGCCTGGTGCAGGCAGTGAAAATCACGACGCTGAATGCGCGTCTGCCAGAATACCTGCCGGGCGTCACGGGACATCGCGACCGCTATGACCTGGTGTTCAACGCGCAGGGGAAAGCGCCGTACGTGCTCGCCTGGGGCAACGGCGCCGCGAAGCCTGCCAGCGTGGAGCCCGGCATGCTGATCCCGGCCGACCTGCGCAAGACCTATGATATGGCGAACCTGCCGCAGGCCGACATTCTGGATGATGTTGCGTTAGGCGGCGAGGGGCGTCTGACCGCTACCTCTGCGGCTGAGCGGGAGAGCAGGATGAACACGCTTCTGGTATGGGGCGTGCTGATTGCGGGGGTGATTCTGCTGGCGGGCATGGCCTGGCGTATCTGGCGAGAGACGCAGCGTAAGGCATAAAAAAAGGCCCGCATAAGCGGGCCTTTTTCGTAAACCGTGCCGATTACAGGCTGGATACGTTCTCAGACAGGTATTTAGCCACGCCGTCTGGAGACGCGTTCATGCCTTCTTTACCTTTTTCCCACTGAGCCGGGCACACTTCGCCGTGCTCTTCGTGGAACTGCAGCGCGTCAACCATGCGCAGCATTTCGTCGATGTTACGACCCAGCGGCAGATCGTTCACAACCTGGTGACGAACGATGCCGTTTGCGTCGATCAGGAAGGAGCCACGCAGCGCAACGCCAGCGTCCGGATGTTCGATACCGTAAGCCTGCTGGATTTCGCGTTTGATGTCCGCAACCATTGCGTATTTCACCGCACCGATGCCGCCTTTGTCGACAGGGGTGTTACGCCATGCGTTGTGTACAAATTCAGAGTCGAAGGAGACGCCAACAACTTCCACGCCACGCTTCTGGAATTCTTCATAACGTTTGTCGAAGGCAATCAGCTCAGACGGGCAAACGAAAGTGAAGTCCATTGGCCAGAAGAACAGAACGGTCGCTTTACCGTTGGTGTGCTGTTTGAAGTTGAAGTTTTCAACGATTTCACCGTTGCCCAGAACTGCTGCAGCTGTAAAATCCGGAGCCGGACGAGTTACCAGAACCATATGATTCTCCTGTAGATACTAAGGTTATTTGGAACGCAACGCGAGCCAGTATAGAGAGTGTTCATGGATAAGACAAAGAGGTGGTGACAATCGTTCCGCCAGCTTTTACCTATCAATGTGAATTCTGTCAGAGCTGTTTGTTTTTCGCCTGTACCATCATCCGCGGGTAAAACTGCCAGAAACGCGCTTCCAGGGCATCGTAATGTTCATCCAGGTCATACCAGGAATCCCGCAGCGCATCCAGTCGCGGTCGGCGGCTCGCCATCCCGTTCAGCACGTTCTGGATGAAATCCATCTCGCGATAGCGCTCCAGCCAGCGTTCCGACCATAAATAGTTATTCAGATTCACAAAGCGCGGCGGCGAGTCGGGCAGAATGATCGACACCTGCTGGTGGGCATAGCGCACAAACGCCGGCAAGGGCATCTCCGGCGACAGCTGTTCCCAGTGGCGCGACAGAAAGTGATCCCACATCACGTCGAGCGTGATCGGCGCAACGCGGCGCGTTTCAGGGCGAAACCACGCTTTGGCTTCCGTCACTTCCGGCAGCTTATCCGTCAGCACGTCGATGCGGCGGTGCATGAAAATCCCGTCGACAACCTCCGGGGAATAGTCCTCAGCGGGGTTGCCGCGTACGAAATCGGCCAGCAAATTGCCGGACAGGGAGCTGTCAGCGAGGTGAGCGAGATGCAGGTGAGCGAGAAAATTCATGCGTTTTATTTGTCCGGGGGCGGCTAGTTGTTGCAGCAAAAGGGTGTGAGCACTAGACTATGCCGCCTGTTTTTAAGTCACGAGTATACGTCATGCGCGTCGCCGATTTCTCCTTTGAACTACCTGAATCCCTGATTGCTCACTATCCCATGCCTGAGCGCAGCAGCTGTCGCTTACTGTCACTGGATGGGCCAACGGGCGAGCTGACGCACGGTACTTTCACCGATTTGCTCGACAAGCTCAACCCTGGCGATCTGCTGGTCTTTAACAATACCCGCGTGATCCCGGCGCGCCTGTTTGGCCGTAAAGCCAGCGGCGGCAAGATTGAAGTGCTGGTCGAACGTATGCTCGATGATAAACGTATTCTGGCACATATTCGCGCGTCTAAGGCGCCGAAGCCGGGCGCTGAACTGCTGCTGGGCGATGATGAGAGCATCAAAGCGACCATGACCGCGCGCCACGATGCGCTGTTTGAGGTGGCGTTCGATGACGAACGTACGGTGCTCGATATCCTGAACGCCATCGGCCACATGCCGCTGCCGCCGTATATTGAGCGTCCGGACGAAGAGGCCGATCGCGAGCTGTACCAGACCGTCTACAGCCAGAAGCCGGGTGCCGTCGCTGCGCCGACCGCGGGCCTGCATTTTGATGAGCCGCTGCTGGAGAAACTGCGCGCGAAGGGCGTGGAGATGGCGTTCGTGACGCTGCACGTCGGGGCGG
The DNA here is from genome assembly GCF_035064085.1 of Enterobacter sp. R-1.6.2. NCBI lineage: Bacteria > Pseudomonadati > Pseudomonadota > Gammaproteobacteria > Enterobacterales > Enterobacteriaceae > Enterobacter > Enterobacter sp. R-1.6.2. The sequence continues at coordinate 105,321 of NZ_JASEYI010000002.1, forward strand.
GAACCTTCCAGCCGGTGCGCGTGGACAGCATTGAAGATCACATCATGCACTCTGAGTATGCCGAAGTGCCTCAGGATGTTGTGGACGCGGTGCTGGCGGCGAAAGCGCGCGGTAGCCGCGTCGTGGCGGTCGGTACAACGTCCGTACGCTCACTCGAGAGCGCCGCGCAGGCGGCGAAGAGCGATCTTATCGAGCCGTTCTTTGGCGATACGCAGATCTTTATCTACCCGGGCTATCAGTACAAAGTGATTGACGCGCTGGTGACCAACTTCCATCTGCCTGAATCAACGCTGATTATGCTGGTGTCGGCATTTGCCGGTTATCAGCATACGATGGCGGCCTACAAGTCTGCGGTAGAACAAAAATATCGCTTTTTTAGCTACGGGGACGCGATGTTTATCACGTACAATCCGCTGGCTTTGAATGAGCGTGTCGGGGAATAAGTCCGCGGCACCGTTTTACAACGTTGGACTGTTTTTCTGACGTCGGAGAAAAAATGAAATTTGAACTCGATACCACCGATGGCCGCGCGCGTCGCGGTCGCCTGGTGTTTGATCGCGGCGTGGTGGAAACCCCCGCGTTTATGCCTGTGGGCACGTACGGCACCGTAAAAGGGATGACGCCGGAAGAAGTAGAAGCCACTGGCGCACAGATTATCCTCGGCAACACCTTCCACCTGTGGCTGCGTCCGGGTCAGGAGATCATGAAGCTCCACGGCGACCTACACGATTTCATGCAGTGGAAAGGCCCAATCCTGACCGACTCCGGCGGCTTCCAGGTCTTCAGCCTGGGCGATATCCGCAAGATCACCGAGCAGGGCGTACACTTCCGTAACCCGATCAACGGCGATCCGATTTTCCTCGATCCCGAAAAATCGATGGAGATTCAGTACGATCTCGGCTCTGACATCGTCATGATCTTCGACGAATGTACGCCGTATCCGGCCGACTGGGATTACGCAAAACGCTCCATGGAGATGTCTCTGCGCTGGGCGAAGCGTAGCCGTGACCGTTTTGACTCCCTGCAGAACAAAAATGCGCTGTTCGGCATTATCCAGGGCAGCGTTTACGAAGATTTACGCGATATCTCTGTTAAAGGTCTGGTAGAGATAGGTTTTGATGGCTACGCTGTCGGCGGTTTGGCTGTGGGTGAACCGAAGGAAGACATGCACCGCATTCTGGAGCATGTCTGCCCGCAAATCCCGGCGGATAAACCACGATACCTGATGGGCGTGGGTAAACCAGAAGATCTGGTTGAAGGCGTACGCCGCGGCATTGATATGTTCGACTGCGTCATGCCAACCCGCAACGCGCGTAACGGCCATTTGTTCGTTACCGATGGCGTGGTGAAAATCCGTAACGCGAAGCATAAGAGTGACACCAGCCCGCTCGATTCCGAGTGCGATTGCTATACCTGTCGCAATTATTCTCGCGCGTATCTGCATCATCTCGATCGTTGCAACGAGATTTTGGGCGCGCGTCTCAATACCATTCATAATCTTCGTTATTATCAGCGCTTAATGGCTGGTTTACGTAAGGCTATCGAAGAGGGTAAATTAGAGAGCTTCGTGACTGATTTCTACCAACGTCAGGGGCGGGATGTTCCACCGTTGAACGTTGATTAATTTTAATAATGAGGGAATTTGAATGAGCTTTTTTATTTCTGATGCGGTAGCGGCAACAGGTGCTCCAGCGCAGGGCAGCCCGATGTCTCTGATTCTGATGCTGGTTGTGTTCGGTCTGATCTTCTACTTCATGATCCTGCGTCCACAGCAGAAGCGCACCAAAGAGCACAAAAACCTGATGAACTCCATTGCGAAAGGCGATGAAGTACTGACTAACGGTGGTCTGGTGGGTCGCGTAACCAAAGTGGCTGAAAACGGCTACATTGCTATCGCCCTGAACGACACCACTGAAGTGGTCATCAAACGTGACTTCGTAGCTGCCGTTCTGCCGAAAGGCACCATGAAGGCGCTGTAATCCCAACTTTTCCCAAAGGGAACTGCCGTGTTAAACCGTTATCCTTTGTGGAAGTACATCATGCTGGTCGTCGTGATTCTCGTCGGCCTGCTGTACGCGCTTCCCAACCTGTATGGTGAGGATCCGGCTGTTCAAATCACTGGCGCGCGCGGTGTTGCCGCCAGTGAGCAAACGCTGATCCAGGTCCAGAAAACGTTACAAGAAGAAAAAATTACCGCTAAGTCTGTGGCTCTGGAAGAGGGTGCAATTCTTGCTCGCTTCGACACCACCGACACGCAGCTCCGCGCTCGCGAAGCGCTGATGGGCGTGCTGGGTGACAAATACGTCGTGGCGCTTAACCTTGCCCCTGCAACCCCGCGTTGGCTGGCTGCGATGAAAGCAGAGCCAATGAAACTCGGTCTTGACCTGCGTGGCGGCGTTCACTTCCTGATGGAAGTGGATATGGATACCGCGCTCGGCAAGCTGCAGGAACAGAATATCGACAGCCTGCGCAGCGATCTGCGTGATAAAGGCATCGCTTACACCACCGTGCGTAAAGAAGATAACTACGGCATGAGCATCACGTTCCGAGACAGTGCGGCGCGCGATCAGGCTGTAGATTACCTGACCCAACGTCACCGTGACCTGGTGATCACCTCTCAGGGCAGCAACCAGCTGCGCGCGGTGATGACCGATGCGCGTCTGAAAGAAGCGCGTGAATATGCCGTTCAGCAGAACATCAACATTCTGCGTAACCGTGTAAACCAGCTGGGCGTGGCTGAGCCGCTGGTACAGCGTCAGGGTGCTGACCGTATCGTGGTTGAATTGCCGGGTATCCAGGATACCGCGCGTGCGAAAGAGATTCTGGGTGCGACTGCAACCCTGGAATTCCGTCTGGTGAACTCCAACGTCGATCAGTCCGCTGCTGCCGCAGGGCGTATTCCGGGTGACTCCGAAGTGAAACAGACCCGCGAAGGTCAGCCAGTTGTGCTGTACAAACGCGTGATTCTGACCGGTGACCACATCACCGACTCCACCTCGAGCCAGGACGAATACAACCAGCCGCAGGTTAACATCTCGCTGGATAGCGCGGGTGGTAACATCATGTCTAACTTCACCAAGGACAACATTGGCAAACCGATGGCGACCCTGTTCGTGGAGTACAAAGACAGCGGTAAGAAAGATGCAAACGGTCGTGCGGTGCTGGTGAAAGAGGAAGAGGTGATTAACATCGCCAACATCCAGTCTCGTCTGGGTAACAGCTTCCGTATTACCGGTATCAACAACCCGAACGAAGCGCGTCAGCTCTCCCTGCTGCTGCGTGCCGGTGCGCTGATTGCGCCAATTCAGATTGTTGAAGAACGTACCATTGGTCCAACTCTGGGTATGCAAAACATCCAGCAGGGTCTGGAAGCGTGTCTGGCCGGTCTGGTGGTCTCTATCCTCTTCATGATCTTCTTCTACAAGAAGTTTGGTCTGATTGCGACCTCCGCGCTGATCGCCAACCTGGTGCTGATCATCGGCATTATGTCCCTGCTGCCGGGGGCGACGCTGACCATGCCGGGCATTGCTGGTATCGTTCTTACCCTTGCGGTGGCGGTCGACGCCAACGTACTGATTAACGAACGTATCAAAGAAGAGTTGAGCAACGGTCGCTCTATTCAGCAGGCGATTGACGAAGGCTATAAAGGCGCGTTCAGCTCCATCTTCGATGCGAACGTAACAACACTGATTAAGGTTCTTATCCTGTATGCAGTGGGTACTGGCGCGATCAAAGGCTTTGCGATTACAACCGGTATCGGTGTCGCAACGTCAATGTTTACCGCTATTGTCGGCACCCGTGCCATCGTGAACCTGCTGTACGGCGGCAAGCGCGTCAAAAAGCTGTCTATCTGAGGAGTGCGTTGTGGCACAGGAATATACTGTTGAACAATTGAACCACGGCCGTAAAGTCTGGGACTTTATGCGCTGGGACTACTGGGCCTTCGGCATTTCAGGTTTACTGCTGATTCTGTCCATCGGCATTATGAGCGTGAAAGGCTTTAACTGGGGTCTGGATTTCACCGGCGGTACGGTCATCGAGATCTCCCTGGAAAAGCCGGTCGATATGGACCAGATGCGTTTGTCTCTGCAGAAAGCGGGCTTTGAAGAGCCGCTGCTGCAGAACTTCGGCAGCAGCCGCGACATCATGGTGCGTATGCCGCCGGTGCACGATGCCAACGGCAGCCAGGAGCTGGGCAGTAAGGTTGTTAGCGTGATTAACGAAACAACCAGCCAGAACGCGGCGGTCAAGCGTATTGAGTTCGTCGGCCCAAGCGTGGGTGCTGACCTGGCGCAGACCGGTGCGATGGCGCTGCTGGTAGCGCTGATCTCCATCCTGGTGTACGTCGGTTTCCGCTTTGAGTGGCGACTGGCGGCCGGTGTGGTTATCGCTCTGGCGCACGACGTGGTGATCACCATGGGCATACTGTCGCTGTTCCACATTGAGATTGACCTGACGATTGTGGCATCCCTGATGTCCGTTATCGGTTACTCACTGAACGACAGTATCGTGGTATCTGACCGTATCCGTGAAAACTTCCGTAAGATCCGTCGCGGTACGCCGTACGAAATCTTTAACGTGTCGTTGACCCAGACGCTGCACCGTACCTTGATCACATCCGGTACCACTTTGATGGTGATCCTGATGCTGTTCCTCTTCGGTGGTCCGGTACTGGAAGGCTTCTCGCTGACCATGCTGATCGGTGTCACCATCGGTACGGCGTCGTCTATCTACGTCGCATCCGCTCTGGCACTGAAACTCGGCATGAAGCGCGAGCACCTGCTCCAGCAGAAAGTCGAGAAAGAAGGGGCGGATCAGCCGTCCATTCTGCCGTAAGGCGAGGTTTAGCGCGTTATCGAAATCCCGGTCTGTTGACCGGGATTTTTTTTATCTGCTCCTGACAAACACTCCTGACAGTATGCTGTCAGGAGCCCTGTCGTAGACTTCTTCTGAACCCAAACAACAGGCAGGAGAATATATGAAAAGCGTCATTAACTGGTTTGAAATTCCGGTCGCGGATATGGATCGCGCCATCAAATTTTATGAGCCGGTGATGCAGCTCGCGCTGCGTCGCGAGAAAATGGACTGTGCGGAGCTGGCCGTTTTCCCGCATGAGGATCCGTATACCGGCGGGGCGCTGGCAAAATTTGACGGCGTTACACCGTCTTTGCAGGGCGCTATTATCTACCTGCATACTGACAATCTGGCGGCCACGCTCGATCGCATCGCCTCTGCGGGCGGCGAGTGCGTGTTTGGCCCGCTGGAACTGCCGCATGGCATTGGCACTATCGCATTGTTTACCGACAGCGAGGGTAACCGCGTCGGCCTCCATCAACCTGCCTGAGAGCGGAATAAGATATGACCCGACGCGCTGACCGTTTGTTTCAGATTGTGCAGATCCTGCGGGGCAGGCGTCTGACAACGGCAGCGCATCTGGCGGACCGGCTTGGTGTGTCCGAGCGCACGGTCTACCGCGATATCCGCGATCTGTCGCTTTCCGGCGTGCCGGTGGAAGGTGAGGCGGGGAGCGGATATCGGCTGATGTCGGGTTTTGACCTGCCGCCGCTGATGCTGACAAATAAGGAGTCAGAGGCGCTGATCGTCGCGATTCGCCTGCTCAAAACCTGGGGAGGGGAATCGCTTTCGCGCGAGCTGGAGTCGGCTCAGGAGAAGGTGCTGGCTATCCTGCCCGAGGAGAGTCGTCGAAAGGCGGAGCAGACGCGGATCTACGCCCCGGATTTTTGCATGCAAAGCCACTCCCGCAGCGATTTTGACATGATCCATCAGGCGATTTCCGCCCAGCGCGTGCTGGCGCTGCATTACCGTGATGAAGCCGGACAGCTCTCAAAGCGCGAGGTTCAGCCGCTGGGCTTGTTCTTCTGGGGGGAGCGCTGGCTGCTGGCGGCGTGGTGCGAACGGCGCGACGACTATCGCTGTTTCCGGCTCGACCGCTGTCTCAATATTGTGCAGACGGAGAGGCGGTTTAGCGAGAGTGCGGACAGATCGCTGGCGGATTTTTTGCGGAAGGTTAAGCAGTAAAAAGCCAGCTCTTGAGCTGGCTTTTTTTGCCCGGCGGCGAGGTAAAAGTAAAACGGCAACGAATGTTGCCGTTTTTTGTATTTGTTCCCTCTCCCTGTGGGAGAGGGTCAGGGTGAGGGCATCAGCCCGCACAGTCCCGAACAGGTTAGAAGTTATAACCTACAACCAGGTAGCCACCCCAACCGGTAGAACGGACGTTTTCGTTCATCCATACCAGTTTCGCGTCGTCGTTCCACTGACCGCCGTTGTGCCAGTAACGCGCAACAACAGAGTAGTGCCAGTGATCGTAGTTCAGCGCCAGAATGTGGCTTGAGGCGATGGAATTGTTGGTACGCTGCTTGATACCGTTCTCTGCGTAACCGCTCTTATCGCCCAGCTCTGAACCCCAGTCGAAGTTGGTGAAGCCGATATAGCTCAGGTTACCGCCCCACAGCTGAGTGATTGGCACAAAGTATTTCACTTTGAAACGGTAGCCATCCCACTCATTCTGGTTTTCGGCACCGTAGTTCTGCCACTGGTATTTCGCGTACACGTTCAGGGACAGGCTCATTGGCAGGCCGGTGTCAACGTCGGTACCCAGACCCATATACCAGGTGCTCTGACGACCGGACTCGTTGCGGCCCATGTCGTAGATATAGTTGTTCGCGAAGTACCACTCTTTGAACGGGCCGAAGCTCAGGTCTGTGCCGGTCAGCTTGTCGATGGAGAAGCGCGGTTCGATCTCCATGAACAGTGGAGAACCGTGGTTCCAGATACCTTTAGCCTGCGAGTTACCGCCGAAGAAGACCGGTGCATCCATATAGCCGTAGAAATCAAACCAGTCTTTCTTGGCGAATGCTTCGTACTCCAGGTAGGTATCGTTGCGGATCTGAGGTCCGAAACGCGTGTGGTAGCTGCCGACCACGTTAACACTCTGGTGCCACCAGTCGGAGAGGTATTGTGGTTTATCGTTTTCCGCTGCGTTAACAGTGAAAGAAGAGGAGAGTGCCAGTACAGCGCCGGCTGCGAGTAATGTTTTTTTCATAATCATGCCACTGATTGAAATTCCCTTCCGGGAGTGAAAAATGCGCGAATTGCGTTTCTAAATATTTCGTGTTTCTGCGGTGCCTATTATAGGAATCCCTGCTCACAAAAATATGTGTTGTTTCACATATATCTCATACGCGTAATCGATTGCGTTCACGTTTGCGTACTTTAAACGGGCGGGATTGTAGCGGCAATCATTTATGTTGCCAATCCATACGAAATGTAAATGTTAGCGGAGTGACATTTCACTCCGCTAAAGGGAGGGTTATTGCGCGGCGGGCTGGATATCGTGAATGCGGATGAAACCTAACCGATCCGGAGTGAGTCCGTTAAGCTGCAGCGGAATGTCAACATCGCTCGGAGCCAGCACGCTGGCCGGTGCGGTGAACAGCTGACTGTTAACATTCACCTCCTGGTAGCTCTCAGTGGTGCCCTGGATCTGTCCCCATTCGACGGTGCCGCTGAAGGCAGGCAACGGATCGTTGGACTCGCCCTGAATGCGTAATGTTGCGCGAGTACCATTTGCATTCGCCGCCACATTCACCAGAGACATTTTTAGCGTGCCAATCTGACTATTGAGACGCGCAGGCGTATTCGCTCCCGGCAGCAGATAAACCCCGCTGCTGGATTTGGCGTTTAGCGCGTTTTGCTGGGTGATCTTCACCGTTTCTTTGTTCAGTTTGTCCATCGCCGCATTGAGCGTGTTCACGCTCTGTTTCATCTGACGGACTTCGGTTTGCTGTGCACAGGCGCTAAGGGTGAAGAGGCTCCCCACCAGCAAAATTTTAAGGTAACGTCTTGTCATTGCGTTTATTTCCTTGAAATAACGGATCGCCTTAATGGTAGCCAGCCTCGACGTTTCAGACATAGATCCTTTGTCTCAAAAAGCTCTTCCTTTGTTGTCAGGCCAGATCAGGGTAAAATGAAAATTAGTTAACCACATAACAGGGATACCGTATGCATTGCCCATTCTGCTCCGCTGTGGATACCAAAGTCATCGACTCTCGTCTTGTGGGCGAAGGGTCATCCGTACGCCGTCGTCGGCAGTGTCTGGTGTGCAACGAGCGTTTCACGACCTTTGAGGTTGCAGAGCTGGTAATGCCGCGCGTGGTGAAAAGCAACGACGTGCGCGAGCCGTTTAACGAAGAGAAACTGCGCAGCGGGATGCTGAAGGCCCTGGAAAAACGTCCCGTCAGCGCGGATGACGTTGAGATGGCGTTAAACCACATAAAATCTTACCTTCGTGGTTTGGGTGAGCGTGAAGTGCCGAGCAAAATGATCGGTAACCTGGTGATGGAGCAGCTGAAAAAGCTCGATAAGGTTGCCTATATCCGCTTCGCCTCGGTCTACCGCAGCTTCGAAGACATCAAAGAGTTTGGCGAAGAGATCGCCCGCTTACAGGATTAAGCTCATGCAGGATGAGATTTACATGGCGCGAGCCATGAAGCTGGCGCAGCGCGGTCGTTTTACCACCCATCCCAACCCGAACGTCGGGTGCGTTATCGTTAAAGATGGCGAGATCGTAGGGGAGGGGTTTCACTATCGTGCCGGCGAGCCGCATGCCGAGGTTCATGCGCTGCGCATGGCGGGTGAGAAGGCGCGCGGCGCCACAGCCTACGTCACGCTGGAGCCCTGCAGCCATCACGGGCGTACGCCGCCGTGCTGCGAAGCGCTGATCGCGGCAGGCGTTTCACGCGTGGTCGCATCGATGCAGGACCCGAATCCGCAGGTTGCCGGACGCGGCCTGTATCGCCTGCAGCAGGAAGGCATCGACGTCAGCCATGGGCTGATGATGCAGGACGCGGAAGCGATCAACAAAGGCTTTCTGAAGCGCATGCGCACGGGGTTCCCGTATATTCAGCTCAAGCTGGGCGCCTCGCTGGACGGTCGTACGGCGATGGCAAACGGCGAAAGCCAGTGGATTACCTCTCCACAGGCAAGGCGCGATGTGCAACGTCTGCGCGCGCAAAGCCATGCTATCCTCACCAGCAGTGAAACCGTTTTGGCTGACGATCCGGCCATGACCGTGCGCTGGGACGAACTGAATGCCGATACCCAGGCGCTGTACCCGCAGGAGAACCTGCGCCAGCCGCTGCGTATTATCATTGATAGCCAGAACCGCGTGACGCCGGAGCACCGCATCGTGCAGCAGCCGGGTGAAACCTGGATTGCCCGCACTAAAGAAGATACGCGCGAATGGCCGGAAGGCGTGCGCAGCATTATGGTGCCGGAGCATAACGGTCATCTGGATCTGGTAGTGCTGATGATGCTGCTCGGCAAGCAGCAGGTGAACAGCATCTGGGTGGAAGCGGGGCCAACGCTCGCCGGTGCGCTTTTACAGGCCGGACTGGTGGATGAACTGATTGTTTACGTTGCGCCTAAACTGTTAGGTCACGACGCGCGCGGCCTGTTTGTGCTGCCCGGCCTTGAAAAACTGGCCGACGCACCGCAACTCAAATTTAGCGAGATTCGTCCGGTAGGCCCGGATGTCTGCCTCCACTTAACGACAGCGTAATTGCTCCTGAAATAGGGAAGCAGTGCGCAAAGTATTATGATAAAATCCGCCCCCCTGCGGGGCCAAATGAACCCGTAAAGGAAGAGTATGAACATTATTGAAGCTGCTGTAGCTACCCCGGACGCTCGCGTCGCCATCACCATTGCGCGTTTCAACAACTTCATCAACGACAGCCTGCTGGAAGGTGCGATTGACGCCCTGAAACGTATCGGCCAGGTTAAAGATGACAACATTACCGTTGTTTGGGTTCCAGGCGCTTACGAACTGCCACTGGCGGCGGGCGCGCTGGCGAAAACCGGTAAATACGACGCGGTGATTGCGCTGGGTACCGTTATTCGTGGCGGCACTGCGCACTTCGAATACGTTGCGGGCGGTGCAAGCAACGGTCTGGCACACGTTGCGCAGGATGCTGAAATTCCTGTCGCGTTCGGCGTGCTGACCACCGAAAGTATTGAACAAGCCATCGAACGTGCTGGCACCAAAGCCGGTAACAAAGGTGCAGAAGCTGCACTGACCGCGCTTGAAATGATCAATGTATTGAAAGCCATCAAGGCCTGATTTTTTTGTAAGGGGAATTCCGTGAAACCTGCTGCTCGTCGCCGCGCCCGTGAATGTGCCGTCCAGGCACTTTACTCCTGGCAGTTGTCCCAGAACGACATCGCTGATGTCGAATACCAGTTCCTGTCAGAACAGGACGTAAAAGACGTTGACGTTCTGTACTTCCGCGAACTGCTGTCGGGAGTGGCGACTAATAGCGCGTATCTCGATGGCCTGATGAAGCCATACCTGTCCCGTCTGCTCGAAGAGCTGGGCCAGGTGGAAAAAGCAGTGTTGCGTATCGCGCTGTTTGAGCTGTCTAAACGTGATGATGTGCCGTATAAAGTGGCCATCAACGAAGCGATCGAACTGGCGAAAACCTTCGGCGCTGAAGACAGCCACAAGTTTGTAAACGGCGTACTTGATAAAGCAGCACCTGCGATCCGTCCCCACAAAAAGTGATCCGCAAACCGGAGTCCTGCATTGCCTGACGGGCAGTGCGGCTCCGGTTTTTTCTTTTATTTGCTGAGGCATAACGTATGGCATGCGGCGAATTCTCCCTGATTGCCCGTTATTTCGACCGTGTCAGAACCTCTCGTCTTGATGTTGAAACCGGCATTGGCGATGACTGTGCACTTCTCAATATTCCCGAAAAACAGACGCTGGCAATCAGCACCGACACCCTGGTGTGCGGCCGTCATTTCTTACCGGATATCGATCCTGCCGATCTGGCGTATAAAGCCCTGGCGGTTAACGTCAGCGATCTGGCGGCGATGGGTGCCGATCCCGCGTGGCTGACGCTGGCTCTGACCCTGCCAGAGGTAGATGAAGCCTGGCTGGAAGCCTTTAGCGATGCGCTGTTTGAGCAGCTTAGCTATTACGATATGCAGCTGATTGGCGGCGATACGACTGCCGGTCCGCTGTCGATGACGCTGGCGATCCACGGCTACGTGCCGCTCGGCCGCGCGCTGAAGCGCTCAGGCGCAAAACCGGGCGACTGGATCTACGTGACCGGTACGCCGGGCGACAGCGCGGCAGGGCTGGCGATCCTGCAGAACCGTTTAACGGTTGAAGATGCTGACGACGTGGCGTATCTGGTGAAACGCCATCTGCGGCCAACGCCGCGTATTTTGCACGGACAGGCGCTGCGCGAACGGGCAAGCTCGGCTATCGATCTCTCTGACGGGCTGATCTCGGATCTCGGGCATATCCTGAAGGCCAGCGGCGTAGGCGCGCGCGTTGACCTGGATCTGTTTCCGCTTTCGGAGCAACTGCTTCGCCATGTAGAGCCTGAGCAGGCCCTGCGCTGGGCGCTGTCCGGTGGTGAAGACTACGAGCTGTGCTTCACGGTGCCTGAGCTCAACCGTGGAACGCTGGACGTGGCGTTAGCGCATCTCGGCGCGAAGTTTACCTGCATCGGTCAGATCATGCCGGAGAGTGAAGGGCTGAAGTTTGTGAAAGACGGTGCGCCCGTTACGCTGGACTGGAAAGGGTACGATCACTTCGCGTGAGTTTGTGCGCTCTGTATTGCCGGGTGGCGCTGCGCTTACCCGGCCTACAAACAGGGTGCGATCGTAGGCCGGGTAAGGCGGAGCCGTCACCCGGCAAGTGTTTACTTAAACCCCACTACCGGATGCTGCTGATACGGCGTCTCCAGCTCGGCAACCTGCTCCGGCGTCAGCGTGATATCCACCGCATTCAGCAGCTCATCAAGTTGTTCTTCCCGCGACGTTCCAATAATCGGCGCTGCGACCCCGCGCTTGCCCAGCAGCCACGCCAGGGCCACCTGAGCGCGGGTTGCACCGGTATCGTCGGCGATCCCGGCTAAACGTTCGGCAATCAGCGCATCGCTGGCTTCTGTACCGCCATAGAGATTTTTTCCCACTTCATCCGATACCAGCCGAGCCGTGGTTTCACCCCATGGACGGGTCAGGCGACCGCGCGCCAGCGGGCTCCACGGGATCACCGCCACGCCCTCCTGATGGCATAGCGGCAGCATCTCGCGTTCTTCTTCACGATAGATCAGATTGTAGTGATCCTGCATGGTGACAAAGCGCTCCCAGCCGTGCTGCGCCTGGAGATCCAGCGCCTGAGCAAACTGCGACGCGTGCATAGACGATGCGCCGATGTAGCGAGCTTTCCCGGCTTTCACCACGTCGTTCAGCGCTTCAAGCGTCTCCTCGACTGGCGTGTTGTAATCCCAGCGGTGAATTTGCAGCAGATCGACGTAATCCATGTTCAGGCGTCTGAGGCTGTCATCAATGGAGCGCAGGATCTGCGCGCGAGAAAGGCCCTCAGCCAGATCGCCCACCGGATAGTAGACCTTGGTGGCGACGACGACGTCATCACGGCGGGCAAAATCGCGCAGGGCGCGGCCGACAATTTCCTCGCTGCTGCCGTCTGAGTAGCTGTTGGCGGTGTCAAAGAAGTTAATGCCGCCCTCGATGGCGCGTTTGATAATCGGACGGCTGCTCTCTTCCGGCAGCGTCCAGGCGTGGTTTCCCCGATCGGGCTCGCCAAAGGTCATGCAGCCCAGGCAAAGTCGGGAAACCTTAAGGTCCGTTTTTCCTAATGTTGTGTATTGCACGGTTCCGCTCCTGCTGTTTAAACACCAGGTTTAAGCATAGCAGGAGCGGAAAAGGGGGAAGGGTCAGTCCAGCCAGGTACGGATTTTGGCTTCGATACCGGCGGCGTCCAGGCCTATCGCCGCACGGGCTTCGTCCTGAGTACCTTGCGGAATGAAGCGATCCGGCAGGCCGAGGTTCAGCACCGGCACGGCTTTACGGTTCGCCATCAGCACCTCGTTCACGCCGCTGCCCGCGCCGCCCATGATGGCGTTTTCTTCCAGCGTGACCAGCACGTCGTGGGTCTCAGCCATACTCAGGATCAGAGATTCATCGAGGGGCTTCACAAAGCGCATGTCCACCAGGGTGGCATTCAGCGCTTCAGCCGCTTTAGCCGCCTCTGGCATCAGCGTGCCGAAGTTCAGGATCGCCACTTTCTCACCGCGACGCTTCACCAGACCTTTACCGATCGGCAGTTTTTCCAGCGGCTGAAGCTCAACGCCTACCGCATTGCCGCGCGGGTAGCGAACGGCGCTTGGGCCATCCTGATAGTGGTAGCCGGTAAACAGCATCTGACGACATTCGTTCTCGTCGCTTGGCGTCATGACAACCATATCCGGAATACAGCGCAGGAACGACAGATCAAACGCGCCCTGGTGCGTCTGGCCGTCGGCACCGACGATGCCCGCACGATCGATAGCAAACAGTACCGGCAGCTTCTGAATCGCCACGTCATGGATCACCTGATCGTAGGCGCGCTGCAGGAAGGTGGAATAGATCGCGACAACGGGCTTGTAGCCGCCAATCGCCAGGCCCGCTGCAAACGTCACCGCATGCTGCTCGGCAATGGCGACGTCAAAATACTGGTCAGGGTATTTTCTGGAGAACTCCACCATGCCGGAACCTTCACGCATGGCCGGGGTGATCGCCATCAGCTTGTTGTCTTTGGCTGCGGTTTCGCACAGCCAGTCGCCGAAGATTTTGGAATAGCTCGGCATGCCGCCGCTGCTTTTTGGCAGACAGCCGCTGGACGGGTCAAATTTCGGTACCGCGTGAAAGGTGATCGGATCTTTTTCCGCCGGTTCGTAACCGCGCCCTTTTTTGGTCATGATATGCAGGAACTGCGGGCCTTTCAGGTCGCGCATGTTCTTGAGCGTGGTCACCAGTCCCAGCACGTCGTGACCGTCAACCGGGCCAATATAGTTAAAGCCCAGCTCTTCAAACAGGGTGCCCGGCACCACCATGCCTTTGATGTGTTCTTCGGTACGCTTGAGCAGCTCTTTAATCGGCGGTACGCCGGAGAAGACTTTCTTGCCGCCTTCGCGCAGCGAGGAGTAAAGCTTGCCGGAGAGCAGCTGGGCCAGATGGTTGTTAAGCGCGCCGACGTTCTCGGAGATCGACATTTCGTTATCGTTGAGGATAACCAGCATGTCCGGCTTGATGTCGCCCGCGTGGTTCATGGCTTCGAAGGCCATACCGGCGGTAATGGCGCCGTCGCCAATCACGCAGACGGTGCGGCGCTGCTTGTTCTCTTTCTCGGCGGCAACGGCAATACCGATGCCCGCAGAAATGGAGGTGGAGGAGTGGCCGACGCTCAGCACGTCATACTCGCTCTCACCGCGCCACGGGAACGGGTGCAGGCCGTCTTTCTGACGAATGGTGCCAATTTTATCGCGACGTCCGGTCAGAATTTTGTGCGGATAGGCCTGGTGTCCCACGTCCCAGATGAGCTGATCGAACGGCGTGTTATAGACGTAGTGCAGCGCCACGGTCAGCTCTACCGTGCCAAGCCCGGAGGCGAAATGGCCGCTGGAGCGGCTTACGCTGTCGAGCAGGTAGCGACGCAGCTCGTCGCACAGCTTCGGCAGGCTCTCTTTCGGCAACAGACGTAACTCCTGGGTGGAGTCAACTAACGCCAGTGTCGGGTATTTGGCAATATCAAAACTCATCAAAGGCTCATCGAGATATATAGTTTATTTATCACGCTGGATTATATAGTCCGCTAGCGCTTCCAGTGCCGAGGTATCCAGCGATTGCGCGGCCAGTTCATTTAGCGACTGGCGGGCATCGTCAATCAGATCCCGGGCTTTACGTTGGGCTTGCTCAAGACCCAGCAGGGCGGGGTAGGTACTTTTGCCAAGCTGCTGGTCCGCACCCTGACGTTTACCCAATGTTGCAGTATCGCCCACCACATCCAGAATGTCATCCTGAACCTGGAATGCCAGACCGATACTTTCTGCGTATCTGTCCAGAATCGGCAGGGCTTTGCGCCCTTGTTCACCCGCGCTCAGCGCGCCCAGGCGAACGGCGGAACGAATCAACGCCCCGGTTTTATGGCGATGAATACGCTCCAGCTGTTCCAGATTAACCTGACGTCCTTCCGCTTCAAGATCCAGCGCCTGTCCGCCGCACATGCCGGCCACGCCGCTGGCCATTGCCAGCTCGGAGATCATCGCCAGGCGGTCGCGGTCGGCCACTTCCGCCATCGGCGCGTCGCTCAGAATCGAGAACGCCAGCGTTTGCAGGGCATCACCCGCCAGAATGGCATTCGCCTCGCCAAACTTGATATGGCAGGTGGGTTGACCCCGACGCAAATCGTCGTCGTCCATGGCCGGGAGATCGTCGTGGATCAGCGAGTAGGCGTGGATGCACTCCACGGCGGCTGCCGGGGCGTCCAGCGTGTTATCGCTGATGCCAAACATATTGCCTGTGGCGTACACCAGGAACGGGCGCAGGCGCTTTCCACCCAAGAGTGCGCCATAGTGCATGGCTTCAACCAGAGGAGTGTTCTGAAAAGGCTGTGGCGCAATAAAACGGCGCAGGGCGTCGTTGGCGCGTTCGACACGCGCCTGAAGCTCGTTGGCAAAATCCATTTACTCGGCGTCCGGTGTGAAAGGCGTGGTCTTCGCGTCTTCGCTGTCGGAAAGCAGGATCTGCACGCGCTGCTCGGCCTGCTGCAGTTTGACCTGCCCCTGGCGCGCCAGCTGCACGCCACGCTCGAATTCGTTGAGCGCCTCTTCCAGCGTGAGATCGCCGCTTTCAAGACGGGTAACGATTTGCTCCAGTTCACTCAGCGCAGTTTCGAAACTGGCCGGTGCGTCGTTCTTCTTCGGCATAGTGAATTGACTCTTATATTCTCAGCCCCGACATGGTAACGGACTCAGGGCAATTATCAAATAACGCGCAATGTGCACAGGAGCGGCGCGATGGTGGTATACTTGCGCGCCTGGATGCAGCCACGGGTGTGGGCTGCTGTACTCTTTTCCATTACAAGCCTTAATACGCTTGCCTAAGAAACATTGCCGCCATGAAGTTTATCATTAAATTGTTCCCTGAAATCACCATCAAAAGCCAATCTGTGCGTTTGCGCTTTATTAAAATTCTCACCGGGAACATTCGTAACGTATTAAAGCACTACGACGAAACCCTCGCCGTGGTGCGCCACTGGGACCACGTTGAAGTGCGCGCCAAAGACGAAAACAAACGTCAGGATATTCGCGACGCGCTGACCCGTATTCCGGGGATCCACCATATCCTGGAAGTGGAAGATGTTCCGTTCAGCGATATGCACGACATCTTCGAGAAAGCGCTGGTGCAGTACCGCGACCAGATCGAAGGCAAAACCTTCTGCGTGCGCGTGAAGCGTCGCGGCAAGCACGAGTTCAGCTCTATTGAAGTGGAACGTTACGTTGGCGGCGGTTTGAACCAGCACGTTGAAACGGCGCGCGTTCGTCTGACCAACCCGGACGTGACCGTGAACCTGGAGATCGAAAACGATCGCCTGCTGCTGGTGAAAGGGCGCTATGAAGGTATCGGCGGCTTCCCGATTGGCACCCAGGAAGACGTATTGTCCCTGATCTCCGGCGGCTTCGACTCCGGCGTCTCCAGCTATATGCTGATGCGTCGCGGTTGCCGTGTGCACTACTGCTTCTTCAACCTGGGCGGCGCGGCGCACGAAATCGGCGTTCGTCAGGTCGCGCATTACCTGTGGAACCGCTTCGGCAGCTCCCACCGCGTGCGTTTCGTGGCGATCAACTTCGAACCTGTGGTCGGCGAAATCCTCGAAAAAGTGGACGACGGCCAGATGGGCGTGGTGCTGAAGCGCATGATGGTGCGTGCGGCGTCCAAAGTTGCCGAGCGCTACGGCGTACAAGCGCTGGTCACCGGTGAAGCGCTGGGCCAGGTCTCCAGCCAGACGCTGACCAACCTGCGTCTGATCGACAACGTGTCTGATACGCTGATCCTGCGCCCGCTGATCTCACACGATAAAGAGCACATCATCGATCTGGCGCGCGAAATCGGCACCGAAGATTTTGCCCGCACCATGCCGGAATACTGCGGCGTGATCTCAAAAAGCCCAACGGTGAAGGCGGTGAAGGCGAAGATCGAAGCGGAAGAAGAGAACTTCGATTTCAGCATTCTGGAAAAAGTGGTGGAGGAAGCGTCCAACATCGACATCCGCGAGATTGCCCAGCAGACCGAGCAGGAAGTCGTTGAAGTTGAAACCGTGAGCGGTTTCGGCGCTAACGATGCGATTCTGGATATCCGCTCCATTGACGAGCAGGATGACAAGCCGCTGCAGGTTGAAGGCGTCGACGTGGTTTCTCTGCCGTTCTATAAGCTGAGCACCAAGTTTGGCGATCTCGACCAGAGCAAAACGTATCTGCTGTGGTGCGAGCGCGGGGTGATGAGCCGCCTGCAGGCGCTGTATCTGCGCGAGCAGGGCTTTGCGAATGTGAAGGTGTATCGCCCGTAGCGTGCGGCCTGGAGCCCTCACCCCGACCCTCTCCCACAGGGAGAGGGCGCAAACATAAAAAACGGCAACCAAAGGTTGCCGTTTTGCTTTTACCTCGCGCCACCCGGCTTTTTTTATCCACTACTCTTCATAGTAATTATAAATTCCCGCCGGCATCACCAGCGATGACGCCACTTCGTACGCTTTCTCGCGCCCGACCAGCAGGTCAATAATCTTTAAGCCAAAATCAATCGCGGTGCCTGGCCCCTGGCTGGTCAGCAAGTTGACGCGCGGATCCCAGACGACGCGTTTATCCACCCAGTGCTCTTCCGGGATCGTATCCTTCAACCCCGGGAAGCCGGTCATGTTGCCGATGGGGAAGATATCGTGCGGAACCAGAACCGTTCCTGCTGCGGCACAGATTGCCGCGACGATGCGGCCGGATAAATGAAACTGACGCACGGTCTCGACCAGCAGCGGGCTATCGCGAAAACATTCCGCGCCTTTTAAGCCGCCGGGCAGCACGATGATGTCGTAATCGCCGTCAGCCACCTGAACGAGGGGGGCATCCGCAAGGATTTTCACCCCGCGCGAGCAGGTGATTGCCAGATTGCCGTCGCTGGCGACGCTGGCGGTGGTGACCTTAATGCCGCCGCGCACCATCAAATCAATGGTGGTGACCGCTTCCATCTCTTCGCTACCAGGGGCGAGACAGATCAGTGCTGACGCGCTCATATTCACTCTCCTTACGTTTAACAAGGTCATACAGACGGGCGTTTTCCGGCACGGAAATGCCGTGCGCGCGGGCGCGTTTTAGCAGATAGCCGGTAATGTAGTCGATCTCCGTGTGGCGTAAAGCCCGAACATCCTGCAGCATCGAGGAGATGTTTTCTGCCGTGCTCTCAATGACCTGCTCGACATAACAGCGTAAATCGTCGGCCGAGGTATGCAGGCCTTCCCGCTCAACGACCGCCGCGACTTCCGCACACAAAATCGCAACGTCCTGCGGATGATTTTTCAGCTCCCCGTTCGGGCAATTCCACAGCGCCGTCAGCGGATTGATCACGCAATTTACCGCCAGCTTGCGCCACAGCTGAGGGCGGATGTTGTTGTGCCAGGCGACGTCCGGCAGCACCTTCTGCAGCACATCGGCAAGATAGCTGTAATCTCCATCCTGAGTTCTGGCGGGCCCGATGTGCGTCACGCCGCTGGCGACATGCACGATGATGTTGCCGTCGCGACGCGCAGCGTGCGTGGTCGTCGCCATCAGCAGGGGCTGCGGGACGCTTTTCAGCTCATCAAGGGTTCCCATGCCGTTATGCAGCAGCAGTATGGGCGAAGTGGGGGGGAGCAGCGCGGCCAGTGTCTTTACCGCGTCTGAGACCTGCCACGCTTTGAGCGTCACCAGTAAAAGATCGCTTTGCGCCAGGAAATCAGGATCGTTCGCGGTGAGGGATTCGTTAAAGATGCTTCCGTCTTCACCAATCAGGTTTACACTGCAATAGGGCTGGGGCACGCGCAGCCAGCCCTGAACCTCATGTCCGTGCTTGCACAGCGCGGTCAGCCACAGCTGACCAAGCGCTCCGCATCCGAGCACCGTAATTTTCATTGTTCCTCCTCACCTGCAACTGCGCCAGGTGTTACAGCTTAATTATACAGCTAAGCTTCTGTTGAGTTATGCCTCGTAGCGGGTATTATGCAACGCAACAAAAGTGAAGGGAGAAGAAAAGATGCCATCTTTCGATATTGTTTCCGAAGTTGATATCCAGGAAGTTCGCAACGGCGTTGAGAACGCAACCCGCGAAGTTGAGTCACGTTTCGATTTTCGTGGCGTTGAGGCGTCGTTTGAGCTGAACGACGCAAATAAGACCATTAAGGTGCTGAGCGAGTCTGATTTCCAGGTGAATCAGCTGCTCGACATTCTGCGCGCCAAGCTGTTAAAGCGCGGCATCGAAGGGACGTCTCTGGACGTGCCGGAAGAGTTTGTGCACAGCGGTAAAAACTGGTTTGTTGAAGCCAGGCTGAAGCAGGGCATCGAGAGCGCGGTGCAGAAGAAGATCGTTAAGCTTATTAAAGACAGCAAGCTGAAGGTGCAGGCGCAGATCCAGGGCGAAGAAATTCGCGTGACCGGTAAGTCCCGCGATGACCTCCAGTCCGTAATGGCGCTGGTGCGCGGCGGCGATCTGGGGCAACCGTTCCAGTTTAAAAACTTCCGCGATTGATATAAAAAAGCCCGGTTTAACCGGGCTTTTTTTCACGCTTTGAGCGCCTGCTCGACCTCGAAGCGGTTGGTCATTTTACTGTCTATTTTGACGTAAGCGCTGCGCTCTTCCGGGACGATGAGCACCTCTGTCACACCCTCTTTGGCTTCCAGACGCTGCTTCAGCACATCGCTGATTTCCACATCATCCGGGATTTCCACGCGCAGGCTGCTCACGTAGCGCGGCTCTTTCATGGTGCTGGCGACCAGCAGCCAGACTGTCGCCAATAGCGCACCGGCGAGAAACACGGTTTGTGAATCAAACAGGCCGTCCACCCAGCCGCCGAGCGAGCCGCCGATCGCCACGCCGAGAAACTGGCTGGTGGAGTAGATGCCCATCGCGGTGCCTTTGTAACCGGCGGGGGACTCTTTGCTGATCAGCGACGGCAGCAGCGCTTCCATCAGGTTAAAGGCCAGGAAGAACAGCTGCACGCCGGCAATCAGCTCCCAGAAGTGCGGGCCAGCACCCCAGAGCACAATTTCGGCAATCAGCAGGACCGCCACGCAGCCCACGAAGACGCGCTTCATTTTGCGCTTCACTTCGGCGTAGATGATGAACGGCACGACGGAGACAAACGAAATCAGCATCGTGACCAGATAGATTTTCCAGTGCTCAGCCGCCGGGAAACCCGCTGCGGCAAGCTGGCCGGGCAGGGCGACAAAGGTGGACATCAGCAGGATGTGCAGACACATAATGCCAAAGTTCAGCTTGAGCAGGCGCGGCTCGACAATCACTTTGCTGAAGCAGCCTTTTACCATCCCCGATTCACGGTTCAGGACGTGGTTCTTGCTGTCCGGCACGACCCACAGGGTTAAGGCAATACCGATGGTCGCCAGCACGGCAATCATCCAGAACAGGGCGTGCAGACCCAACGTGTGCGTAATGATGGGGCCCAGCACCATCGCAATCGCAAAGGTCACGCCAAAGCTCACGCCGATGAACGCCATCGCTTTAGTACGGTTTTGCTCGCGGGTTAAGTCGGACAGCAGCGCCATCACCGCGGCGGCAATCGCGCCGGAACCCTGCAGGGCGCGGCCGAGAATAATCCCCCAGATGGAGTGGGAGAGGGCGGCAATCACGCTTCCGAGCACAAAGACCAGCAGCCCGCCGACGATCAGCGGCTTTCGGCCCACCCGATCAGAGAGCAGGCCAAACGGGATCTGGAAAACCGCCTGCGCCAGGCCGTAGATGCCGATCGCGAGGCCAATCAGCGCCTCGCTGGCCCCCTGCAGCGCCATACCGTACGTGGTCAGAACAGGCAGGACCATAAACATGCCAAGCATCCGTAGCGAGAAGACAGTCCCTAAGCCCCAGGTCGCGCGTAGCTCGCCTGGCGTCATTTTATAATCGTTCATTACCACCTCAGTTCAAAAGCAGGCCATAGTGTAGTGCGGGGAAGGGGCGGGGTAAATAAAGGGTTATTTAACAAATATTACATGCGTTATTAGTAGATTCAGTGAATAAAAAAGGGTGCCGAAGCACCCTTTTATTGACCTGTTTGGCTTACCAGACGTAAGTCAGCAGGTTGTGTGAATCTGGCACCATGAAGTCCACGGACATCATCACGGACAGCGAGGTGATGGCCACAATCGAGAACACAAACAGTTTGCGCGCCCAGACTTTGTCATCTTCCACTTTGTAACCGCGCAGCGCCATACCGAGCCACCAGACGCTCACCGCAGCCGCTACCGCCAGATATTTATACCCGGCGTAACCACCCAGAGAGAGCATCAGCGTTGCCACGGCAAAGGCGATGATGTACAACGTGATGTGGTTCTTGGCAACAGAAATGCCCTTCACGACCGGCAGAACCGGGATGTTCGCTGCCTGATAATCCTTAAAGCGGAAAATCGCGATGGCATAAGAGTGCGGCATCTGCCACAGGCTAAAGATAGCCAGCAGGATCAGCGCACCGCTGTCGAACTCGTTCGTGACCGCGCAGTAGCCAATCACCGGCGGCGCAGCGCCGGAGAGAGAACCAATCAGCGTGCCGTAGACGGAGTGGCGTTTCATATACAGGCTGTAGACGCCCACATACACCACGAACCCCATCACCCCCAGCCAGCAGGCCAGCGGGTTAGCACCAAACCACAGCAGCATAAAGCCAGCAATACCCAGCAAGGTGGCGTACACCAGCGAGACGGAAGGGGCGATCAGGCCTTTCACCAGCACCCGATTTTTGGTCCTTTCCATCTTCTTGTCGATATCCATGTCGATGTAGTTGTTAAATACACAACCGGACGCAACAACCAGTGACACACCGACCAGCGTGTAGATAAAGAGGGTGTAATCAATGCTGCCCTTAGAGGCCAGCAGGAACCCTCCGATCACGGAGATCAGGTTGCCAAAGATGATGCCTGGTTTCGTTACTTGCAGGTATTGCTTAAACATACTCGCCGCTCTTAGTGAACCATCATGTTGTAGTTGAGGTTCCACATAATCCAGATGGAACCGACTACCAGGATAGCGATGATAATCACGGTAAAGATAAAGGCGGTCATATTCCAGCCTTCATCGGACTTAGTGTTCATGTGCAGGAAGCAAACCAGATGCACCAGAATCTGAATCACCGCGGTCACCAGGATTGCACCCAGAATAACCGGCTTAGACGCAGAACCGCTCATCACCATCCAGAACGGGATCACCGTCAGGATGATCGACAGGATGAAACCTGTCATGTAGGTTTTTACGCTACCGTGGGAAGCGCCATGATCGTTTGAATGACTCATTACATCGCCCCCATCAGATATACAACAGAGAACACACAGATCCACACCACGTCCAGGAAGTGCCAGAACAGGCTCAGGCACATGATACGGGTACGGTTAGTGCTGGTCAGGCCGCGACGGGATACCTGGAACATCAGTACCGCCATCCAGATCAGACCAGAGGTCACGTGCAGACCGTGGGTACCGACCAGCGCGAAGAACGCGGACAGGAAGCCACTGCGATCCGGACCGAAACCTTCCAGAATCAGGTGATGGAATTCATAGATTTCCATCCCGATAAATCCAGCACCAAACAGCCAGGTCAACGCCAGCCAGGACACAACCTGGCTCTTGTTGTTTTTGTACATGGCGATAGCCGCCATGCCGTAGGTGATGGAGCTGAATAACAGCAGTGCGGTTTCAACCAGAACGAACGGCAGTTCAAAGATGTCCTTGCCAGCCGGGCCGCCCGCCGTGCCGTTCACCAGAACGGCGTAGGTCGCGAACAGACAGCAGAACAGAATGCAGTCGCTCATCAGGTAGATCCAGAAACCGAAGACTTTGGTCGGTCCTGTATCGTGGTGCGCATGTTCATGCGCGTGGGCAGTTGAGTGCGCCAGAGTATCAGTTGCCATTTTTCAGCCCCGCTTTAGAAATCTCGTCGAAATGCTGATTTTCCAGCTTCTCAACTTCACGGACTGGTACGTAGTAGTCCACGTCCTCGTCAAAGCTCTTCACAATCCAGCTGATTACGATGCCAGCGAAGCCAACAATCGCCATCCACCAGATGTGCCAGATCATTGCGAAACCAAATACCGTTGCGAAGGCGGCAATCACAATGCCCGCACCGCTGTTTTTCGGCATGTGGATTTCTTCGTAATGAGCAGGTTGCTTGTACGCTTCACCTTTTTCTTTCATTTCCCAGAATGCGTCGCGTTCATGAACCTGCGGCACGATGGCAAAGTTATAGAAAGGAGGTGGAGAAGAGGTCGCCCACTCCAGCGTACGGCCACCCCATGGGTCACCGGTCAGGTCACGGTTCTGGTCGCGGTCGCGAATAGACACGTAGAACTGAATCAGCTGAGACGCGATACCGCAGGCAATCAGCACGGCACCGCCCGCTGCAACCATCAGCATTGGGTGGAACTGCGGATCGATCTGCTGGCTCAGACGACGGGTCATACCCATGAAGCCCAGCACGTACAGCGGCATAAATGCTACGAAGAAGCCGATGATCCAGAACCAGAACGCGCGTTTACCCCATTTTTCGTTCAGCGTGAAGCCGAACGCTTTTGGCCACCAGTAGGTTACGCCAGCGAAGCAGCCGAAGACCACGCCACCGATGATAACGTTATGGAAGTGCGCAATCAGGAACAGGCTGTTGTGCAGAACGAAGTCAGCACCTGGTACCGCCAGCAGTACGCCGGTCATCCCACCTACGGAGAAGGTCACGATGAAGCCGATGGTCCACAGCATCGCTGAGTGGAACACGATACGGCCCTGGTACATGGTGAACAGCCAGTTGAAGATCTTCACCCCGGTAGGGATGGCGATAATCATGGTGGTAATACCGAAGAAGGCGTTTACGTTCGCGCCCGCACCCATGGTGAAGAAGTGGTGCAGCCAAACAATGAACGACAGAACGGTAATACACACGGTTGCCCACACCAGAGAGGTGTAACCAAACAGACGTTTACGCGAGAAGGTTGCCGCGATTTCGGAGAACACACCGAACACAGGCAGAACCAGAATGTACACTTCCGGGTGACCCCAGGCCCAAATCAGGTTGATGTACATCATCATGTTGCCACCCATATCATTCGTGAAGAAATGGGTGCCCAGGTAGCGGTCCAGGGTCAGCAGCGCGATGGTGACGGTCAGAATTGGGAAGGAGGCTATAATCAGGATGTTGGCGCACAGAGATGCCCAGGTAAATACCGGCATCTTGAACATGGTCATGCCTGGGGCACGCATCTTGATAATGGTCACGAAGAAGTTGATACCGGTCAGGGTAGTACCGACACCGGAGAGCTGAAGCGCCCAAATCCAGTAGTCGACGCCAACGCCCGGACTGTACTCAATTCCTGACAGCGGCGGGTAAGCCAGCCAGCCGGTCTGCGCGAATTCGCCCACACCCAGTGACAGGTTAACCAGGATAACGCCGACAACCGTGAACCAGAAGCTCAGGTTGTTCAGGAACGGGAACGCCACGTCGCGCGCGCCGATTTGCAGCGGAACGACAACGTTCATCAGACCGATAACCAGCGGCATCGCCACGAAGAAGATCATGATAACGCCGTGGGCGGTAAAGATCTGATCGTAGTGGTGCGGTGGCAGGAAGCCGGCTTCGCCCGCAGAAGCGAGTGCCTGCTGGCTACGCATCATGATCGCATCCGCAAAGCCACGAATTAACATGACGATACCGACGATGCAGTACATGATACCGAGTTTTTTGTGGTCAACCGAAGTCAGCCACTCGTTCCACAGGTAGCTCCACTTACCGAAGTAAGTGATCAGGGCCAGTAAGGCCGCGCCACCAATGATAATTGCAGCCACCGTAACCACGATAATCGGTTCATGGTAGGGCACTGCATCCAGTGTCAATTTTCCGAACATTTTCTTCCTCGGCCCCTTAGTGAGCGGTTTCCGCGTGGCTCATGTCCATGCCTTCCATACCTTCGTGCGCGCTGTGCTCGCCTTCAGGCTGGGTCATGTCCATGCTCTTGCCGTGATCCATAAATTTGCCAATAACGTCTTTGAACAAATCTGGTTTCACATTAGAGAAGTACTCCACCTTGTTGTATTCGCTTGGTGCAGCCACTTTTTCGAACGCCGCCATGTCAGACATGGTGTTTGGAGACTGCTTCGCTTTTTCAACCCACTGGTCGAAAGCGGCACGGTCTGGCGTCGCAATAGCTTTGAACTTCATACCTGAGAAGCCCGGGCCGCTATAGCTGGCGGAGATACCATCATAGGTGCCTGCTTCATTCGCGATCAGGTGCAGGTTGGTCTGCATACCGGCCATCGCGTAAATCTGGCTACCCAGACGTGGGATGAAGAAGGAGTTCATTACGGAGTTGGAGGTCACTTTGAACTGAACCGGAGTGTTCGCCGGGAAGGCGATTTCATTCACGGTAGCAATACCCTGCTCTGGATAGATGAAGAACCATTTCCAGTCCATGGAGACCACTTCAATGGTAATAGGTTTCTCATCGTGAACCAGCGGTTTGCTTGGCTCAAGTGCGTGAGTGGTTTTCCAGGTCAGTACGGCAAGGAACAGGATGATCAGAATAGGTACCGTCCAGACCACAGCTTCCACTTTATTGGAGTGTGACCAGTTAGGGCTATACTTCGCATCTTTATTGCTCGCACGATACTTCCAGGCGAAACCAACAGCCATCAAAATGGCAGGAATAACCACAATCAACATCAGGCCAAAAGCCGTCAATATCAGTGAACGTTGTTCCAGTCCAATCTGTCCTTTGGGGTCTAGTAGTGCAGAATCGCAGCCACTGAGTAATACAGTGCCCGCGAATAATGACAACCATCCCAAACTTTTATTGTATTTCCCGAGTCTCATTTAACGACCTCAATTCCACGGAGTCTGGTGGCGTTTAAAGTGTGCGGGCATTTTACGGGAAGGTTACATTACTGTAAACATCATTAGGCCTGTGTCAGGAAGGTGTTACCGGGTTCTGCCGCACGTGTCACAAGTGTTGCAAATTATGTCGGTTTTTATGACCGAAGCCGCATGGCATGGGCTTTATAACGAAAGGACCCCCAAGCATACCCTAAAAGGGGCAATTGGTATAACCATTGTTGAAAATAAACAAAAAATTAACAATTAATTATCAATAAAAAGACATCTGAAAAACGAAAAATCAAACTCTCGTATGCTGAATCGTTTAATGAAAAATAGCGTTTTGGAATGGGAGCCAATAATTTCCAAATCCTATCCCGCACAAAACAACAAATATTTTTTTTGCGCCTGGCGGCTATTTCGCCGTTATAATTTCGGTTAGTGATTACAACGGGAAATAACCTTTCGCATTTTTCTTCAGGTCATCTGCGTTTTACGCAACGCCATGAAATCAAGCAGACCTCCGGTCAGGATCCCGGCGATAGCCAGCAGGGCGCCTGCGTCCAGCAGAAGGGCTTCGAAAGGGAGTACCAGAGAGGTGCTGGCATTGATAATAAGCACCACAAGCCAGAGCGCCAGAGCAATGCAACCCGCCATTAACAGACGCAGCGCAAAACGGTAGGCGCGGCGATATTCGGTGCGCGGCATAAAATGTTCTGTCCGCTGGGTATATTCCAGCGTCTGACGGCAGACCAGCAGCAATAAAATCCCCGGCACGGCAGCCACGACCGAGAAGAGATAAAATGTTGGCCAGCCGTGGGCTTCCACGAACCAGCCGGCAATCGGGCCAACGTACACGCGGCCAACTGCGGAAAGCGCCGAGAGCAGAGCGAACTGGGTAGCGGAAAACGACTTATTGCACAGGGTCATCAGCAGGGCGACAAACGCCGCTGTTCCCATGCCGCCGCAGAGGTTTTCGAAGAACACCGCCGCGGCCATGCTGATCGTATGTTTGTCGGTAATCGACAGCAGCCAGTAGCCTGCGTTAGAGGCGCCCTGAAGGATGCCGAAAATCAGCAGCGCGCGAAACAGTGTCAGGCGCTGCATCAGCACGCCGCCATAAAGCGCGCCGACAATCGTCGCAAACAGCCCCAGCGTTTTATTCACCACACCCACTTCACCGGCGTCAAAACCGACGCCCCGGATCAGGAAGGTGGTGGTCAAACTCATGGCAAAGGCATCGCCCAGCTTATAAAGGACGATGAGCAGCAGGATCAGCCAGGCGTTGTTGCGGCCAAAGAAGTCACGGAGCGGTTCGGCGACGGCCTGCTCCAGCGAGCGGGGAACCGGGATGACGTCACTCGGTTCGGGCGCGAACAGCGTCGCGATGATGCAGGGGATCAGCAGGGCGGCCATCAGCCAGTACATGCCCTGCCAGCCGAGGTAACGGTCGGCCAGCCACAGCGCCAGCCCGCCGGAGACCAGCATCCCGAGGCGATAGCCCAGCACGCTGATTGCTGCACCGGCGCCGCGCTCTTCAGCAGGTAACACGTCCGTCTTCCAGGCGTCGAACACGATATCCTGAGAGGCGGAACAGAAGGCAATCACTACCGCAAGCGCGGCCATCCAGCGAAGCTGGGGGGTGGGTTCAAGAAACCCCATTGCCGCAATAGCCAGCAGCAGCAGGATCTGCGTCATCACTAGCCAGCCGCGTCGACGTCCGAGGAAAGGCGGCGTGTAGCGATCCATGACCGGAGACCACAGGAACTTAAAGACATAGGCCTGGCCAACAAGCGAGAAGAAACCGATGGTTTTAAGATCGATGTTCTCAACCGTCATCCACGCCTGAAGCGTGCCGGAAGTGAGCGCGAGGGGTAAACCCGAGGCGAAGCCGAGGATCAGCAGGATCGCTGATTTCGGTTGCTGGAAAATGCGTAAGTAATGGCTGGACATGTTCTTATAAAACTGACCCGGTGATACACCGGGTCAGAGAGCGGGATTAACGCGCGTTCTGCTTGATGAAGTCGTGAATGCTGGTGTCCTGCGCCATATCGGCGATGGTATCGGTCAGCACGCTGTTCACGGCGTTAGCAATGTTCTGGTTAGAAGCCTGGAAGGCACCTTCAACAGAGTAGCTGGCGCGGTAGTTTTTGGTCATCTTGTTGCCATTCTTAGCGGTGGCAATGATGGCGATATCCGCTTTGGTCGCAATGTTGTAGCGCACGTTGCCCTGAGACACGTCAGCGTACAGGTTATTCACGATAATCTGCAGATCAACCGCGCCGCTTGGGCCAATCATGTAGCCGCGAGCGGTCATCTGTTTCTCCAGCACTTCCTGGAGCAGGAAGCGCAGGTCGCGGGAGGCGGTGAGAGTAACCTGCTGGTTATCGCGGGTCACTTTAGCCAGCGCCTGATCCTGACGCTGATCGGCACCGTTAATGCTCACGGTGACGCCCATCAGGCTTGGATCCTGCTGAGGCAGGGTGATTTTTGGTGAGACATCAATGGTGGTAGGTGGGGTAGCACAGCCTGCCAGCATAAAAAGGGCTACCAACGGAAAGAAGAGTTTTTTTAACATTTTCGGGTTCTCAACGAATCGTAAGCATATAAAGAGAAAAATTGCCGCCATCATAACATCGCCAACGGCGAGGGGAAGTGGTCAACGCATGTAAATTCATCGCCTTGTCCGAAAACTGACCAGATCACCCTTTTTCCCAATCCGTGTATGACAAAACGTATGAGTCTCACAGTGAACTTCATTCGTTTGAATGAGAAAATCAGACGAAAGCTAAATATTTGTTGTCAAGGTGTAATGGAAACGGTAAAAGCGGCTAACATTTAAAGGGATGGGTGACATCCTGGCGTTGTCGGAGGAGTAATTTCATGATGATACGTGAGCATATAGAAGATAAATTAAGGGCAGCGTTCAACCCTGTGTTCCTCGAAGTCGTCGACGAAAGCTATCGTCATAACGTGCCGGCAGGTTCTGAAAGCCACTTTAAAGTGGTTCTGGTTAGCGATCGCTTCACGGGAGAACGTTTCCTGAATCGACACCGCTTGATCTACAGCACCTTGACGGAAGAACTCTCCACGACCGTGCATGCGCTGGCACTGCATACCTACACCATTAAGGAATGGGAAGGCCTGCAGGATACGGTTTTCGCATCGCCGCCCTGTCGCGGTGCAGGCACTATCGCCTGATAAATCGGATTTGCAACGGCTGGAGCTTTTCCAGTATGTTGCTTACAGATTTCCTCAAAACGGCCTCCGGGCCGTTTTGTTTTGTCTGAGTTTTGAGCGAATGGAGCGATTTTAAGACTAAAAATAGCCTTAAAGTGTGAAAAAAGCCGCAGCAACATGCCCCAACCGTTCTCGACTCACCTAAGTGATGCCGCTATAATGCCGCGTCTTATTGAATGTCTTCGGGATGATTCTGGCGACAGGGAATGTGAATCTGCACTAAGAGAGCATCCCGGTATAACAGACAGATTCAGAGTTGACCGAGCACTGTGATTTTTTTGAGGTAACAAGATGCAAGTTTCAGTTGAAACCACTCAAGGCCTTGGCCGCCGTGTAACGATTACTATCGCTGCTGACAGCATCGAAACTGCTGTGAAAAGCGAGCTGGTCAACGTAGCAAAAAAAGTACGTATTGACGGCTTCCGCAAGGGCAAAGTACCAATGAATGTTGTTGCTCAGCGTTATGGCGCTTCCGTGCGTCAGGATGTGCTGGGTGAACTGATGAGCCGTAACTTTATTGATGCGATCATCAAAGAAAAAATCAATCCGGCCGGCGCGCCGAACTACGTTCCAGGCGAATACAAACTGGGCGAAGACTTCACCTACTCCGTTGAGTTCGAAGTGTACCCGGAAGTTGAGCTGAAAGGTCTGGAATCTATCGAAGTTGAAAAACCAGTTGTTTCCGTGACTGACGAAGACGTTGACGGCATGCTGGATACCCTGCGCAAACAGCAGGCGAACTGGAAAGAGAAAGAAGGCGCTGTTGACGCTGAAGACCGTGTCACCATCGACTTCACCGGTTCTGTAGACGGCGAAGAGTTCGAAGGCGGTAAAGCGTCTGACTTCGTACTGGCGATGGGCCAGGGTCGTATGATCCCAGGCTTCGAAGACGGTATCAAAGGCCACAAGGCTGGCGAAGAGTTCACCATCGACGTGACCTTCCCGGAAGAATACCACGCTGAAAACCTGAAAGGGAAAGCAGCGAAGTTCGCTATCAACCTGAAAAAAGTTGAAGAGCGCGAACTGCCAGAACTGACTGAAGAATTCATCAAGCGTTTCGGCGTGGAAGATGGTTCCGTAGCGGGTCTGCGTACCGAAGTGCGTAAGAACATGGAACGCGAACTGAACGGCGCTGTACGTAACCGTGTGAAATCTCAGGCGATCGAAGGTCTGGTGAAAGCCAACGAAATCGACGTTCCAGCTGCCCTGATCGACAGCGAAATCGACGTTCTGCGCCGTCAGGCTGCACAGCGTTTCGGTGGCAACCAGCAGCAAGCGATGGAACTGCCACGCGAGCTGTTCGAAGAGCAAGCGAAACGCCGCGTTGTTGTTGGCCTGCTGCTGGGCGAAGTAATTCGTACCCACGAGCTGAAAGCTGACGAAGAGCGTGTGAAAGGCCTGATCGAAGAGATGGCTTCTGCATACGAAGATCCATCAGAAGTGATCGAGTTCTACGGTAAGAACAAAGAGCTGATGGACAACATGCGCAACGTTGCCCTGGAAGAGCAGGCTGTTGAAGCGGTACTGGCGAAAGCGAAAGTGACCGAAAAAGCGACCTCTTTCAACGAACTGATGAACCAGCAGGCGTAATTTCGCCCCAACGGTTTAAAGTTTGAACAGAAAACCCGTTGCCTTGCGGCAGCGGGTTTTTTTTATCGCAGCGATAGCCCAGGAAGAGTGCTAAAACGCCCTTTCGGTGTTAGCGTAACAACAAAAGGTTGTTATGCTTGAAATAGGGCACTGTGAACCCCATAAGTACGTAATCATGATGAATGAGACTGGCTGATAATCCGTCCGTAAGGTTACAATCAGTACAGCAGGTGTTTTCAATTTTGATCCAGGAGACGGAAATGTCATACAGTGGCGAACGAGATAACTTTGCACCCCATATGGCTCTGGTGCCAATGGTTATTGAACAGACCTCACGTGGTGAGCGTTCTTTTGATATCTATTCCCGTCTGCTCAAGGAACGCGTTATCTTTCTGACCGGCCAGGTGGAAGACCACATGGCTAACCTGATCGTGGCGCAGATGCTGTTTCTGGAAGCGGAAAACCCGGAAAAAGACATTTACCTGTACATTAACTCCCCGGGTGGCGTGATTACAGCAGGAATGTCCATTTATGACACCATGCAATTCATCAAGCCTGATGTAAGCACTATCTGTATGGGTCAGGCTGCATCTATGGGCGCGTTCCTGTTAACAGCAGGGGCGAAAGGTAAGCGTTTCTGCTTGCCAAATTCCCGCGTGATGATTCACCAGCCGCTGGGCGGTTACCAGGGGCAGGCGACGGATATCGAAATCCACGCCCGTGAAATTCTGAAAGTAAAAGCGCGCATGAATGAACTTATGGCGCAGCATACGGGTCAACCACTCGAGCAGATCGAGCGCGATACCGAGCGCGATCGCTTCCTCTCTGCTCCAGAGGCAGTTGAGTACGGCTTAGTCGACTCCGTGTTGACCCATCGTAATTGATGCCCGCGACGCGAGTGTGCCGCTATACTAAGGTAGGGCGGCACGCTGCTGATTGCAGCTTGCGTCTTAGAATGGCATTTGCGTCGTCATGTGCGGCACAAAGAACTTAAAAAGAGGTTTGGACTCATGACAGATAAACGCAAAGATGGTTCGGGCAAACTGCTGTACTGCTCTTTTTGCGGCAAAAGCCAGCATGAAGTGCGTAAACTGATTGCCGGGCCGTCCGTGTATATCTGCGACGAATGTGTCGATTTATGTAACGACATCATTCGCGAAGAGATTAAAGAAGTCGCACCGCACCGTGAGCGCAGCGCGCTGCCAACGCCGCATGAAATTCGTCATCACCTTGACGACTACGTCATCGGACAGGAGCAGGCCAAGAAAGTGCTGGCGGTAGCGGTCTATAACCACTACAAACGTCTGCGTAACGGCGACACCAGCAATGGCGTAGAACTGGGTAAAAGTAACATTCTGCTGATCGGCCCAACCGGTTCCGGTAAAACGCTGCTGGCTGAAACCCTGGCGCGTCTGCTTGATGTTCCGTTTACGATGGCGGATGCCACCACCCTGACCGAGGCCGGTTATGTGGGTGAGGACGTCGAAAACATCATTCAGAAACTGCTGCAGAAGTGCGATTACGACGTACAGAAAGCCCAGCGCGGGATTGTTTACATCGATGAGATCGACAAGATCTCCCGTAAATCTGACAACCCGTCCATTACCCGTGACGTATCGGGTGAAGGCGTACAGCAGGCGCTGCTGAAGCTGATTGAAGGTACGGTTGCTGCCGTTCCGCCACAGGGTGGTCGTAAACATCCGCAGCAGGAGTTCCTGCAGGTTGATACCTCCAAGATCCTGTTCATCTGTGGTGGCGCGTTTGCTGGTCTGGACAAAGTCATCTCCCACCGTGTTGAAACCGGCTCCGGCATTGGTTTTGGCGCAACGGTGAAATCGACGTCCGAAAAACCAAACGAAGGCGAACTGCTGTCTCAGGTTGAACCGGAAGATTTGATCAAATTCGGTCTGATCCCTGAATTCATCGGCCGTCTGCCGGTTGTGGCAACGCTGAATGAGCTGAGCGAAGACGCGCTGATCCAGATCCTGAAAGAGCCGAAAAATGCGCTGACCAAGCAGTATCAGGCGCTGTTCAACCTGGAAGGCGTTGATCTGGAATTCCGCGACGAAGCGCTGGATGCTATTGCCAAGAAAGCGATGGTCCGTAAAACCGGTGCCCGTGGTCTGCGTTCAATTGTTGAAGCGGCTCTGCTCGACACCATGTACGATCTTCCGTCGATGGAAGACGTTGAGAAAGTGGTGATTGACGAGTCCGTCATTAGCGGTCAAACCAAGCCGCTGCTGATTTACGGCAAACCGGAAGCGCAGCAGGCATCTGGCGAATAATTAACCAAATCATACAAGCAGTTAATCAAAAAGGGGGGATTTTATCTCCCCTTTACTTTTTCCGTATTCATAGCGTTGAATGTGTGGGAAACATCCCCATATACTGGATACATGTTAATGGTTATGTGAAGCACAGTGACATGACCAGCTTACCTGGCGGACACTAACTAAGAGAGAGCTCTATGAATCCTGAGCGTTCTGAACGCATTGAAATCCCCGTATTGCCGTTGCGCGATGTGGTGGTTTATCCGCACATGGTCATACCCTTATTTGTAGGGCGGGAAAAATCTATCCGTTGCCTCGAAGCCGCCATGGATCATGATAAAAAAATCATGCTGGTCGCGCAGAAAGAAGCATCAACGGATGAGCCGGGTGTAAACGATCTTTTCACCGTCGGGACCGTGGCCTCTATTTTGCAGATGCTGAAGCTGCCTGACGGCACCGTGAAGGTGCTGGTAGAAGGCCTGCAGCGTGCGCGTATTACCACTCTGTCAGACGACGGCGAGCACTTCTCTGCAAAGGCAGAGTACCTTGATTCGCCTGAGCTTGATGAGCGCGAGCAGGAAGTGCTGGTTCGCACCGCCATTAGCCAGTTTGAAGGCTATATCAAGCTGAACAAGAAAATTCCACCAGAAGTGCTGACGTCGCTGAACAGCATCGACGATCCTGCGCGTCTGGCGGACACCATCGCTGCACATATGCCGCTGAAGCTGGCTGACAAGCAGTCCGTGCTGGAAATGTCCGACGTTAACGAACGTCTGGAATACCTGATGGCGATGATGGAGTCTGAAATCGATCTGCTGCAGGTTGAGAAGCGCATTCGCAACCGCGTCAAAAAGCAGATGGAGAAATCTCAGCGTGAGTACTATCTGAACGAGCAAATGAAGGCCATTCAGAAAGAACTGGGCGAGATGGACGACGCGCCGGACGAAAACGAAGCGCTGAAGCGTAAGATCGACGCGGCGAAGATGCCGAAAGAGGCGAAAGAGAAGGCTGAAGCAGAACTGCAGAAGCTGAAAATGATGTCTCCAATGTCGGCTGAAGCGACCGTTGTACGCGGCTACATTGAGTGGATGGTGCAGGTTCCGTGGAACGCCCGCAGCAAGGTCAAAAAAGACCTGCGTCAGGCGCAGGAAATCCTGGATACCGACCACTACGGTCTGGAACGCGTGAAAGACCGCATTCTTGAGTACCTCGCGGTACAAAGCCGTGTAAACAAAATTAAAGGCCCAATTCTGTGCCTGGTTGGACCGCCGGGGGTGGGTAAAACCTCTCTGGGTCAGTCCATCGCCAAAGCGACCGGACGTAAGTATATCCGTATGGCGCTGGGTGGCGTACGTGATGAAGCGGAAATCCGCGGTCACCGCCGTACCTACATTGGTTCTATGCCGGGTAAACTGATCCAGAAGATGGCGAAAGTGGGGGTTAAAAACCCGCTGTTCCTGCTCGATGAGATCGACAAGATGTCGTCGGACATGCGTGGCGACCCTGCGTCTGCACTGCTGGAAGTGCTTGATCCAGAACAGAACGTAGCGTTCAGCGATCACTACCTGGAAGTGGACTACGACCTGAGCGATGTGATGTTCGTGGCGACCTCCAACTCCATGAACATTCCGGCCCCGCTGCTGGACCGTATGGAAGTGATCCGTCTCTCCGGTTATACCGAAGATGAGAAGCTGAACATCGCTAAGCAGCACCTGCTGCCGAAACAGATTGAGCGTAACGCGCTGAAAGCCAACGAGCTGACCGTCGAGGACAGCGCGATTATCGGCATCATTCGCTACTACACCCGTGAAGCGGGCGTGCGTAGCCTTGAGCGTGAAATCTCTAAACTGTGTCGTAAAGCGGTGAAACAGCTGCTGCTGGATAAGAGCCTGAAGCACATTGTGATTAACGGCGACAATCTGCATGCCTATCTCGGCGTTCAGCGCTTCGACTACGGTCGCGCGGACAACGAAAACCGCGTTGGTCAGGTGACCGGCCTGGCATGGACGGAAGTGGGCGGCGATCTGCTGACCATCGAAACCGCCTGTGTCCCTGGCAAAGGCAAGCTGACCTACACCGGCTCGCTGGGTGAAGTGATGCAGGAATCCATCCAGGCAGCGCTTACCGTGGTGCGCGCGCGTGCGGAGAAACTGGGTATCAACCCTGATTTCTACGAAAAACGCGACATCCACGTGCACGTTCCGGAAGGGGCGACGCCGAAAGATGGCCCAAGCGCGGGTATTGCCATGTGTACCGCTCTGGTTTCCTGCCTGACAGGTAACCCGGTGCGTGCCGATGTGGCAATGACCGGTGAAATTACGCTGCGTGGTCAGGTTCTGCCGATTGGTGGTTTAAAAGAAAAACTGCTGGCGGCACACCGCGGTGGGATCAAAACCGTATTGATCCCTTACGAAAACAAACGCGATCTGGAAGAGATTCCGGACAATGTGATTGCCGACCTGCAGATCCATCCTGTGAAGCGAATTGAGGAAGTTCTCAGTCTCGCACTGCAGAATGAACCCTCCGGAATGCAGGTTGTAACCGCAAAATAGTGACCTCGCGCAAAGAGCGTCAATAAAAACAAGGCTGGTAAGTCATTTCGCACTTGCCAGCCTTTTTTTGTATAGCTAATTTAGATTGCTGATTAGGTCCGTCATCAACAACGGGTGTTGTAAGGTCATGGCAGGCCTGATATAACTGCTGCGCGGTCGCGTTGTGAAGGATTCAGGCGCGATATAAATTATAAAGAGAGGAAGAGAACAGTGAATAAATCTCAACTGATTGACAAAATTGCTGCGGGTGCTGATATTTCTAAAGCTGCAGCTGGACGTGCGTTAGATGCCTTAATTGCTTCTGTTACTGAATCTCTGCAGGCTGGGGACGACGTTGCACTGGTAGGTTTCGGTACTTTTGCTGTTAAAGAGCGTGCTGCCCGTACTGGCCGCAACCCTCAGACCGGTAAAGAGATCACCATTGCTGCTGCTAAAGTGCCGGGTTTCCGTGCAGGTAAAGCGCTGAAAGACGCAGTAAACTGATTGCTTTCCCGTTTCAGGGAAGCCGGAAAGTACAAGGGCGCATCATTTGATGTGCCTTTTTTGTTTGTCCAGACCTGATTTGTGCGAGTTTATGCGAGTTGTGGGCTGACAATCGCCCCGTTTTCTTGTCACAATACGCCTTCACGCGCGACGGGCAGGATTTTCCGTCAGCGTCAGGTAACCAGTCACCTACAGCGGAGTGTTGTTACACCATGATGGACAGCTTACGCACGGCTGCTAACAGTCTCGTGCTCAAGATTATTTTCGGTATCATTATCGTGTCGTTCATATTGACCGGCGTGAGCAGTTACCTTATTGGCGGTGGCGCAAACTACGCCGCAAAAGTGAATGGCCAGGAAATCAGCCGTGGTCAGTTCGAGAATGCTTTTGCCGGTGAACGTAACCGTATGCAGCAACAGCTGGGCGACCAATTCTCTGAACTGGCGGCGAACGAAGGGTACATGAAGACCCTGCGCCAACAGACACTGAACCGTCTTATCGACGAAGCGCTGCTTGATCAGTATGCCAAAAAACTGGGCCTTGGCATCAGCGATGAGCAGGTGAAAAAAGCCATCTTCTCCACGCAAGCCTTCCAGTCTAACGGTAAATTCGACAACGCGCGTTACAACAGCATCGTCAATCAAATGGGGATGACGGCCGACCAGTACGCTCAGGCGCTGCGTAACCAGCTGACCACCCAGCAGCTCATCAATGCCGTCGTGGGCACCGATTTCATGCTCAAAGGTGAAACGGATGAACTGGCCGCGCTGGTGGCGCAGCAGCGTGTTGTACGCGAAGCGACCATTGATGTGAACGCCCTGGCGGTGAAACAGCAGGTGAGCGACGCTGACGTCAACGCTTACTACGAGCAGAACAAGAATTCCTTTGTTTCTCCAGAGCAGTTCCGCGTGAGCTACATCAAGCTGGATGCGGCCGCGCTGCAGGAAACCGCGTCTGATGCTGAAATCCAGTCTTACTACGATCAGCATCAGGATCAGTTCACTCAGCCGCAGCGTAACCGCTACAGCGTAATTCAGACGAAAACCGAGGCTGATGCTAAAGCGGCGCTGGATAAGCTGAATAAAGGCGCTGATTTCGCGACCGTTGCGAAAGCGAAATCCACCGACATTATCTCTGCGAAAAACGGCGGCGATATGGGCTGGCTGGAAGATGCGACCACCCCTGACGAGCTGAAAAATGCCGGTCTGAAAGAGAAAGGCCAGCTTTCTGGCGTCATTAAGTCTTCCGTTGGTTTCCTGGTCGTGCGTCTGGACGACATCACCGCGGCGAAAACTAAGCCGCTGGCTGACGTTCGTGATGATATCGCGGCGAAAGTGAAACAGGAAAAAGCGCTGGATGCCTACTACGCGCTGCAGCAGAAGGTAAGCGATGCTGCCAGCAACGACAACGAATCTCTGGCAGGTGCAGAGCAGGCGGCGGGCGTGAAGGCGGTTGAGACGGGCTGGTTTGGTCGTGACAACCTTCCGGAAGAGCTGAACTTCAAACCGGTTTCCGATGCCATCTTCAACGGTGGTCTGGTGGGCGAAAACGGCACGCCGGGCAGTAACTCTGACATCATTACCGTCGACGGCGATCGTGCGTTTGTGTTGCGCGTCAGCGAGCACAAGCCAGAAGCGGTCAAACCGCTGGCGGAAGTGAAGGATCAGGTCGTCGCTCAGGTTAAGCACAACAAAGCGGAACAGCAGGCGAAACTGGATGCTGAGAAGATTCTGTCCGATCTGAAAGCGGGTAAAGAAGACGCGCTGAAAGCAGCTGGCCTGAGCTTCGGTGAAGCGAAAACGCTGAGCCGTACCGGCCAGGACCCAATCAGCCAGGCCGCGTTTGGTCTGACTCTGCCTGCGAAGGACAAGCCAAGCTTTGGTACCACCACCGATACGCAGGGTAACGTCGTTCTGCTGGCGCTGGATGAAGTAAAAGCCGGCACCCTGCCAGAAGCGCAGAAGAAAGCGATGGTTCAGGGAATTACCCAGAACAATGCCCAGATTGCCTTCGAAGCCATGATGAGTAACCTGCGTAAAGAAGCCAAAATCAAGCTGGGTGATGTAATGACTCAGCAGCAGTAATTACGTGTCTGCTCGCAGATTTTCGTAACGCTCTGCAAAAACTAAAGGCCGCTTTCGCGGCCTTTTCCATTTCTGCAATCTGCTGTTTGTGCCGGTTTTATCTGGCGGCTATTGTGACCTGGCTGTCAACAAACAAGGAGATACAGCATGAAATGTGGAATCAAAGCACTGTTAATTACGCTGGCTATTGCCACCACCGGGATGAGCGCGGGCGCGCTGGCGGCGACGCCTGCTGCCAAAGCACAGGCTACGCAGAGCAAGTCCGATGCGGCAGCGCCGGTGCAGGGGCAAACCAAAGCGACAGATGCCGGTAAAAATGCGGATGATGAAGGTACGCGGGTCAGTATCAATTCGGCCTCAGCGGAAGATCTCGCCCGTGCGTTGAACGGCGTGGGCCTGAAAAAAGCGCAGGCCATCGTCAGCTACCGCGAAGAGTATGGTCCTTTCAAAACGGTCGACGATCTCAAGCAGGTGCCGGGCATGGGCAGCGCGCTGGTTGAGCGCAACCTCTCACACCTGACGCTGTAATTACGCAATTTCTTGCACTGCGGCAAAATTTTGCCAGGATAAAGAGGTCATACCAGTTATGACCTCTCTTCCTACAATAACAGTAAAGGCTATTGCGCTATGCAGACAAAAATCAAAGTACGCGGTTTTCATCTCGACGTTTATCAGCATGTGAACAATGCTCGCTATCTTGAGTTTCTTGAAGAAGCGCGCTGGGACGGGCTGGAAAACAGCGAAAGCTTTCAGTGGCTGACCGCGCACAACATCGCGTTTGTGGTCGTCAATATCAACATCAACTACCGCCGTCCGGCCGTGCTGGGTGACGTGCTCACGGTAACCAGCCAGGTGCAACAGATCAATGGCAAAAGTGGCGTATTAAGCCAGGTGGTGACGCTCGATCCAGAAGGGCAGGTGGTCGCAGATGCGATGATCACCTTTGTCTGTATCGATCTGAAAACGCAGAAAGCGCTGCCGCTGGAAGGGGAGCTGCGGGAAAAGCTGGAGTTGATGATCGTGTAAGACATGTTAAGGCGTACTCGTGCTGTCGACACCTGTTTGCGACAGCACGGTCAAGTAGCCCTATTTAAGACCGGTCTTTTTCTGCATCGCGGCTATCACGCCGGATTTATCGGCAAGATAGTGGTTTAGCCCGTTAGCGCGCAGATTACAGGCCGCACACTGGCCGCAACCGTCGCCTTTGATGCCGTTATAGCAGGTGAGCGTTTCGCTGCGAACAAGGTCCAGCTTGCCCCAGTAGTCCGCCAGCGCCCAGGTTTCGGCTTTATCCAGCCACATGAGCGGAGTTTCAAAGCGCGTCTCTTTCGCCATCCCCAGATTGACGGCGTGGTTTAACGCCTTCACGAACTCATCGCGACAGTCCGGGTAGCCGGAGAAGTCGGTCTCGCAAACGCCCGTGATCACCGCTTCGGCTTTTACCTGGTAGGCGTAGATCGCCGTCAGAGTCAGGAACAGGATATTACGGCCCGGCACGAAGGTATTTGGAATGCCGCTGGCATCGGGTTCATAGTCTGGCACAGGAATACTGTCGCGGGTGAGGCTGCTCACGGCCAGTTCATTTAACAGCGTAACGTCCAGCACCTTGTGCGCGCGTGCGCCCAGTTTCAGGGCAAGTTCACGGGCAACGTCGATTTCAGCGCGATGACGCTGACCATAATCGAAAGTGACACAGTGAACTTCATCGTACTGATGAAGGGCCTGGACCAGGCAGGTAGTAGAGTCTTGTCCTCCGCTGAACACGACGACGGCACGTTTCATAAATCATCTCGACTGTTACGGTAAAAACGTTATGTTACCGTCTGACCACGACGGCGACCAGCTTCTTCACGATTTGGGCGCGGGCAGCCAGGCTTCGGTAAAGTCAAACCAGCCGCGGGTATTGAGGCGTATACCATTCACGCCTGGCGGAGCACTGATTTGGTATTGATAATTAAAGAGTGGCGTCAGCACCGCACTCTCCATTAACCGGTTAAAGATGGCTTGCAGTCCCGCGTGTCTATCCCGAGCCTCGGCCTGAGTCTGTACCGCATCCAGCGTGGCTTGCAGATGGGCGTAAGCCGGTGCGCTAAGAACGTGCGGCCAGAGGGCATCGCAGCGCAGCCACTGTTCAAGCGTATATTCCGGCGCTTCGCCAATCAGCCTGTCCCCCATCATGATGTCTGCATCGGCAAGCTCCAGGCATCCGTCCCACGTCTTGGCGTCGTGAAAGATGACGGTCAGTTCACACCCCTGTAGCGCCAGGTATGCCTTCAACTGGCTGGCCATGGTGTGAAGCTCAACAGGGAGATGGTAAACCAGCGTCAACGCTTCAGGGAGGGTGACGTCCGATAAATCAGGCCATTCGGGGATTGTCCAGTCGGGAAGCAGTTCCTGGGTGGGTGTGATGAGCCCTTCGTTTAGCGGAAGTGTGTGAAGAAGCCTGGAGAGATGAATGATATTGATAAGCCGCTTTGCCTGGATCTCACTCAGGTGCGCGCTCTGTTTTAGCGTGAGGTAACAGAACCCCAGGCTGGTGCTGCTGCTTACCAGCCGCAGACTTTCCAGCTCGTCGGCCTCGCCGATCGCGATTTGCACCGGGTGGCGACAGCTGGTGCCCAGGCTGTAATCAAAAAGCTGGGGAGTGATCCAGTATTCGATGGCTTTGAGCAGCGGATGGCTCAGGTGATACTGCTCATGGCTTTCCAGACGAACCAGGTCGGGCTCAAAGGCGGCCAGCCGAAACGGGCCACTGCCAACCACAGGATGGTCGGGATGCGCCAGACGGCTACAGTAGGTTGCCAGCCTGTGCGGCAGCCAGTAGTCCGGTTGATGCAGCGTAAACGTCAGACACTGTGGATGCGTTGTTTCGATACATAAGACGCTCTGAAACAGAGTGCGCAGGGCAGGAAGCGTCAACAGCGCTGTCAGACTTCGCTGGAGTTGCGGCGTTTCTATTTTATCGCCGTTATGCCAGTGCACGGTGGAGCGAATGTAGAAATGCCAGCGCAGGCCGTCAGCAGAGACATCCCAGTGATGCGCCAGATCGCCCGTAGGTTCACTGCTATTACCGTTAAAACGCGTCAGGCCTGAGAAGACCTCTCCCGCCAGATGCTGCTCTGCCCGGCCCGGTAAAAAACCCGGCTGAAGCGGCTCCAGCGAGCGATAGTAGGGGATGCGCAGCGTCGGCGTGTCGTTTTGCCACTGCCCGCCCAAAAAAGGGTGCAGCAATGACCGCAACGCTTCAGGGGCAAGCTGCGCCAGTTCCAGCGCGTTATGCTGCTGCCCGCTTTTCAGCGCTTCTTCCATCATCGCATTGCGCAGTGACTCCGGGGCGACATGGAACGTGAGCTCACCGCGCTTACCACGGCCAGACTGCGCTCGCCAGCTGAGCCAGCCCGCCTCCTGGGCCTGGCGCAGCAGGGTTCGGACATGCCGCTCGCTACAAAAACAGCGGGCGGCCAGCTCGCTGATGGTGACCTGTTGCGTTGCACCCTGCGAAGGCTGCCAGAGGCGGTGATACTGGTTGAGTCGATTGAGCTGGCGCATAAGAAACCCGGAACAATAATTTTCATCTATTCACTATTACTTCCGTATATCTCACACGATACTGTTGCACAAGTTAACCGCATCACATTTCGGGAGTAATCATGGCTCGGCTCGCTGCATTTGATATGGACGGTACGCTGTTAATGCCGGATCACCGTTTAGGGGAAAAAACCCTGAACACGCTGAAGCGCCTGCGCGAGCGTGATGTCACCCTGACGTTTGCCACTGGCCGCCATGTGCTGGAGATGCGCCATTTGCTGGGCGCGTTTTCCCTCGACGCCTTTCTAATCACCGGCAACGGGACGCGAATTCACTCCGTAGAAGGCGATGTGCTGCACCGGCAGGATCTCAACCCGGAAGTGGCGGACATCGTGCTGCACAGCACCTGGGACACGCAGGCCAGTATCCACGTCTTTAACGATCGGGGCTGGTTTACCGGACGTGAAATTCCTGAACTGCTGCACGCGCATGTATACAGCGGTTTCAAATATCAGCTTATCGATCTGCGTCGGATCCCCGCTCATGCGGTAACCAAGATCTGCTTCTGCGGCGATCATGACGATCTGTGCCGCTTAAGGATTCAGCTGAATGAGGCGCTGGGCGACCGGGCGCACCTGACCTTCTCGGCGGTGGATTGTCTGGAAGTGCTGCCGGTGGGTTGTAACAAAGGCTCCGCTCTGGCGGTACTCAGCGACCACCTGGGCTTAACGCTGCAGGAGTGTATGGCGTTTGGTGACGCCATGAACGACCGCGAAATGCTGGGTAGCGTAGGTCGCGGTCTGATCATGGGGAATGCGATGGCGCAGCTGAAAGCAGAACTTCCCCATCTGCCGGTTATTGGCCACTGCCGCAATGAAGCAGTGTCCCATTTTTTGACGCATTGGCTGGACAACAATAATCTCCCGTATTCCCCCGAATAGTGAGACCCTTCCAGCAAGCCAGACTTCGGTCTGGCTTTTTTTATTTCACCAGGTCTGCAATCTGCGCTTTCCACGGGGCGATATCGCCGATGTTGGCCTGCACCCACTCCGCGTTGTAGTAGGTATCGAGATAACGCTCGCCGCTGTCGCACAGCAGCGTGACGATGGAACCGGTGCGGCCCTCTTCGCGCATACGGGCGGCAAGCTGCAGTGCGCCCCACATATTTGTGCCCGTCGATGCGCCCACTTTGCGCCCCAGCTGCGTTTCCAGCCAGTGCGCCGTTGCCACGCTTGCGGCATCCGGCACGCGCATCATCTCATCCACGACGTCGGGGATGAAAGAGGGCTCCACGCGCGGGCGGCCAATCCCTTCAATTTTACTGCCCACCGGGCTGCGCAGCTCCGCATTGCGGTTTTGCCAGTAGTCGAGGAACACGGAGTTCTGCGGGTCAACCACCATCAGTTGGGTATCGTATCCCTGACAGCGGATGTAGCGTCCAATCGTGGCTGACGTGCCGCCGGTACCGGCGCTCATGACGATACAGGACGGAACCGGATGCGGTTCGTGGGTCATCTGGCGGAAAATACTGTCGGCAATGTTGTTATTGCCGCGCCAGTCGGTCGCGCGCTCGGCGAAGGTGAACTGGTCCATATAGTGACCGTTCAGCTCACGGGCCAGCATTTCGGAGGCGGCGTAGATTTCGCAGGCGCTTTCCACAAAGTGGCAGCGTCCGCCGTAAAATTCGATCTGTTCGATTTTGCGTTTTGCGGTGCAGGACGGCATTACCGCGATAAACGGCAGGCCCAGCAGACGGGCGAAATAGGCTTCGGACACTGCCGTTGAACCGGACGAAGATTCAATAATAGTGGTGCCTTCTTTAATCCAGCCGTTACATAAACCGTATAAAAACAGCGAGCGCGCCAGGCGATGCTTCAGGCTGCCGGTGGGATGGGTGCTTTCATCTTTCAGATAGAGCTGAATGCCGTCAAATCCCGGCAGGGAAATGCGAATCAGGTGCGTATCGGCCGAGCGCTGATAGTCGGCATTGATTTCGCTGATCGCATGTTTAACCCAGGTGCTATTCATCATCGTTATCCGTTTGTCATTTTGTGCCTAGGATAGCGAAAAGCACAGAAAAAATTGTTGCTATCTGGCCTTTAAAATAGAAAGAAGAGAGAAAAATTTTCTCTGTGAGGTGGGTATGCTAGATAAAATTGACCGCAAGCTCCTTTCATTGCTGCAAAATGACTGTACCCTCTCTTTGCAGGCGCTGGCAGATGCCGTTAATCTGACCACCACCCCGTGCTGGAAGCGGCTTAAGAAGCTGGAAGATGACGGCATTCTTCTGGGGCGCGTCGCGTTGTTAGATCCCGAAAAACTGGGGCTTGGGCTGACGGCATTTGTGCTGATAAAAACCCAGCATCACAGCAGCGAGTG
Source organism: Enterobacter sp. R-1.6.2 (assembly GCF_035064085.1). Classification (NCBI taxonomy): domain Bacteria; kingdom Pseudomonadati; phylum Pseudomonadota; class Gammaproteobacteria; order Enterobacterales; family Enterobacteriaceae; genus Enterobacter; species Enterobacter sp. R-1.6.2. The sequence goes on from NZ_JASEYI010000002.1 coordinate 149,412, forward strand.
GTATTGCCGCTTCGTCACTCAGGTGTCTGAGATGCCCGAGGTGCTCGGTTTCTGGCGTATGGCCGGAGAGTATGATTACCTGATGCGCGTCCAGGTGGCCGACATGAAGCGCTATGATGATTTCTACAAGCGGCTGGTGAACAGCGTTCCGGGTCTGTCGGACGTCACCTCAAGCTTTGCCATGGAACAGATTAAATACACCACAGCATTACCCATTGAATAACTTCGTAAAATACCTTCAGGAACAAACCGCGTGCGATTATTTGCCCAATTAAGCTGGTACTTTCGTCGGGAGTGGCAACGCTACCTCGGTGCAGTCGCCCTGCTTATTATTATTGCCATCCTGCAGCTGATCCCGCCGAAAGTGGTGGGGTACGTCGTGGATGGGGTCACCGAACAGCATTACACCACCGCACGGGTGTTGATGTGGGTCGGCACGCTGGTGCTGACGGCGGTCATTGTTTATCTGCTGCGCTACGTCTGGCGCGTGCTGCTGTTTGGTGCGTCCTATCAGCTGGCCGTTGAGCTACGTGAAGATTTTTACCGCCAGCTGAGCCGACAGCATCCCGAATTTTATCTTCGTCATCGCACCGGGGATCTCATCGCCCGCGCGACGAACGACGTCGATCGCGTGGTCTTTGCCGCCGGGGAAGGAGTGCTGACGCTGGTGGACTCGCTGGTGATGGGCTGTGCGGTGCTGATCGTGATGTCCACGCAGATCAGCTGGCAGTTGACCCTGCTCGCCCTGCTGCCGATGCCGATCATGGCGCTGGCGATCAATCGCTATGGCGAACAGCTGCACGAGCGCTTCAAGCTGGCGCAGGCGGCGTTTTCGTCGCTGAACGATCGCACCCAGGAGAGCATGACCAGCATCCGCATGATCAAAGCGTTTGGCCTGGAAGACCGTCAGTCTGCGCTGTTTGCCGCCGATGCGGCAGACACCGGGGCGAAAAACATGCGCGTCGCGCGTATCGACGCCCGTTTTGACCCGACGATTTATATCGCAATCGGCATGGCAAATATGCTGGCCATTGGCGGCGGAAGCTGGATGGTGGTGCAGGGCACGCTTACCCTGGGGCAATTGACCAGCTTTGCGATGTATCTGGGTCTCATGATCTGGCCGATGCTGGCGCTGGCCTGGATGTTTAACATCGTGGAGCGCGGGAGCGCCGCCTACAGCCGCATTCGCGCCATGCTGGCCGAAGCGCCGGTGGTCATCGACGGTAGCGAGGCCGTACCGGAAGGGCGCGGCGTCATGACCGTCGACGTCCGCAAGTTTGTCTACCCGCATACGGAGCATCCGGTGCTGGAGAACGTTAGTTTTACGCTTCAGCCGGGCCAGATGCTGGGGATCTGCGGCCCGACGGGATCCGGCAAAAGTACCGTACTCTCTCTGCTTCAGCGCCACTTTGACGTCACCGAGGGCGATATCCGCTTTCACGATATTCCCCTGACCAGACTGCTGCTGGACGAGTGGCGCGGTCGCCTGGCGGTCGTCAGCCAGACGCCGTTTTTATTTTCGGACACCGTGGCGAACAACATTGCCCTGGGACGCCCCGGGGCGACGCAGGAAGAGATTGAACATGTGGCGCGTCTGGCCAGCGTTCATGATGATATTTTGCGTCTGCCGCAGGGGTACGAAACGGAAGTCGGGGAACGCGGCGTCATGCTGTCCGGCGGGCAAAAGCAGCGTATATCGATTGCCCGCGCGCTGCTGCTGAATGCTGAAATTCTGATCCTAGATGATGCGCTTTCCGCCGTGGACGGCCGTACCGAGCATCAAATTCTGCATAACCTGCGCCAGTGGGGCGACGGACGCACGGTGATTATCAGCGCCCACCGCTTGTCGGCGCTCACCGAAGCCAGCGAAATTGTGGTCTTACAGCACGGGCACATTGCCCAGCGCGGGCAGCATGAAACGCTTGCCGAGCAGCCGGGCTGGTATCGCGATATGTACCGCTATCAACAGCTTGAGGCGGCGCTGGACGATGCGCCGGAGCAGGATGAGGAGGCCGCCAATGCGTAAGCTCGGAACGATGTGGCCGACGCTCAAGCGTCTGCTGGCCTACGGCTCGCCGTGGCGTAAACCGCTCTCCGTGGCCGTGCTTCTACTCTGGATTGCGGCGATTGCTGAAGTGAGCGGTCCGCTGCTCATCAGCTATTTTATCGACAACATGGTCGCCAAAAGCTACCTTCCGCTGGGGCTGGTGGCGGGTTTAGGCGTGGCCTACGTTGGCCTGCAGCTGGCGGCGGCAGGGCTGCACTATGCGCAGTCGCTGCTGTTTAACCGCGCAGCCGTGGGCGTCGTTCAGCAGCTGCGTACGGATGTGATGGACGCGGCGCTTCGCCAGCCGCTCAGCGAGTTTGACATCCAGCCGGTCGGGCAGGTGATTTCGCGCGTGACCAACGATACCGAGGTGATCCGCGATCTGTACGTTACCGTGGTCGCGACGGTGTTACGCAGCGCGGCGCTGATTGGCGCGATGCTGGTGGCGATGTTCAGCCTCGACTGGCGCATGGCGCTGGTGGCGATCACCATCTTCCCGGCGGTGCTGATTGTCATGGTCATTTACCAGCGTTACAGCACGCCAATCGTGCGTCGGGTGCGCGCGTATCTGGCCGACATCAACGATGGCTTCAATGAAGTGATCAACGGCATGAGCGTCATCCAGCAGTTCCGCCAGCAGGCGCGCTTTGGCGAACGCATGGGGGAAGCCAGCCGTTCGCACTACATGGCGCGTATGCAGACGCTGCGGCTTGATGGTTTCCTGCTGCGTCCGCTGCTGAGCCTTTTCTCGGCGCTGGTGCTTTGCGGGCTGCTGATGCTCTTTGGGCTGAGCTCAAACGGTACGATTGAAGTGGGCGTGCTGTACGCCTTTATCAGCTATCTCGGACGCCTTAACGAGCCGTTGATCGAGCTTACCACCCAGCAATCGATGCTGCAGCAGGCGGTGGTCGCCGGTGAGCGCGTGTTTGAGCTGATGGACAGGCCGCGCCAGGCCTACGGCAATGACGAGCGGCCTCTGCAAAGCGGGAGTATCGCCTTTGATAACGTCTCGTTTGCCTATCGCGAAGACCGGCTGGTGCTGCAGGACATCACGCTTGACGTTCCGTCGCGCGGTTTCGTGGCGCTGGTAGGGCATACCGGCAGCGGTAAGAGCACGCTTGCCAGCCTGTTGATGGGCTATTACCCGGTCACGCACGGCGAAATCCGCCTCGACGGGCGCCCGCTCGCGTCTCTCAGCCACACCGTGTTGCGTAAAGGCGTCGCGATGGTGCAGCAGGATCCGGTCGTGCTGGCCGATACCTTCTACGCCAACGTGACCCTGGGGCGAGACTACTCGCAGGAGCAGGTCTGGGACGTGCTGGAAAAAGTGCAGCTGGCAGAGCTGGCGCGCGGGTTTAGCGATGGGATCAATACCAAACTGGGCGAGCAGGGGAACAATCTCTCCGTCGGGCAAAAGCAGCTCCTGGCGCTGGCGCGGGTGCTGATTGAAACGCCGCAGATACTGATTCTGGACGAAGCCACGGCCAGTATTGACTCCGGCACCGAGCAGGCCATCCAGCAGGCGCTGGCCGCCGTACGCGACCATACGACGCTGGTGGTGATTGCCCACCGTCTTTCCACCATCGTCGATGCCGATACCATTCTGGTGCTACATCGCGGACAGGCCGTTGAACGCGGTACGCACCGTGAACTGCTGGAAGCAAAAGGGCGCTACTGGCAGATGTACCAGCTGCAGCTGGCGGGCGAGGAGCTGGCGGCCAGCGTGCGTGATGAAGAGTCGCTTAGCGCCTGATGCACCAAAATGAGGCGACGCGCTAACAGTCATTCCTGTTGGTGCAAAACTGAAACGCACCGTGCACCGGCATGGTGCGTTTTTTTTCGCCTGTTCGTTTATTACGGCCGCGTAATGCTCTGTGCGCCGCCGTTCCCCCTCGTTTTCATTTCTGGCACACCCCTTGCAATATCTTCTGCGTAAGCTGCGGCCATTACCGAATTCTGACTGGAGGGGATCTATGAAGCTGGTTACGGTTGTAATCAAACCATTCAAACTCGAAGACGTGCGTGAAGCGTTGTCTTCAATGGGTATTCAGGGACTGACTGTCACCGAAGTGAAAGGCTTTGGTCGTCAGAAGGGTCATGCCGAGCTTTATCGCGGGGCGGAATACAGCGTTAACTTTCTGCCAAAAGTAAAAATTGATGTCGCGATTGCTGACGACCAGCTTGATGAAGTCATTGATGTCATTAGCAAAGCGGCTTATACCGGCAAAATTGGCGACGGCAAAATTTTCGTTGCCGAACTGCAGCGCGTCATTCGCATCCGTACCGGCGAATCTGACGAAGCGGCATTGTAAATAACGCCTGGCACACAGTGATAGGGATCGAGAAAATGAAGATAGCAACACTTAAAACGGGTCTGGGTTCGCTGGCGCTGCTGCCGGGCCTGGCGCTGGCTGCTACCCCTGCGGTGGTCGACAAAGCCGATAACGCCTTTATGATGATCAGCACCGCGCTGGTGCTGTTCATGTCAATTCCGGGCATTGCGCTGTTCTACGGCGGCCTGATCCGTGGCAAAAACGTTCTCTCCATGCTGACGCAGGTTGCCGTGACGTTCGCACTGGTCTGCGTGCTGTGGGTGGTTTACGGTTACTCGCTGGCGTTCGGCACGGGCAACGCGTTCTTTGGTAACTTCGACTGGGTGATGCTGAAAAATATTGAGCTGACCGCGCTGATGGGCAGTTTCTATCAATACATCCACGTTGCGTTCCAGGGCTCCTTCGCCTGTATTACCGTCGGGCTGATTGTGGGCGCGCTCGCCGAGCGTATCCGTTTCTCTGCCGTGCTGATCTTCGTGGTGGTCTGGATGACGCTCTCCTATGTGCCGATTGCGCACATGGTCTGGGGTGGCGGTCTGCTGGCAACGCACGGCGCGCTGGACTTCGCGGGCGGTACCGTTGTACACATCAACGCCGCGGTAGCGGGTCTGGTGGGTGCCTACCTGATTGGCAAACGCGTGGGCTTCGGTAAAGAAGCGTTTAAACCGCACAACCTGCCGATGGTGTTTACCGGTACGGCTATCCTCTACTTTGGCTGGTTTGGCTTCAACGCCGGCTCGGCAAGTGCAGCAAACGAAATCGCCGCGCTGGCCTTCGTGAACACCGTTGTGGCGACGGCGGGTGCAATCCTCTCCTGGGTGTTTGGCGAGTGGGCGGTACGCGGCAAACCTTCTCTGCTGGGTGCCTGCTCGGGTGCCATTGCCGGTCTGGTTGGCATTACGCCAGCGTGTGGTTATGTCGGCGTGGGTGGCGCGCTGCTTGTCGGCCTGGTGTCCGGTCTGGCGGGTCTGTGGGGCGTGACCGCACTGAAACGTGTGCTGCGCGTTGACGACCCATGCGATGTGTTTGGTGTCCACGGCGTGTGCGGTATCGTGGGTTGTATCATGACCGGTATCTTCGCCGCGAAATCGCTCGGTGGCGTGGGCTACGCAGAAGGCGTGACCATGGTTCATCAGGTGCTGGTGCAGCTGGAAAGTATTGCTATCACCGTTGTCTGGTCTGCCGTTGTGGCCTTCATTGGCTATAAGCTGGCGGATATGACGGTGGGTCTGCGCGTACCGGAAGAGCAGGAGCGCGAAGGTCTGGACGTCAACAGCCACGGCGAGAATGCGTATAACGCCTGATAAACAGCAAAACGGCAACCTTTGGTTGCCGTTTTTAATGTGTATCCCCTCTCCCCGTGGGAGAGGGTCAGGGTGAGGGCATCAGGCCGCACACAATCACCCGCGATTACGCATCACCCCTTCCTGCACCGTAGACGCGACCAGCACGCCGTCCTGAGTATAAAACTCCCCGCGCACAAACCCGCGCGCGCTCGACGCTGACGTACTCTCCACGCTGTAAAGCAGCCACTCATTCATGTTGAACGGACGGTGGAACCACATGGAGTGATCGATCGTCGCGACCTGCATCCCTTTTTCCAGGAAACCAACCCCGTGCGGCTGCAGCGCCACCGGCAGGAAGTTGAAATCTGACGCATAGCCGAGCAGATACTGATGCACGCGGAAATCTTCCGGCACGGTCCCGTTGGCACGGATCCAGACCTGGCGCTTCGGTTCGGCGGTATGGCCTTTCATCGGGTTGTGGAACTCAACCGGGCGGATCTCCAGAGGCTTATCGCAGAGAAATTTCTCTTTGACCTGCGGCGGAAGCAGATGCGCCAGCGCGCGGGCGATATCCGTCTCTGATTTTAAAGAGTCGGGCGACGGAGCCGGGGGCATCACTTTTTGATGTTCGTAGCCGGGTTCCGGCGCCTGGAAAGAGGCGGTCATGTAAAAGATCGGCTTGCCGTTTTGAATGGCCGCTACGCGGCGTGCGCTGAAGCTGTTGCCGTCTCGCAGGACTTCAACATCATACACAATCGGTTTTGCGCTATCGCCAGGGCGTAAGAAGTAGCTGTGGAACGAATGCACCAGACGGTCTGCCGGGACAGTCTCCTTTGCTGCGTACAGAGCTTGTCCAACGACTTGCCCCCCGAAGACCTGGCGTAAGCCGAGATCTTCGCTCTGTCCGCGAAAGAATCCTTCCTCAATTTTTTCCAGATTCAGTAATGTCAGCAGATTGTTCAGTGCCTGACTCATAGTTGTCCTCAATAAACGCCGTAGCGAAAGATAGGCAGAGTATAACGCAGAAATGAAAGTGGTCCGATGGGTAGAATAATCTGAATATCGGCACGTTTTCAGGCATAAATCGGTGATCTGTGCCACACTTGAATACGTTATGTGATTGAAACGACATCGGATGGGATCGATCCCGCTGGTGCATTGATAAGGAGACTTCAATGAAACTCGTGCCCATGCTAAGTGGTGTAGCTATTGCGGTGGCGTTGTCCGCCTGTGCCGGTAAAAGCGCCCAAGTGCCAGTACCAGCAGCCGACCCGAACGGGATTAATACCCTTTCACAGCAATCCATTCAGCAGCCTAATGTTTCCGGTACCATCTGGATTAAACAGAAAGTGGCGTTGCCGCCGGATGCGGTATTAACCGTAACGCTGTCTGATGCTTCTCTGGCCGACGCGCCGTCGAAAGTCGTTGCCCAGCGTGCCGTTCGTACTGAAGGCAAGCAGGCGCCGTTTAGCTTCGTATTGCCGTATAACCCGTCGGACGTGCAGCCTAACGCCCGTATCCTGCTGAGCGCAGCGGTAACCATCAACGGCAAGCTGGTCTTTATCACCGATACGGTCCAGGAAGCGATCAACAACGGTGGGACAAAAATCGATCTGAACCTGGTGCCGGTGCAGCAGACCGAAGTGCCGGTCGCACCGCAGACCAATCAGCCGTCTCTGCCAACTCCACCGACTCAGATGTAATTTCTGCATTTCCCCTCTCCTCCGGGAGAGGGGTCAATATACCCAGCGAAACTTCTGCAAATCGATCTGACCCGACCCTGACACCTGCACACCCTCTGAAAGTAACGCCTGACGCTGACGCTGAAGATCCGGCCCGGTGAGTGAAATGGCGCCATGACGGTTCACCACCCGATGCCAGGGCAGCGTACTGCCTTCCGGCAGCCGTTTCAGGACGCCTCCAACCTGTCGCGCCGCGCGCGGGGAACCGGCCAGACGCGCGACATCACCATAGGTGGTGACGTAGCCTTCCGGGATTGAGGCCACGATTTGCCATACGCGCTGTGGAAAGGAGTCGTGTTCGTCCATACCTTTACCTGTGGGGAGTTTCTGGAAAGCTATGGTAAACGAAGATCTTCATGATTGCTGCGCCTGTTTGCGCAAGAAACCAGCATCCGGTTGCTGGTCGCTTGCAATTGGGCTTTAGCACAGGGATAATGCGCCAGCGCGTTGGTTATCAACGCTCTCAATGGGGGCTCTGTTGGTTCTCCCGCAACGCTACTCTGTTCACCAGGTCAGGTCCGGAAGGAAGCAGCCAGGGCAGACGACGTGTGTGCCGGGATGTAGCTGGCAGGGCCCCCACCCATTTGTGACCTCCTAAGATTCTTCAGCTTCACCTCTCCCTCAAAGCATTACTCCACAATAAAACTACGCCTGTATCGTGTAATATATATTTCATTGCACTGAAATATTATTGTCATAAACCTGTAATGATAGACTGTCATTTTATAATCGGACGGTTATTTTCTTCCATAACTCAAAAAAATATATATCTGGATAACATTGTTAAGTTCGTGTATTAAATAAAGTACTTATTCCGAAGGGAAGTGACAAACATGGCTACAGCGGTATTAAACGTTAAGATTGATGACGCGCTAAAAGAAAGACTTCGCCACTATGCGGAAGTCAATAACGAGAATTTAAGCGTGACGACAGAGAAACTGCTGCTGCTGGCGTTCGAAGCAGTAGAAGAGGCGGGAGTATCGGAAGAGGATATTGATAATCAGCATACGGAAGAAGAGAGTGTTTCTCCTTTTACTCCTAAAGAAATCAAGGCTCTACGTAAACTTCTGAAGAAGAGAAAATGAAACAACAACTGTCAACCGCCAGTGACTACAACGAGGCCTGCGATCTGTTGCGTTCAGGCTACGTGAAGCATGTACGTCTTGGCTGGAATGTTGGAAGCGATGAGTTCTTTCGTATTGCGTCTGACTGGTGTGATACCGGTGCAAAAATAAAGAAAGACGGTGATAACTTCGTTATTTCACTAAAAGGCTTTCCTATTCCTCCTCAGCATTAAACCCTGACCAGTGAAAACTGCTGACTGCATATATTACAGTCAGCAGTTTTTATTTTATGATCTGCTTCAAATATTTAAATATCAGATCACGCTGCGTTTTAACGATGGCACGTTTTTATTCAGGGCGAGCCATAACGGTTTGATCCTAAGCAACGCCTGCTCAAGCTCTGTCGATTCCAGCGAGAAGGGCATACGTAAATAGCGGTCAAACGCCCCCGATAAACCAAATCGCGTCCCGGTTCCCAGGTTAATCCCGATTATTTCTGCCCGTGCGGCAAGCTGTGTCGCCAGCATGCCCGGGAGCTCTATCCAGTAAGAGAGCCCGCCTTCCGCCTCGTGGAATTTCCACTCAGGGAAATGTTCGCGCAGTAGGTCACCACATCGATCGCGCCGTTCCGCCAGCATCTTCCGGCGTGCGGGCAGAAACGTCTCGCTGTTGTTAATGAGCCACTGCATTGCCAGCTGTTCGAGCAGCGGCGAGCCTAAATCCAGCGTATCCCGCGTCTGGGCAAGGGTGGCGATGATGCGCGATGAGGCACGGATCCAGCCGAGACGCAGCCCGCCCCAGAAGCTTTTTCCGGCAGAGCCTAAGGTGATGACGGTGGCCTGCGGGTTAAAGGCGGCCAGCGGTGGCGGGGGAGGCGCATCAAACCAGAGATCCACCATCGTTTCATCCACCACCAGCGCCGTGCGGGTTTGGGCTGCAATATCCGTGATGGCCTGACGGGTGGCGATATCCATACAGCGCCCGGTCGGATTATGAAAATCTGGCATCAGATAGGCCAGGCGCGGCGCCGTCTGGGCAAGCGTTGCGGCAAAGCCATCCGTATCCCAGCCGGTTTCCGGCAGCGACACCCCGACTGGCCGACACTGCGCCCCCTGAATGGCGGCAATCGCCAGCGGGTAGGTGGGATGATCGACCACGACGCGGTCCCCCGGCCCTGTCATCATCCGCAGCACCAGCGCAAAGCCGCTGACGGCGCCATTAACCACCATCACTTCGTCTGCGCGGGTGGGAAGGCCCCGCGCGGTATAGCGCGCAGCGATGGCCTCCCGCAGCGTCGGTAGCCCCAGCTGATCGTAGCCCGTCAGCGAGAGATGCGGGGTAATGGCCGTGAGCGCATGGGCATAAGCCTGATGGATCTCCGGCCCGGCATTCAGGGCGGCAGTGGAGAGATCCAGTGCGGCGCTCGCCGCGGAAAGGGTGGGAACGGCGCGCGTGTCCGGGAGAATGACCCGCGACCCGCTGCCGTGGCGGCTTTCAAGGTACCCTTCTTCACGCAGGTGGGCGAGGGCGCTGCTGACGGTGGTTCGGCTCACGTCCAGCGCGGAGGCCAGCTCACGCTCGCCCGGTAGACGCGTATTCAAAGCCAGACGTCCATCAAGAATTAACAGACGCAGCGCGTCGGCCAGCTGTCGCCAGAGCGGGGTGCGGGATGAGGCTTGCTGCCAGTGTCCTAAAAGGCGTACCAGAGACTGGCTTCCGAAGCGACGTGATGACATATGCAGTCCACTATTTGAAAACTGGACATTAATCATAGTGCCATTTTAGGTCAGGATGAAAGCCTGGTTCACTGGAGAAGATAAAAATGCTACGTCGTCTGCTACAACTCTATGTCGGTTTAGGATTGTATGGCCTTTCCACCGCGATGTTTATTCGTTCCGATTTGGGTGTCGATCCCTGGGATGTGTTTCACCTCGGGGTGGGGATGCAGCTGGGGATGACTATCGGGACGGTGATCATTGTGACCGGCGCGGCGGTGCTGCTGCTGTGGATCCCGCTGCGCCAGATGCCGGGCCTTGGCACGATCAGCAACGTGATTTGTATCGGCCTGGCGGCGGACGCCAGCATGGCGCTTATCCCGGAGCTGGATTCGTTACCCGTTCGAATTGCTTTCCTGGTGTCGGGCATCGTGATGAACGCGATTGCGACCAGCATGTACATCGGGGCCGGTTTCGGGCCTGGCCCGCGCGACGGCCTGATGACCGGCATTCACGCCCGGCTGGGGTGGTCCATTCGCAGCGTGCGTACCTCAATTGAGGTGTCCGTTCTGCTGATTGGGTGCGTGCTTGGCGGCACGTTTGGAGTGGGAACCGTACTGTATGCTCTGACCATTGGCCCGCTTATCCAGCTCTGCCTGCCCTGGTTCCGCCAGAAGCCACGCATTGCGGAAATACCCCAGCCGGAGCGGGTTGTTTAATTTTGCGAAGCGCTCACATGTTTTAACGGCGTCGCTGTGCCAGAATAGACGCTTCGAAAATCGCGATGCCAGAAAGCATGAAAGCAATCACTCTCTATGATGTCGCCCTCCTTGCGGGGGTTTCTTATCAGACCGTTTCCCGCGTCATTAACGACGCGGAACATGTCTCTGCCCGCACGCGAGAAAAGGTGCAGCAGGCGATGGCGGAGCTGCACTACGTTCCTAACCTTCGGGCGCAGCAGCTGGCGGGAAAACGCACCCGTACGCTGGGCCTCATCACCACCGACCTGGCCCTGCACGCGCCTTCGCAAATTGTGTCGGCGGTCAAATCGCGTGCGGCGGAACAGGGGGCGAGCGTCCTTATCTCCATGGTGGAGCAACCCCAGCAGTGTCAGGCCGCGCTTCAGGCGCTGCTGGCACAGCGGGTGGACGCGCTGCTGGTGAATGTGCCGCTTGACGATCCGCACGCCGAAGAGCTCGGGGTGCTGGCGTCGCCCGTCCCGGTGCTGTTCCTCGATGTGGCGCCCTCAGCGCGGGTAAACAGCCTCGTGTTTAACGCGGAGCAGGGGGCGCGTCTGGGCGTTGAGCATCTGCTTTCTCTGGGGCATCAGCGCATTGCCCTGCTGAGCGGGCCGGAAAGCTCGGTCTCTGCGCGGGCGCGCCTGGCGGGCTGGAAAGCGACGCTGGCGCTGGCGGGTCTTAACGCGACGGCTGTGGCCTACGGTGACTGGAGCGCGGCCAGCGGTTATGAGAAGGGACACGTGCTGCTGTCGGGTGCGGCATTACCGGACGCGATTCTGGTGGCGAACGATCAGATGGCGCTCGGGGCGATGCGCGCCTGCGCGGAAAAAGGGATCGCGATACCTGGCCAGCTTTCGGTGGTAGGGTTTGACGATACGGCCGACAGCGCCTGGTTTTCCCCGCCGCTGACAACCATTCGTCAGGCGTTTCGCGAGGCGGGCGAACGCAGCGTGGAGTGGCTGCTGGCGCCTTCCGGGGGCGAAGCGTGCCGGCAGGTTCAGCTGCCGGTGACGCTGGTTACCCGTCATTCCAGCGCGCGCCGCAACCCTAAGCAGGCCGAACGCGAGGATCTGGCGCAGCAGCTCAGAAGCCTGGCACTCCTTGCCGAGCAGATTGCCCGCAAATAAAACTTTGTGATCGGACTCGCTACCCCGCGATTGAACGCTTTACCGTTGCCCGGTGCCAGGGCATGTTAACCAAAATTGTGAGCGCTTCGCAAAGAGGTTACTATGTCCACCACTTCACCGCTGACCCTCAGCGCCATTCTGGCCCGTCGGGACTGGGAAAATCCTGGCGTCACCCAGTGGAACCGTCTGGCCGCACACGCGCCGTTGCACAGCTGGCGCAATGAACACTCTGCCAGAGAGGACGCTGGATCGACCAGCAGGCACTCTCTGAACGGAGTGTGGCAGTTTAGCTTCTTTACCGCGCCGGAGCAGGTTCCTCAGGCATGGGTAACCGAAGATTGCGCCGATGCCGTTGCGATGCCCGTGCCGTCTAACTGGCAGATGCAGGGTTTCGACACGCCCATCTATACCAATGTCACCTATCCCATTCCCGTTAACCCGCCTTTCGTGCCGCAGGAAAATCCGACCGGTTGTTACTCGCTCACATTTGAGGTGGATGACGCCTGGCTTCAGAGCGGGCAGACCCGCATCATCTTCGACGGCGTGAACTCCGCGTTCCATCTCTGGTGCAACGGACAGTGGATGGGCTATTCCCAGGACAGCCGATTGCCCGCCGAATTTGACCTCTCGGCGGCCTTGCGCCCCGGGCAGAACCGCCTGGCGGTCATGGTATTGCGCTGGTGCGACGGCAGCTATCTGGAAGATCAGGACATGTGGCGCATGAGCGGCATCTTCCGCGATGTGACGCTGCTGCATAAACCCGAGACGCAGATTGCCGATTATCACGTGGTGACGGACCTGAATGCGGAGCTGGACCGCGCGGTGCTGAAGATGGATGTCGCGCTGACAGGCGCTGGCTTTGCAGACTGCGAGGTGGTCATGACCCTGTGGCGCAGGGGTGAAAAATGCGCCAGCGTTTCCCGGCGGCCAGGATCTGCCATCGTCGACGAGCGCGGCAGCTGGGCAGAGCGGCTAACGACGGCGATCCCCGTCGACCAGCCCGCGCTCTGGAGCGCTGAAACGCCAGAACTGTATCGCCTGACGATTGCGCTTCTTAACCCGCAGGGTGAGGTGCTGGAGGTTGAGGCGTGCGACGTGGGCTTCCGCCGCGTTGAGATCGGCAATGGCCTGCTGAAGCTTAACGGTAAACCGCTGCTAATCCGCGGGATTAACCGACACGAGCATCATCCGGAAAACGGCCAGGTGATGGACGAAGCGACCATGCGCCGCGATATCGAAATCATGAAGCAGCACAACTTCAACGCCGTGCGCTGCTCGCACTACCCGAATCATCCCATGTGGTACCGGCTTTGCGACCGCTACGGGCTGTACGTCGTTGACGAAGCCAATATCGAAACGCACGGCATGGTGCCGATGAGCCGCCTTGCTGACGATCCGCGCTGGCTGCCCGCCATGAGCGAACGCGTGACCCGCATGGTGCAGCGCGATCGTAATCATCCCTCGGTTATCATCTGGTCCCTGGGCAATGAGTCGGGCCACGGCGCGAATCACGATGCGCTGTACCGCTGGCTGAAAACCACCGATCCTACGCGTCCGGTGCAGTATGAAGGCGGCGGCGCGAACACGGCGGCGACCGATATTGTCTGTCCGATGTACGCCCGGGTCGATCGGGATCAGCCCTTCCCGGCAGTGCCTAAATGGTCAATCAAGAAATGGATCGGCATGCCGGACGAAACGCGCCCGCTGATCCTCTGTGAATACGCCCACGCGATGGGAAATAGCTTCGGCGGGTTTGCGAAATACTGGGAAGCGTTTCGCAGCCATCCTCGCCTGCAGGGCGGGTTTGTCTGGGACTGGGTCGATCAGGCCCTGACGAAACGGGATGAAAAGGGCAACGCGTTCTGGGCCTACGGCGGAGACTTCGGGGATAAGCCGAACGATCGGCAGTTTTGTCTTAACGGGCTGGTGTTCCCCGATCGCACGCCGCATCCGGCGCTGTACGAGGCGCAGCGTGCCCAGCAGTTCTTTACCTTTACGCGGGTCAGCACCTCTCCGCTGGTGATTGAGGTGCAAAGCGGCTACCTGTTCCGCCACACCGATAACGAAGTGCTGAACTGGACGGTTGCCCGGGACGGGGACGTGCTGGCCGCGGGCGAGGTGACGCTCTCGATGGCGCCTGAAGGCACCCAGCGTCTGGAGATTGACCTGCCGGCGCTGAAAGCCGTGCCGGGTGAGGTCTGGCTGAACGTTGAAGTACGCCAGCCGCGGGCAACGCCGTGGTCTCCGGCTGACCACCGCTGCGCGTGGGAGCAGTGGCCGCTTCCGGCTCCCCTTTTTATTGCTCCGCCAGTCCCGGCGGGCGAGCCGCCGGTGTTAACGCAAAACGATCGCATCCTGGAGATCGCCCATCGTCAACAGCGCTGGCAGTTCGATCGCGCAACCGGAAACCTGTCCCAATGGTGGCGAAACGGCGTTGAAACGCTGCTTTCACCTCTGACGGATAACGTCAGCCGCGCGCCGCTGGATAACGACATTGGCGTGAGTGAAGCGACGCAGATCGATCCGAACGCCTGGGTTGAACGCTGGAAAGCGGCGGGCATGTATGAACTCACCTCGCGCGTTCTGCACTGTGAGGCGCAGCAGCACGCAGGCGACGTGGTGGTCACAACCCAGCACGTGCTTGAGTATCGCGGCAAAGCCTTGTTCATGAGCCGTAAAGTCTGGCGGGTGGACGATCGGGGCGTTCTGCATGGCGATATTCGGATTGATGTTGCATCTGATATCCCTGAACCCGCGCGCGTTGGCCTGAGCGTTCATCTTGCCGAAACGCCGGAAAACGTTCACTGGCTGGGGCTGGGGCCGCATGAAAACTACCCGGACAGAAAGCTGGCGGCGCAGCAGGGTCGCTGGACATTACCTCTCGAGGCCATGCACACGCCGTATATCTTCCCGACGGAAAATGGTTTGCGCTGCGATACCCGGGAGCTTGTAGTGGGCACGCATCATCTGAACGGCCGGTTCCACTTCTCGGTGAGTCGCTACGGCCAGCAGCAGCTGCGTGAGACAACCCATCATCATCTGCTGCGCGAAGAGCCGGGATGCTGGCTCAATCTCGATGCGTTCCATATGGGCGTGGGCGGCGACGACTCCTGGAGCCCCAGCGTCTCGCCGGAATTCCTCCTGCAGACACGCCAGCTTCGCTATACCTTCAGCTGGCAGCAGAACCCTTAACTGACCATGAAGATGCGGCCACAGAGCGTGGCCGCAGTCTTACGCCAGAATGCCGCTCAGGCCATGCAGGCTCATGTAAATCCCTACTACGGTAATCAGCGCAGCGGAGATCCACGGCGCTTTACGGGAGAATTCGCTAAACCCGGGCCAGCGTTTGGTCGCGTGCTTGAGGCTTAAGGCGGCAATCGCGCCGGAAGCGACCAGCGTTAACGCCAGACCAATGCTGAAGCTGAACACCAGCGTCGCGCCGAGGGCGAAATGCTTCAGCTGCAGGCAGATCAGCAGTACGGTGATGGACGCCGGGCAGGGGATAAGCCCGCCGGTCAGGCCAAACATCACGATCTGGCCGGTGGTGACGTTTTGACCGCTGAAGCGCCGGTTAATATCCTGCGCGTGAGCGCGCTGGTGGGCGTCCTGCCACTCTTCTTCAACCAGCGAGTGTTCGTGGTGGTGGTGGTGATGATCATGATGGTGGTCATGGTCATTGTGGTGGTGATCATGGTCGTGATGATGATGATCGTGCGGCTGGCTCTCTTTCCAGGTTCGCCACGCCATCCACAGGGCGATCGCAACGATCAGCACCCCGGAAATCAGCTGGAACCAGGGTTCGGACGTGTGTGCATCCCAGCCCCGACCAAACCATAATCCCGCCATCGCAACGAGCCAGACCACCGCCGTATGGGAGAGCGTGGCCGCCAGGCCGAGCAGCACCGCCTGTTTCAGCGTGCCGCGGATGGCAACAATAAAGGCGGCCATCATTGTTTTTGAATGGCCCGGTTCCAGGCCATGTAGCGCACCGAGCAGGATAGCGCTGGGAACAAACAGCCAGGCGTTGCCCTGCTGAAGGAGTGAAGCAAAATCGGTCATGGGAAATTCCGGAGTGGAAAGCGTGCGGAGATACTACTCCCCCCCAGTAGCGTAATACTACCCCCCAGTAGAAAAATACTCAGGGGGAGTAGCGCGTGGTATGCTTTAAAAGCCAAAAAATAAGGGGTACAGAGATGTCACATACCGTTCGAGACAAGAAGATGCTACTGACTCGCCTGAAGAAAATTCAGGGGCAGAGCACCGCGCTGGAAAAAATGCTCAACAGCGATCACGAATGCGCCGAGGTGTTACAGCAGCTGGCGGCGATCCGCGGGGCGGTCAATGGCATGATGATGCAGGTGATCGAAGGGCATTTAACCGATCATGTGGTGAAAGAGCCTGAAGAAGCGCAGCGTGAAGCCGATCTTGGCGTGGTGTTGCGGGTGATGAAATCCTATCTTAAGTAGAATGCATGCCGAGGTTATTTTCTGCCCAAAGAATAAATTCCGTCTTTGGCAGCGCTTTGCTGTAGTACCACCCCTGCCCGTACTGCACGCCGTGGCGGTGTAGCCAGGCGAGTTGCCCTGCGGTTTCGACGCCCTCCGCTACCATCGCCAGCTTCAGCGACTTCGCTATTTCAATGATGTGCGGCGTCACATTTTTATACTCCAGCGCATCCACGAACGATTTATCAATTTTTAGCGTATCGACGTCCAGATCCTGCAGATAGCTCAGGCTGGAATAGCCCGTGCCAAAATCATCAATATAGACAGGGTGGCCCGAACGACGAAATGCGGCGATAGCCGGTGCGCTAATTTTGGGATCGGCAAAGCCGCGCTCGGTGAGCTCAAGGGCGATTTGCCGGGGGTGGATTTGCCACTTGTTCAGGAGCTGGCTCAGCAGAGGCGGCAGGATGCCGGAGGTTAAATCGGCAGGGGCGAGGTTAATGGAGATATGCTGATCCGGATAGCGTTGCAGCCAGTGGCCCATATCTTCAAACACCTTTTCGATGACTAACTGTGTCAGCTTCGAGATGAGCCCCGTTTGCTCGGCAAGGGGGACAAAAATATCCGGCGAGAGGCAGCTTCCGTCCGGCTGCGGCCAGCGCGTTAGCGCCTCAGCGCCCACAATTTTTCCGCTACAGAGCGCCACGATGGGCTGATAGTGGACCACAAAATCCCGGCTGTTAATTGCGTCAAGCAGGCGATTGCGCGGCGACTGGATACGCCGCAGGATCCGCAGGACAAACAGTGCGGCGAGCAGGCTTATCAACATGCCGAACGGTAACCAGAAAAGAAGCTGCCGGTGCCAGGTTTCAGCCAGCGGTTTGAGCGTTGCCCATGCGACAACGGTAAACCCAAGCTCAGGTACAGACTTCATGACGTACATTGAACCGTTGTACTGCACGCTTTTCACACCCCGCTCCTGAACCATGTCGCGGATGTGAGAGTCGAGCTTGCTGCTGCTGGCGAATATGCGGTGCGTTGCGCTTCCTACCAGGGCGGCATCAATCGCTATCTCGCCGAAAGGGATCACGTCCACCAGCGAGGCAGGATCGATCATGACAAGGTAGTGGCCTTTTCCCAGCACCGTCATGTAGCGGTTAAACCCAAGATCGTTTTGCGTGGTCAGCCACGCGCTGTAACCATCTTCGGTAATGCGCATTGGAGGGGGAAAAGGGGACGCATGGCTGGTTTGCTCCAGGGAGGAGCAGAGCGGTCGAAGGTTGTCGATATAAATCACTTCCTGGACATATCGCCACGAGAAAGCGACCCGGCGCATTTCCCGCAATTGCAAGGGGCTACACGGCACTCCCTCAAAAGCCTGCAGGTGATCGAGCGCTTCTTTTGCCTGATCCACAACCCTGTCGGTGCGTACCAGCACGCGGGAGGCATAGTTATCCAGCGCATCCGCAAATTTATCTTCCGCCTGGCGGTGGGCCAGCCAGATGCTCAGGCAAATGGGGACCAGCACAGAAAAGATAAGTACGCCAGTCACCAGACTGACCAGATGTCGGGTTTTCATGCTGTCGTGTCCTTCCTCGTATACCCGTTCCTGGGCATTGAGTTCCCTGCCTGAAGAGAAAGATTTTACCGCGAAATGATATAGTTATAGCACGAGGTTGGCATGGTTTTCATTTTATCTCAGGCATACGAGAAATTATCGTCAGAAGAGAGGGGTTGTTTTTTCAACCTCGCCTGGATATTATTTTGTTATGTTATAACAAAACATAAAGGATTTACGATGAAACCCGATATCCACCCAGCCTATCGCACCGTGGTATTCCACGACACCAGCGCTAATGAGTACTTCAAAGTCGGCTCAACCATTAAAACCGACCGCGAAATTGAACTCGACGGTGAAACGTATCCGTACATCACCATCGAGGTTTCTTCAAAATCGCACCCGTTTTATACCGGTAAGCAGAAAACGTTCTCCACGGACGGCAGCGCAGCGCGCTTCCGCAAGCGTTTTGGCGGTTTTCTCAATGCGAAGCGGAGCTAACCATGCAGGTACTTAACTCATTACGCAGTGCAAAGCAGCGTCACCCGGATTGCCAGATAGTCAAACGCAAGGGACGCTTATACGTAATTTGCAAATCTAATCCGCGCTTTAAGGCGGTTCAGGGACGTAAAAAAAGACGCTAAACGCGCGTTTCTCGCCAGCTTTCCAAGGATCTTTTCTGTTTGCCATCGGCGGTAAAATTGTCGGTGGCAAGCCAGCTTTCAAAGGCGCTCGCCAGCGCAGGCCACTCTTTGTCGAGAATCGAAAACCAGTCGGTATCCCGGTTACGGCCTTTTATGACCAGCGCCTGACGAAAGCGCCCTTCAAACTGAAAGCCCAGACGCAGCGCCGCTTTGCGGGAAGGCTCGTTCAGGCTATTGCACTTCCATTCATAACGCCGGTACCCCAGGGTATCGAACACGTACCGCATCAGCAGATACTGCGCTTCTGTCGACCCTGGCGTGCGGCTTAACAGAGGAGAGAAGTGAACGTGACCCACTTCCACGACCCCGTTTTTAGGATCGATCCGCATCAGGGACAGCGTCCCGACAGGAGACTGGGTCCGGTTATCCATAACGGTAAAGTGGATGGGATCGGATAACTCACTTACGCTCGCCACCCAGTCGGCAAACTCCTCTGCGGTGGCATCGGGTTCACGCAGCAGCCACGTCCAGCTGCGGGTATCTTCGGCCAGGGAATAGGCGGAGAACAACGCGTGGGCATGCTCCACGCGCAGCGGCTCAAGCCGACAATAGTGACCCTGAAGGACCACCCGGGACGGGTGCTGACGAGGCTGCCAGTCGATAAGGGCTTCGCCTACAGGCTGTCCAAACTCGTTGAATGTATTCATCTTTATTTCCATGACGTTGAAAAGATCTCCAGATTAGTGAATTGCTGGTTCCTTAAAAAGAACCACCAGGCTATGTTTTTCTGGTACCACAAGGAGGGAAGATGAATATACCGGGTGATGAGCTTTACACTTTGCTCCATGCTGCGCTGAAAAAGCGTGGGCAAGAGACGCTTCAGCGCGCGCTCTATCTCGCTTTGCGGGAGGCCATACTGAGCGGAAGGCTTCGGTCCGGCAGCCAGCTGCCCGGTTCGCGAACGCTGGCGCAGCAGATCTCGGTTTCCCGAAACACCGTCAATGCCGCGCTGGACCAGCTCACGCTCGAAGGTTATTTACTGCGTAACCGTCAGGGAACGCGGGTGGGGCAATTCGCTCATCGTACGATTGCCCGGGCATTGCCGGATCCTGACATCAGGCTGACAAAACGGGTCGCCCTGCTGCCCGCGCCCGTGCCGCGCGACACCCCGGTGATGGCGTTTACGCCGGGAACGCCAGCCATTAACTATTTCCCCTTGCCGCTGTGGCGGCGATTGTACGA
Source organism: Enterobacter sp. R-1.6.2 (assembly GCF_035064085.1). Lineage (NCBI taxonomy): Bacteria > Pseudomonadati > Pseudomonadota > Gammaproteobacteria > Enterobacterales > Enterobacteriaceae > Enterobacter > Enterobacter sp. R-1.6.2. Next base: position 169,355 of record NZ_JASEYI010000002.1, read on the forward strand.
TCGTGTCCTGCGCGAGGAGGGAAGCGCCCTGTTAGGCTATGGCGACCCGGCCGGCGAGCCGTCGCTGCGCGCCGCGATTGCCCGGCATCTCGCCCTGTCCCGCGGTATCGACTGCGACTCCAGCCAGATTGCGATAACCGAAGGGGCGCTTGAAGGCGTCAACCTCTGCACGATGCTGTTAAGCGAGCCTGGCGATGTCTCCTGGGTAGAAAACCCCGGCTATAGCGGGGCAAAGAGTGCGTTTGTTAAAACTGGCCTGGCAATGACGGGAATACCGGTAGATGACGAGGGAATGTGCTGGGAAGGGCTGGATGCGCCTGCGCCCTCAATGATTTTTACCTCACCTTCGCATCAGTTCCCTTACGGGAGCGTGCTCAGCGCGCGGCGGCGGCTGGCGCTGCTGGAGCTGGCCCGGCAGCACAACGCGTGGATCATTGAAGACGATTACGACAGCGAGTTCCGCTATGCCGGTGAGCCCGTACCGGCGATGCTGGGAATGGTCAACAATGCGCCCGTTGTGTATCTGGGGACGTTCAGTAAAACGCTGTTTCCTTCGCTCAGAATGGGGTTCATGGTGCTACCGCCAGCGCTGGCGAAAGCGGCTCGTCCGGCCATCGGCTCGCTGTTGCGCGGGGGACATCGTGCGGAGCAGCGTACCCTGGCGCTATTTATTGAAGAAGGTCATTACGCCCGTCACCTTGCCGCCATGCGTCGGCTCTACCGTAAACGCTACCGCCAGCTGCGGGAGGTGCTGAGCGCAGAGCTTCATTCTCCGCATCGCATTCTGGCAGGCGAAGGGGGAATGCATCTGACGCTGGCGATAGACGGTATTGACGACCAGAAGCTGGTGGAGCAGGCGAGGGCGTTTCAGCTGGCACCCGCTGCGCTGAGCGGGTACTACCTGGAGGCGAAGCAGGGGCAAACCGGTCTGGTTTTAGGTTACGGCAATACCTCTGCTTCTCAGTTTGCGCCGGGGATCCGACGTCTGCAGGCGTTAATTACGCAGCAGCAGGGCGGGAAAGGGTAAAGACATCATAGAAAGAGAGCTGACCTTTGGTGGAGACCATTTTCTGCAGCTTCTCTTTTTGCCCGGCTTCTACCGCCGGTGAATGCATGATGTTTTCGATCAGCTCCTCTGGCACGTAACGCGTGTTGTACCATTCGCCGTTATAGCAGACCCGGAAATCGAGCACGTCGATATCTTCGTAACGGTAGCGCGGATTCACGTCGAAAAAGAAAAAGGCGTTAAAGACGACAAACAGTACAACCAGCAGCCAGACGGAGTCCACCAGCGTTTCGGACTTCAGCATCACAATCAGCGTCGCCAGCCAGGCGGCATACATGGCGACAAACAGTCCAGGATGTTTGCGAATAAAGCTAATGCTAAAGCGCGGGCGATTGTCGCGCTTTTCGCGGAGGTTAAGATCGTCGATGGTGGCGGTAAGCAGGCGCTGTATCTCGGTCATTTTTTGCCTTCATAAGAGTTGACAATACAGGGGGTCTGCCAATTTTAGGGGAGCCATCAGGCTGAAAAAAGTAACAGTCTGGCGCTAAAAGACTATAACAGTTGACTCCCCGCAACCTTACAGCGTTTTGATGATTTTTGCCGGATTGCCGCCAACGACGACGTTAGCCGGGACGTCTTTCGTCACGACGGCGCCGGAGGCCACCACCACATTATCACCAATGGTGACGCCAGGGTTAATGACAGCCCGGCCGCCAATCCAGACGTTATTGCCAATCCTGACGGGTTTTCCAAACTCCACGCCGCTGTTTCGTTCTTCCGCGTCCAGGGGATGGGTAGCCGTATAAATATGAACACCCGGCGCGAGCATGCAGTTATCGCCAATATGCACAGGGCAGACATCCAGCATCACGCAGTCGAAGTTAGCGTAAAAGTTTTTGCCCAGATAAATGTTATATCCATAGTCGCAGCGGAAGCTCGGCTCAATATAAGCACCTGCGCTTTGTCCCAGAAGTTCCGCCAGAATGTTCTGGCGTTCTGTTTTTTCATCAGGCGCGGTGTGGTTATAGCGGTAAACCAGATGGCGGGCCCGCAGTCGGTCAGCCCGTAACGTCTCATCGCCGGGGCGGTAATGTTCACCGGCAATCATTTTCTGTTTTTCTAAGCTCATTGGAAACCTCTCTGGATGTTATTACCGAAGGGTAATCGGAACAGGCCAGAAGGGGAACGTTCCCGAAAAGCCGATGTGACTGACGTCACAACATTGCTGCTGATGAACACGTTTTACACGGAGACCTGGCCTGGGCACAGGGAGCATAACGGGACAGGTAAATACTCAGAACGAGGCGTAGAACTCTACAGACACCCTTCAAAGATTAACGGACAAATTTCCACACAGAAGTAGGGATTTTGTCATACAGCTTATTCATTGTCAGTTCAGCAAGACGATGGTCAGCGGCTGAATAAAATACCGCCAGTTCATTATCAGAAAGCTCGTATTTATTCTTTTCAATGACGCGCTCAAGCGTGTCAATTGACTGACAACGTCGTAAGCGCATCAAATAATCGATTTTTGTGAGTGGTTTATCAGACATAAATTCACCTTAGTAATTGTAATAATTTTAACAGGAAAGACTCACCGGGTTAGCTCTGCTCACGTTGACGAAACAGCGGAATAGCCGATTTCCCGATTTACGCCATTTTTGCAAATCCTGAGCGTTAATGCCGTAACTGCTGAACAACATAAAGGTGTCGTCCAGGTATTCATCAATTTGCTCAATGAGCTTATTATCTTCATTGTACTTAATTTTATAATTAAGTGCGAAGGTTGCGATATGCTCTATCAGCTCATTCAACTGTAAATTGATGGCAGATGTTGGGTCGTTTACCCAGCCATGATTACTTTCATCAAGATTGGCAAGGCAGTCATGGTACAAGGATTCGCAGAGAAATTTCAACTGCGCGATATCATGCCTTTTTGGCGAGTACTCGTCCATAGCGCATCCCCTTCTGAGTGATTTCTTACTCACCGAACATCATTGTCGGGATGGATACAACTGACTTAGCTACATGAGTGCTGTGTTCCTGATAACCTAACTATAAGCCACTCCTTCCTGGATTTCACCGCGCTATTACGAAAAATTACAAATAAAAACCGTAGGCTGGGAGCGTGCACGCAAATGGTCACCCTGGACTCAACGTTTTTATCCAAATTAACGACGGGGTTTTATCGCTTCCTTACGTTTCATCGGCTTAGCAAAAATGATGAGAAAAGTTCAGATTCAGACTTATCTTTGTAAGAACTTCTTATTAGGAATATTCCTAATAGCTTAAGCGGGGAAATGAAATTAAAAAAATCCTGAATTCACCGATTAAGGTATCAGTTAATTATGATATGTCTATTTAAGATGGCAGAAAATAAATAGAGCCACAATAAGCGTAATTTATGATTTTTTCTGAAAATGAAAAAGGCCGCTAATGCGGCCTTTTTATCATGTGGAACCGGTATCAGTGAGGTTCTACCGAATGACTGTGTTCAACATCTTCATTCTTGCGGCTAAAGCGGCGGCGAACCACCACGAAGAACACCGGTACGAAGAAGATAGCCAGTACGGTCGCGGTAACCATACCGCCCATCACGCCTGTACCTACTGCGTTCTGCGCGCCGGAGCCCGCACCGGAGCTGATAACCAGCGGCAGTACGCCGAGGATAAACGCCAGCGACGTCATCAGGATTGGGCGCAGACGCATACGAACCGCTTCAAGCGTCGCCTCAATAAGGCCTTTGCCTTCTTTCTCCATCAGATCTTTGGCGAATTCAACGATAAGTATCGCGTTCTTCGCCGACAAGCCAATGGTTGTCAGCAGGCCTACCTGGAAGTAAACGTCGTTGGTCAGTCCACGGAACGTTGCCGCAAGCAGCGCACCGATAACCCCGAGTGGAACCACCAGCATAACGGAGAACGGAATCGACCAGCTCTCGTACAGTGCCGCCAGACACAGGAAGACCACAATCAGTGAAATGGCGTACAGGGCAGGGGCCTGGTTACCGGACAGACGTTCCTGATAGGACATACCGGTCCAGTCATAGCCGATACCCGCAGGCAGTTTGCTTGCCAGTTCTTCCATCAGGTTCATGGCTTCACCGGTGCTTCGGCCCGGAGCAGCCTGACCCAGGATCTCCATCGATGGCAGACCGTTATAGCGTTCCAGACGCGGAGAACCGTATTCCCAGCGTGAGGTTGAGAACGCCGAGAACGGTACCATCTGACCATTGCTGCCGCGCACGAACCAGCTGTTGATATCGTTAGGCAACATACGGTACTGCGCCTCTGACATCACGTACACTTTCTTCACACGACCGCGGTCGATGAAGTCGTTAACGTAGCTACCGCCCCAGGCTGCGCCCAGCGTGGTGTTGATGTCACTGATGGATACGCCCAGCGCCTGGGCTTTCTCCTGGTCGATATCGATCTTGTACTGCGGCGTATCTTCCAGGCCGTTTGGACGCACGCCGACCAGCAGGTCAGGGTGTTTAGCGACTTCACCAAACAGCTGGTTACGCGCCTGCGTCAGTTTCTCGTGACCCAGACCGCCCTGGTCAATCAGCTGGAAGTCGAAGCCGGTCGCGGTACCCAGTTCAACAATCGCTGGCAGGTTAAAGGCGAAGACCATCGCATCTTTAATCTGCGAGAAGGTGCCCATTGCACGGCCGGTGATGGCTTCAACCTTGTTCTTTTCGCCTGGACGTTCAGACCAGTCTTTCAGAGAAACGAAGGCAATACCGGTGTTCTGACCACGACCCGCAAAGCCAAAGCCGTTAACCGCAAACACGGACTCAACGTTGTCTTTCTCTTTGGTGAGATAGTAGTCCGTCACTTCATCCAGCACTTTCTGGGTACGCTCTTGCGAGGCACCCGCCGGAAGCTGTGCCATCGTCAGGAACACGCCCTGGTCTTCATCTGGCAGGAACGAGCTTGGCAGACGAACGAACAGGAAGGCCATGCCCACCACGATGATGATATAGAGCAGCAGGTAACGACCGGTGCTGCGCAGGATGTTGCCCACGCTGTCGGTGTAGTGATGCGTGCTCTTATCGAACATGCGGTTAAACCAGCCGAAGAACCCTTTGTGCTCGCCGTGACCGCCTTTCTGAATTGGCTTCAGCATGGTGGCACACAGGGCAGGGGTCAGGATCAACGCGACCAGTACCGACAGCGCCATCGCGGAAACGATGGTAATGGAGAACTGGCGGTAAATCGCACCGGTAGAGCCTCCGAAGAAGGCCATCGGGATAAATACCGCAGACAGCACCATCGCGATACCGACCAGCGCGCCCTGGATCTGGCCCATTGATTTACGGGTCGCTTCCTTCGGCGGCAAACCTTCTTCCGCCATCACGCGTTCGACGTTCTCGACCACGACGATGGCGTCATCCACCAGCAGGCCGATGGCGAGCACCATCCCGAACATCGTCAGGGTGTTTATCGAGTAGCCGAATATCGACAGGATCGCAAAGGTCCCGAGCAATACCACCGGCACGGCAATCGTTGGGATAAGCGTCGCGCGGAAGTTTTGCAGGAACAGGTACATCACCAGGAATACCAGGATGATCGCCTCAACCAGCGTCTTAACCACTTCATGAATCGAGATTTTGACGAACGGCGTGGTGTCGTACGGATAAACGATTTTCAGACCTGACGGGAAGAACGGTTCCATCTTCTTCAGCTCTGCGCGGATCGCCGTGGCGGTGTCCAGGGCGTTAGCGCCGGTCGCCAGTTTGATACCCAGACCGGAAGCCGGTTTACCGTTAAACTTCGCGATGATGTCGTAGTTCTCACCGCCCAGCTCAACTTTCGCCACGTCGCGCAGGCGAACCTGCGAACCGTCCTGATTCACCTTCAGCAGAATTTTGCTGAATTCATCGGCAGAGGTCAGACGGGTCTGCGCGATGATCGAGGCGTTAAGCTGCTGGCCTTTCACCGGCGGCGTACCGCCTAACTGACCGGCCGCTACCTGGGCGTTCTGCGCTTTAATCGCGCTGATCACGTCAACCGGCGTCAGCTGGAAGTTGTTCAGCTTGTTCGGATCCATCCAGATACGCATCGCGTACTGGGAACCGAACAGCTGCACGTCACCCACACCGGAAGTACGGCTGATGGCGTCCTTCATGTTGGCGCCCACGTAGTCGGAAATATCCTCCTGCGTCATGGTGCCGTTGGTGTTGATAACGCCGACAACCATCAGGAAGCTACTGGACGATTTCTCGACGCTCACACCCTGCTGTTGTACTTCCTGCGGCAGCAAAGGCATTGCCAGCTGCAGTTTGTTCTGCACCTGAACCTGCGCAATGTCAGCATCCGTACCTGACTGGAAGGTCAGGGTGATCTGCACCGTACCGGTGGAGTCACTGTTTGAGGACATGTACATCAGGTTATCGATACCGTTCATGTTCTGTTCGATAACCTGGGTGACGGTGTCCTGCACCGTTTTCGCATCAGCCCCCGGGTAGGTTGCGGAAATTGTCACCGCCGGTGGCGCAATCGTTGGATATTGCGCGACAGGCAGCTTCAGGATCGCAAGTCCCCCGGCCAGCATGATGATTATGGCGATCACCCACGCAAATATGGGGCGATCGATAAAGAAATTAGGCATGTCTTAACGGCTCCTGTTTAAGTTAAGACTTGGTTTGTTCTGACTGGCCAGCGGCCGAAGCTTGTTGTTTATCGTCAGATTTCACTTCCTGTGCTTTAACCTGCGCGCCAGGACGAACTTTTTGCAAACCAGTAACAATCACGCGATCGCCATCTTTCAGACCTTCCGTCACCAGCCATTTATCGCCAATCGCCTGGGTGGCGGTGATATTGCGCGTTTCGACTTTGTCATCAGCCCCAACAACCAGCGCGCTCGCATCGCCGCGTGGCGTACGGGTCACTCCCTGCTGTGGAACCAGAAGTGCGGTTGGATTCGTTCCTTCTTCCAGACGCGCGCGAACGAACATACCTGGCAGCAGATTTTTGTCAGGGTTCGGGAAAATCGCACGTAAGGTGATGGAACCGGTAGTCTGGTCGACCGTCACGTCAGAGAATTCCAGGGTTCCTTCCTGCGGGAACTTGATACCGTCATTGGTAATCAGCTCCACTTTGGCTTTGCCGTTTTCCTGTTTCAGGGTGCCGTTAGCCAGCTCCTGTTTCAGGCGCAGGAAATCGTTGCTGGACTGCGTCACGTCAACGTAGATCGGATCAAGCTGCTGCACGGTTGCCAGCGCATTGGTCTGACCGTTCTGCACCAGCGCTCCTTCCGTGACGGAAGATTTACCAATACGACCGCTGATAGGAGAGGTCACTTTGGTATAGGCCAGGTTAATGCGCGCGGTTTCGACGGCCGCTTTGGCTGCCACCACGGCCGCGTTAGCCTGCTGTGCATCGGCCAGAGCGGTATCGTAATCCTGTTGGCTGATGTACTTGGTGCCGAGCAGCTTTTGGTAGCGGTTCAACGTCAGCTGAGCAATTTTGGCCGCGGCTTGTGCTTTCGCCAGGTCGCCTTTCGCACTTTCATAAGAGGCCTGATAGGTTGCTGGATCAATCTGATACAGAGACTCACCGGCTTTCACATCACCACCTTCGGTGAAGTTACGCTTCAGGATAATGCCGCTGACCTGAGGACGCACTTCCGCAATGCGGTAAGCATTGGTACGGCCTGGTAATTCGGTGGTGATTTGTAGAGGTTCAGATTTGAGCGTCACGACGCCTACTTCTGGCGCCTGCTGAGCTCCTTGTTGAGCTGGTTTGTCGTCACATCCTGTTAGCGCTAAGCTGCCTGAGAGCATCAGAACGACCGCCAGAGGCGTTAACCCTCTGTTTTTGTTCATATGTAAACCTCGAGTGTCCGATTTCAAATTGATCAAGGGTCCTGAGTCTAAAAACCCATTGCTGCGTTTATATTATCGTCATGCTATGGTACATACATTCACAAATGTATGTAAATCTGACTCCTGTAAATTCACCCACCTATGGCACGAAAAACTAAACAACAAGCGCTGGAAACCCGACAACACATTCTGGATGTGGCAATACGTTTGTTCTCGCAGCAGGGTGTTTCATCCACCTCGCTGGCGCAGATTGCTCAGGCTGCCGGTGTGACGCGAGGAGCGATTTACTGGCATTTTAAAGATAAGTCAGATCTGTTCAGTGAAATCTGGGAGCTTTCAGAGTCCAGCATTAGCGATCTCGAGAGTGAGTATCGGGCAAAATTCCCTGACGATCCACTCTCAGTATTGAGAGAAATATTAGTATATATCCTTGAAGCAACGGTAGTTGAAGAACGTCGCAGATTAATGATGGAGATTATTTTTCATAAATGCGAGTTCGTGGGCGAGATGGCGGTGGTGCAGCAGGCGCAACGCAGCCTTAGCCTGGAGAGCTATGATCGTATTGAACAGAACCTGAACCTGTGTATGCAGGCAAAACTCTTACCGGCCAATCTCTTGACCCGACGGGCGGCAATCCTGATGCGCAGCTACATTTCAGGTCTGATGGAAAACTGGCTTTTCTCGCCGCAATCCTTTGACCTCAAAGAGGAAGCCCGCAGCTACGTGGCGATTTTACTGGAAATGCTACAGCTCTGCCCCACGCTGCGCAGCGACGCGCCTTCGCTAACGGCCTGATCCCTTTCCAGGATTTATCTCAGAGGATAACGTTCGCGCTATTCTGCTTTCAGCGAGCGTGATATTCTTCACGCCGGACTATTTTCGGTCATCTTCTGACATCATTCACAACTATGCTGCCCATCAATCGCTCGCAACATCCTGTTTTTGCATTGCTCTTTGCGATGCTGTTTTTCTTCGCCACGGCGCCGCTGACCTGGGCCCGCGCCGATAACAGCAACGATATTCCCTCGCGCAGCGATGTTCAGTCGCAGCTCGACACGCTGAATAAACAAAAAGATCTCTCCCCTCAGGATAAACTCGTCCAGCAGGATCTGACTGAAACGCTGGAAACGCTGGATAAAATTGAACGCATCAAAGCGGAAACCGTCCAGCTTCGCCAGAAGGTGGCGCAGGCGCCTGAAAACATGCGTAAGGCCACCGACGCGCTGAATGCCCTCAGCGATGTGGATAACGACGACGAGACGCGCAAGACGCTCTCGACGCTCTCTTTACGCCAGCTGGAGTCCCGAGTCGCGCAACTGCTCGACGACCTGCAAACCGCGCAGTCGGATCTCGCCACCTATAACAGCCAGCTTGTCTCGCTGCAGACCCAGCCCGAGCGCGTGCAAAACGCGATGTACGCCGCGTCTCAGCAGCTGCAGCAGATCCGCAACCGTCTGAACGGCACGACGGTAGGCGAAGGCACGCTGCGCCCGACGCAGCAAACCCTGCTGCTGGTTCAGCAGACCTTGCTCAATGCACAGATTGAACAGCAGCGTAAAAGCCTGGAAGGGAATACGGTGCTGCAGGACACGCTTCAGAAACAGCGTGATTACGTCACCGCGAATATTAACCGCCTGGAACACCAGCTTCAGCTGTTGCAGGAGGCGGTAAACAGCAAACGCCTGACCCTGACGGAAAAAACCGCCCAGGAGGCCGTATCGCCTGACGAAACCGCCCGCATTCAGGCGAATCCGCTGGTGAAACAGGAGCTCGAGGCCAACCACCAGCTTAGCCAGCGCCTGATACTGGCGACGGAAAACGGCAACTCGCTGGTTCAGCAAAATATCAAAGTGAAGAACTGGCTGGATCGCGCGCTGCAGGCTGAGCGCAACATCAAAGAGCAGATAGCGGTCCTGAAGGGCAGCCTCCTGCTGTCGCGTATTCTCTACCAGCAGCAGCAGACGCTCCCGTCCGCCGATGAGCTGGAAGACATGACCAACCGCATTGCGGATTTACGTCTGGAACAGTTTGACGTCAACCAGCAGCGCGATGCCCTTTTCCAGAGCGATGCCTTTGTCGCCAAAATTGAAGAGGGGCATTCCAGCGACGTGAACCCGGAAGTGCACGACGCGCTGCTCCAGGTCGTCGATATGCGTCGCGAGCTGCTGGACCAGCTCAACAAACAGCTGGGCAACCAGCTGATGATGGCCATTAACCTGCAAATCAACCAGCAGCAGCTGGTGAGCGTCTCGAAAAGTCTGCAGGAGATCCTGACCCAGCAGATTTTCTGGGTGAACAGCAACAAGCCGATGGACTGGGACTGGGTCAAATCCTTCCCGGAGACGCTGAAAACGCAGATTAAGAGCATGAAGATCACCGTAAACTGGGAGAAAGCCTGGCCTGCGGTGACGATTGCCTTGCTGGCGGGATTACCGCTGCTGCTGATTGCCGGCCTGATCCGCTGGCGTCTGGGCTGGCTGAAAAAATACCAGGCGAAGCTGGCCTCCGAAGTGGGTCAGCTGCGCAACGATAGCCAGCTCCATACGCCAAAAGCGATTCTCATCGATCTCATCCGCGCCCTGCCGGTGTGTCTGATTATTCTGGCGGTGGGCCTGATTCTGCTCACCATGCAGCTCAACGTCAGCGATCTGCTGTGGGCGTTCAGTAAAAAACTGGCGCTGTTCTGGCTGGTGTTTGGCGTGTGCTGGAAGGTGCTGGAAAAAGACGGCGTGGCGGTGCGTCATTTCAACATGCCTGCGCAGCTGACCAGCCACTGGCGTCGTCAGATTGTGCGCATCAGCCTGGCGCTCCTGCCGCTGCACTTCTGGTCGGTTGTCTCTGAGCTTTCTCCGCTGCACCTGATGGATGACGTGCTGGGCCAGCTGGTTATCCTGCTGAACCTGCTGCTGATTGCGATCCTGATGTGGCCGATGTGCCGCGACAGCTGGCGTGATAAAGAGTCCCACAATATTCGCCTGGCCACCGTGACGGTGCTGGCGATCATTCCGCTGGCGCTAATGGTGCTGACGGCAACGGGCTACTTCTATACCACGCTGCGCCTGTCCGGGCGCTGGATTGAAACGGTCTATCTGGTGATCGTCTGGAACCTGCTCTATCAGACCGTGCTGCGCGGCCTGAGCGTGGCGGCCCGCCGCATCGCCTATCGCCGTGCTATCGCGCGTCGTCAGCATCAGGTGAAAGAGGGGGCCGAAGGCGCGGAGCCTCAGGAAGAGCCGACCATTGCCCTGGAGCAGGTTAACCAGCAGACGCTGCGCATCACCATGCTGGTGATGATCGCCCTGTTTGCGGTGATGTTCTGGGCTATCTGGTCCGATCTTATTACCGTTTTCGCCTATCTCGACAGTATTACCCTCTGGCAATACAACGGTACCGAAGCGGGCGCGGCGGTCATGAAAAGCGTGACCATGGGCAGCCTGCTGTTTGCGCTGGTGTCGTCGGTGGTGGCCTGGGCGCTGATTCGCAACCTGCCAGGCCTGCTTGAAGTGCTGCTCCTGTCACGTCTGAATCTCCGCCAGGGGGCGTCCTACGCCATTACCACGATCCTCAACTACGTGATCATTATTGTCGGGGCGATGACGGTCTTTGGCTCGCTTGGCGTCTCGTGGGATAAACTGCAGTGGCTGGCGGCCGCCCTCTCGGTCGGTCTTGGTTTTGGCCTGCAGGAGATCTTCGGTAACTTCGTGTCCGGCCTGATCATCCTGTTCGAACGTCCGGTACGAATCGGCGATACCGTTACCATCGGCACCTTCTCCGGTACGGTCAGCAAGATCCGTATTCGTGCCACCACCATCACCGACTTCGATCGCAAAGAGGTGATCATCCCGAACAAAGCGTTCGTGACCGAGCGCCTGATCAACTGGTCGCTTTCCGATACGGTGACGCGCGTGGTGATCCGCCTGGGCGTAGCCTATGGATCGGATCTGGAGAAGGTGAAAGAGGTGCTGCTCAAGGCGGCGTCAGAACACCCGAAAGTGATGCACGATCCGGCTCCGGCGGTCTTCTTCACCACCTTTGGGCCGAGCACGCTGGATCACGAGCTGCGTTTATACGTGCGCGAGCTGCGTGACCGCAGCTACACGGTGGATGAACTCAACCGTTCTATCGATCGTCTGTGCCGTGAAAACGATATTAATATCGCCTTCAACCAGCTCGAGGTTCACCTGCGCAACGAGAAAGGTGATGAGCATACGGAAGTGAAGCGCGACATTAAGGGTGACGATCCTACGCCTGCTTAATCTATTTTCTCTCAGCCCTCAGGGGCGAGGGAACGATTTTCCCCCTCTCCCTCAGGGTGAGGGTTGGGGTGAGGGTAATTTTCCTTCAAAATCCCGCCGCACAATCTCCAGCGCCTTAAGCACCGTCTCGGCGGGGATCTCATGATTCTCGAGAAGCATAATCAAATCGACGGCCAGCTTGACCTCATCGGGTGCATTTTCCAGTGACATGGGTGTGGCTCCTGTTAACGGGTCAAACGTTCAATGACGCGCTCAATCTCGTCCCGCGCCTGACGGCAGCGGACGATACGTCCTTCCAGCGCGCTAATCTCGCGCATCAATAGCTGCTGCTCTTCCAGCGTCTCGCTGTTGTTTAGCCGCGTCTCGCGCTCGCGCTTCATCTCAAACAGCCGGCGCTCAAACTCCTGGTTCTCCAGCCGCTTGCGCTGCCATTTACCGAGCCCCGGCGAGGCGCTGTCCCAGGCGCGCAGCGGCCAGGCGGCGATTTCGCGATGCAGAGCGGTGATCTGCTCTGTGAGATGCTCTGCGAGCCACGCCACCTGTTCCTGCTGTTCACTCTCAACCGCATGGCGAAGCTCGTCGAGGTTGGTCTGCGCTTCCGCCAGGTAATCCTGAATGACGGTGCTGCGGGTACGAAAAAGCTGCCGGTCAAAGCGCGGTTTCAGCGTGGCGTGGCCCATCAGCGGTGTAGCCTGCTCCCGCAGAACAATAAGCTGATTTTGCAGCCTCTCAAGAAGCAGTGCTGTTTTCAAGGCGCTCTCCAGTGGTAAAGTAGCCGTTCAGTTTGATAACGATTCGCATTATGAAGCGTACTATTTTAATCATCATTGGCTGGCTCGCGGTAGTGCTTGGCACGCTGGGTGTGTTTTTACCCTTGCTGCCGACCACCCCGTTTATCCTGCTGGCGGCCTGGTGCTTCGCCCGCTCGTCGCCGCGTTTTCACCACTGGCTGCTCTATCGCTCGTGGTTTGGCGGCTATCTGCGGCACTGGCAAAAACACCGGGCCATGCCGCCAGGCGCGAAGCCGCGCGCGATCGCGGTGATCCTCATCACCTTCGCTATTTCATTATGGCTGGTGAAAATGATGTGGGTACGTATTCTGCTGCTGGCGATCCTCTCCTGCCTGCTTTTCTTCATGTGGCGGATCCCCGTGGTTGATGAAAAGCAACAAAAGCACTGAAGCCTCATCATGGCTGTTGCAATTATCACGCGCAGCCAGTAAATTCGACCGTTTTCGAGCACAGGTGCGCCTGGTCAAAGGTTAAACAATTGTTGCCTTGGCCGACTCGTTGCGCGCTGTGAGTAACACTGTTTCATTTAGGCAAAACCGATGACCGCAACTGCACAGCAGCTTGAATATCTGAAAAACAGCATCAAAAGCATCCAGGACTATCCAAAGCCTGGCATTCTTTTCCGTGATGTCACCAGCTTGCTGGAAGACCCGAAAGCGTACGCGCTCAGCATTGAACTGCTGGTCGAGCGTTATAAAAACGCCGGGATCACCAAAGTAGTAGGTACCGAAGCCCGTGGCTTCCTGTTTGGCGCACCGGTTGCGCTGGCAATGGGCGTGGGTTTTGTGCCGGTGCGTAAGCCGCGCAAACTGCCGCGTGAAACCATTGCTGAGAGCTATGAGCTGGAGTACGGCACCGATCAGCTGGAGATCCACGTTGATGCGATCAAGCCTGGCGACAAAGTGCTGGTGGTGGACGATCTGCTGGCAACCGGCGGTACCATTGAAGCGACCGTGAAATTGATCCGTCGTCTGGGTGGTGAAGTGACCGACGCGGCATTCATCATCAACCTGTTCGATCTCGGCGGTGAACAGCGCCTGGAAAAACAGGGCATCACCAGCTACAGCCTGGTGCCTTTCCCGGGTCATTAATCCCGGTTTTCACAACCTCGCTCAATGGGTGAGGTTGTGATAGCATTCCCCTCCATAAATTCACCTTCCAGCGTTGCAGAGCCTGCCCATGAGTTATCAGGTGTTAGCCCGTAAATGGCGACCACAAACCTTTGCTGACGTTGTCGGTCAGGAACATGTGCTGACGGCCCTGGCGAACGGCTTGTCGCTAGGTCGCATCCATCACGCCTATCTTTTCTCCGGCACCCGCGGCGTCGGTAAGACCTCTATTGCCCGTTTGCTGGCAAAAGGTCTCAACTGCGAAACCGGGATCACCGCCACGCCGTGCGGCGTATGTGATAACTGCCGCGAGATCGAGCAGGGGCGTTTTGTCGATCTGATCGAGATTGACGCCGCCTCGCGTACCAAAGTGGAGGATACCCGCGATCTACTCGATAACGTGCAGTACGCCCCGGCACGCGGCCGCTTCAAGGTCTACCTGATCGATGAAGTGCACATGCTGTCGCGCCACAGTTTCAATGCCCTGCTGAAAACGCTGGAAGAGCCGCCCGCGCACGTGAAGTTCCTGCTGGCGACCACCGATCCGCAAAAGCTGCCGGTCACGATTTTGTCGCGCTGCCTGCAGTTCCATCTGAAGGCGCTGGACGTTGAGCAGATCCGCGCGCAGCTTGAGCACATTCTTGATGAAGAGAAGATCGTTCACGAGCCGCGCGCCCTGCAGCTGCTGGCCCGCGCGGCGGACGGCAGCCTGCGTGATGCGCTCAGCCTGACCGACCAGGCGATTGCCAGCGGTGACGGCAAGCTCTCCACCGAGGCGGTCAGCACCATGCTCGGCACGCTGGATGACGATCAGGCGCTGTCGCTTATCGAGGCGATGATTGCCGCCAACGGCGAACGCGTGATGTCGCAGGTGAACGCGGCCGCTGCCCGCGGTATCGAATGGGAAGGACTGCTGGTTGAGATGCTCAGCCTGCTGCACCGCGTGGCGATGCTGCAGCTTTCTCCGTCCGCCATCGGTGCGGATATGGCCGCCATTGAACAGCGGATGCGTGAACTTGCCCGCACCGTGCCGCCTGCCGACGTGCAGCTGTACTATCAGACGCTGCTGATTGGCCGCAAAGAGCTACCTTTCGCGCCGGATCCACGGATGGGCGTTGAAATGACGCTGCTGCGCGCGCTGGCGTTCCACCCGCGCATGCCATTGCCGGAGCCGGAAGCGCCGCGGCAGTCTTTCGCGCCGGTCGCCCCTACGGCGGTGATGTCGCCGCAGCAGGTGCCAGCGCAGCCGACACCGCCGCCGCCGCAAAACGTGCCGCTGTCGGATGCCACCAGTTCGGTGCTTGCCGCACGCAGCCAGCTGCAGCGTGCGCAGGGAGTAACCAAACCAAAAAAGAGTGAACCGGCAGCGCCAGGAAGAGCGCGGCCGGTGAACAACGCCGCGCTTGAACGACTGGCCTCGGTAACGGAGCGCGTACAGTCGCGTCCGGCACCGTCCGCGCTCGAGCAGAAAGCCCCGGTGAAAGAAGAGGCTTACCGCTGGAAGGCAACCACCATCACCGAAGAGGTGAAGGAAGAGGTCGCCACGCCGAAAGCGCTGAAAAAGGCGCTGGAGCATGAGAAAACGCCGGAGCTTTCCGCGAAGCTTGCCGAAGAGTCCATTGCGCGCGACGCCTGGGCCGCCGAGGTCAGCAAACTCCAGCTGCCGAAGCTGGTCGAGCAGGTCGCGCTGAATGCCTGGAAAGAGCAGGACGGTAATCAGGTGCGTTTACACCTGCGTCCGGGCCAGCGGCACCTCAATTCCCCTGGCGCGCAAAAGGCGCTGGCCGAGGCGCTCACCGCATTACAGGGTGCGCCGGTTGAATTGACTATCATTGAAGATGATAATCCGGCAGTGAAAACGCCGCTCGAGTGGCGCCAGGCCATTTATGAAGAAAAGCTCGCGCAGGCGCGCGAGGCGATTATTGCGGATAACAACATTCAGACCCTGCGCCGGTTCTTCGACGCCGATCTGGATGAAGAGAGTATTCGCCCCATTTGATCGTGAGTCTGACTTACGGTTGTAATCCTTAAACGTGAAAGAAGAGAGAAGCCTATGTTTGGTGGAAAAGGCGGTCTGGGTGGCCTGATGAAGCAGGCTCAGCAGATGCAGGAAAAAATGCAGAAGATGCAGGAAGAGATCGCTCAGCTGGAAGTCACGGGTGAGTCCGGTGCCGGTCTGGTCAAAGTGACCATCAACGGTGCGCACAACTGCCGTCGCGTGGAAATCGACCCGAGCCTGCTCGAAGACGACAAAGAGATGCTGGAAGATCTGGTTGCAGCCGCGTTTAACGATGCCGCTCGCCGTATCGACGAAACTCAGAAAGAGAAAATGGCCTCTGTTTCCAGCGGTATGCAGCTGCCGCCTGGCTTCAAGATGCCATTCTGATGCAAACCAGTCCGCTGCTCACGCAGTTAATGGAAGCACTGCGCTGCCTGCCGGGCGTTGGCCCGAAGTCGGCGCAGCGCATGGCGTTTACGCTATTGCAGCGCGACCGCAGCGGCGGGATGCGCCTGGCGCAGGCTTTAACCCGCGCCATGTCAGAAATTGGTCACTGTGCGGATTGCCGCACCTTTACCGAGCAGGACGTTTGTAACATCTGTACGAACCCGCGTCGTCAGGAAAACGGTCAGATTTGCGTGGTGGAGAGTCCGGCGGACATCTACGCCATCGAACAAACCGGGCAGTTTTCCGGCCGCTACTTCGTGCTGATGGGGCATCTCTCCCCGCTGGACGGTATTGGCCCGGATGATATCGGTCTTGACCGCCTTGAACAGCGTCTTGAGTCCGAAACCATCAAAGAGGTGATCCTCGCCACCAACCCAACGGTGGAAGGGGAGGCAACCGCCAACTACATCGCCGAACTGTGCTCGCAGTACGGCGTTGACGCCAGCCGCATCGCCCACGGCGTGCCGGTGGGCGGCGAACTGGAAATGGTCGACGGCACCACGCTGTCGCACTCTCTGGCAGGGCGTCACAAGATTGTTTTCTGACCAAACGGAGGCTGCGCGCGCGGCCTCCGCTTGAAAATTTCCCCCCTTATCCCCATCTCTCACTCAACGTTTTAAAACCCCATTAAATGGCATTGTTGAGGTCGACATAGATGAAAGGACAAGAAACCCGTGGTTTCCAGTCAGAAGTAAAACAGCTTCTGCACCTGATGATCCATTCCCTGTATTCCAACAAAGAAATTTTCCTGCGTGAGCTGATTTCCAACGCCTCGGACGCGGCGGACAAGCTGCGCTTCCGCGCGCTGTCCAACCCGGACCTGTATGAAGGCGACGGCGAGCTGCGCGTGCGCGTCTCGTTCAATAAAGAGAACCGCACCCTGACCATCGCCGATAACGGCATCGGGATGAACCGCGACGAGGTGATCGACCACCTCGGCACCATCGCCAAATCCGGCACCAAAGCGTTCCTTGAGTCCATGGGCTCTGACCAGGCGAAAGACAGCCAGCTGATCGGCCAGTTCGGCGTCGGTTTTTACTCGGCGTTTATCGTGGCCGACAAAGTTACCGTCCGTACCCGTGCGGCAGGCGACAGCGCCGAGAACGGCGTGCTGTGGGAATCCAAAGGGGAAGGCGAATATACCGTTGATGACATCACCAAAGCGGATCGCGGTACCGAAATCACCCTGCACCTGCGTGAAGGGGAAGATGATTTCCTGAACGACTGGCGCGTGCGCTCTATCATCAGCAAATATTCCGATCACATCGCCCTGCCGGTAGAGATTGAAAAACAGGAAGAGAAAGACGGTGAAACCGTGGTTTCCTGGGAGAAGATCAACAAGGCGCAGGCGCTGTGGACGCGCAACAAGTCTGAAATTAAAGACGACGAATATAACGAGTTCTACAAGCACATCGCCCACGACTTTACCGACCCGCTGACCTGGAGCCACAACCGCGTGGAAGGTAAGCAGGAGTACACCAGCCTGCTGTACATTCCGGCACAGGCGCCGTGGGACATGTGGAACCGCGATCACAAGCACGGCCTGAAGCTGTACGTGCAGCGCGTGTTCATCATGGACGACGCCGAGCAGTTCATGCCGAACTACCTGCGCTTCGTGCGTGGTCTGATCGATTCCAACGATCTGCCGCTGAACGTCTCCCGTGAGATCCTTCAGGACAGCACCGTCACCCGTAACCTGCGCAACGCCCTGACCAAACGTGCGCTGCAGATGCTGGAGAAACTGGCGAAAGACGATGCGGAAAAATATCAGACCTTCTGGAAACAGTTTGGCCTGGTGCTGAAAGAAGGCCCGGCAGAAGACACCGCGAACGTTGAAACGATCGCCAGGCTGCTGCGCTTCGCCTCTACGCACACCGACTCCTCCGCGCAGACCGTGTCGCTGGAAGAGTACGTCTCCCGCATGAAAGAAGGGCAGGAGAAGATCTACTACATCACCGCCGACAGCTACGCGGCGGCGAAGAGCAGCCCGCACCTGGAGCTGCTGCGTAAGAAAGGCATCGAAGTGCTGCTGCTTTCTGACCGCATCGACGAGTGGATGATGAACTACCTGACCGAGTTCGACGGTAAATCCTTCCAGTCCGTAGCCAAAGCGGACGAATCCATCGACAAGCTGGCGGATGAAGTTGACGAAAGCGCGAAAGAAGCCGAGAAGGCGCTGGAGCCGTTCGTTGAGCGCGTGAAAACCCTGCTGGGCGAGCGCGTGAAGGAGGTGCGCTTCACGCACCGTCTGACCGACACCCCGGCGATTGTCACCACCGATGCGGACGAAATGAGCACCCAGATGGCGAAGCTGTTCGCGGCGGCGGGCCAGGCGATGCCGGAAGTGAAATATATCTTTGAGCTTAATCCGGATCATCCACTGGTGAAACGCGCGGCGGATACCCAGGACGACGCCCGTTTTGCCGAGTGGGTTGAGCTGCTGTTGGATCAGTCCCTGCTGGCCGAGCGCGGCACGCTGGAAGATCCTAACCTGTTCATTAAACGTGTGAATGCGCTGCTGCTGGCGTAATTGACCACGCCTCCCCTGGTCTTCTCCCTCTCACGTGGGAGAGGGCCGGGGTGAGGGCTCCAGACCTCACTAACCCAAATAATCTCCCCCCGTTAACCGTTTCAGCCTTCCCGCCTTCCTTGAGCGATGCCCGTTCTGGTGGTATTGTTTAGCGCTTTTGAAAAATTGAAACGACTTTTGAGGGGATTTTCGCAATGCGTATTATTCTGCTTGGCGCTCCGGGCGCGGGTAAAGGAACTCAGGCTCAGTTCATCATGGAGAAATACGGTATTCCGCAAATCTCCACCGGTGACATGCTGCGCGCCGCTGTTAAATCTGGCTCCGAGCTGGGTAAACAAGCGAAAGACATCATGGACGCAGGCAAGCTGGTGACCGACGAGCTGGTTATTGCTCTGGTCAAAGAGCGCATTGCGCAGGAAGACTGCCGTAACGGTTTCCTGCTGGACGGCTTCCCACGCACCATTCCTCAGGCTGACGCCATGAAAGAAGCGGGCATCAACGTGGACTACGTTCTGGAGTTCGACGTACCGGACGAGCTGATCGTTGACCGTATCGTTGGCCGTCGCGTACACGCTGCTTCTGGCCGCGTTTACCACATCAAATTCAACCCGCCTAAGGTTGAAGGCAAAGACGACGTGACCGGCGAAGAGCTGACCACCCGTAAAGACGATCAGGAAGAGACCGTGCGTAAACGCCTGGTGGAATACCATCAGATGACCGCGCCTCTGATCGGCTACTACACCAAAGAAGCGCAGGCGGGTAACACCAAATACGCCAAAGTTGACGGCACCAAAGCCGTGGCTGACGTACGTGCAGAGCTGGAAAAAATCCTCGGCTAATCGCGCGCCTCTCACCCGGGCTCCCGGGTGAGAAATATTCTCATCTTACCTATTACAGCAATGGGTTTCGTTTAAACGCATTTCCGCTACAATTGACAACCTATCAAATGGTTAAGAGGCGTGAATGAGTCAGGCGAAAACCGGCATCCTGCTTGCCAATCTGGGCACTCCAGAAGCACCTACATCAGACGCGGTAAAACGCTACCTGCGACAATTTTTAAGCGACACGCGCGTCGTGGATTTCCCGAGACTGCTGTGGTGGCCGCTGCTGCGTGGCGTCATTCTGCCGATTCGTTCTCCGCGCGTCGCCAAACTTTATCAGTCCGTCTGGATGGAAGAGGGCTCGCCGCTGATGGTATACAGCCGTCGCCAGGAAAAAGCGCTGGCCGCCCGACTGCCGGATATGCCCGTCGCGCTCGGCATGAGCTACGGAAAACCGTCCCTGCAAAGCGCGGTGGAATCACTGCTGGCGCAGGGCGTGGACCATATCGTCGTGCTGGCGCTCTACCCGCAGTACTCCTGCTCGACGGTGGCCGCCGTCTGGGACGAGCTGGCCCGCATTCTGGCGACCCGCCGCCGCATTCCGGGCGTGACCTTTATTCGAGACTACGCGGATAACGATCTCTACATCCAGGCGCTTGCCAACAGCGCGCGCGCGTCGTTTGAAAAGCACGGCGAGCCGGATCTGCTGCTGCTCTCCTATCACGGGATCCCGCAGCGTTTCGCCAATGAAGGGGATGATTATCCGCAGCGCTGCCGCGATACCACGCGCGAGCTGGTTTCCGCCCTTGGCCTGCCGCCGGAGAAGGTGATGATGACCTTCCAGTCGCGCTTCGGTCGCGAGCCGTGGCTGACGCCTTATACCGATGAAACCCTCAAAATGCTGGGTGAGAAGGGCGTGAAGCACATTCAGGTGATGTCGCCGGGCTTCTCGGCAGACTGTCTGGAAACGCTGGAGGAGATCGCGGTGCAAAACCGGGAATTTTTCCTTGAGGCTGGCGGCGAAAAGTATGAGTACATTCCGGCGCTTAACGACTCGCCTGAGCATATCGACATGATGGTCTCGCTGGTAACGAACAGCCGCTGATCGCACTCCGGGCCGGGTTTGTGCTACCATTCCCGGCCCATATTCTTCGTACAGTTCAGACCATGAAATTTCCCGGTAAACGCAAATCCAAACACTACTTCCCCGTCGATGCCCGCGACCCGCTCCTGCAGCAAATCCAGCCAGAAAACGAAACCAGCGCGGCATGGGTCGTCGGTATCGATCAGACGCTGGTGGACATTGAAGCGAAAGTGGATGATGCGTTTGTCGCCCGTTACGGTCTGAGCGCCGGTCACTCGCTGGTGATTGAGGACGACGTTGCCGAAGCGCTGTATCAGGAGCTGGTGCGCGAAAACCTGATTACCCATCAGTTCGCCGGTGGCACCATCGGCAATACCATGCACAACTACTCCGTGCTGGCCGACGACCGCTCGGTGCTGCTCGGCGTGATGTGCAGCAATATCGAAATCGGTGGCTATGCCTACCGCTATCTCTGCAACACCTCCAGCCGTACCGATCTGAACTACCTTCAGGGCGTCGACGGGCCTATTGGCCGCTGCTTTACGCTGATTAGCGATTCCGGCGAGCGTACTTTTGCCATCAGCCCGGGTCATATGAACAAGCTGCGCGCCGAGAGTATTCCGGAAGAGGTGATCGCGGGCGCCTCGGCGCTGGTGCTGACCTCCTACCTGGTGCGCTGTAAGCCGGGCGAGCCGATGCCGGAAGCGACCATGAAAGCGATCGAGTACGCGAAGAAATACAACGTGCCTGTCGTTCTGACGCTGGGCACAAAATTCGTTATCGCCGATAACCCGGAGTGGTGGCAGGCGTTCCTGAAAGAGCACGTCTCGATTCTGGCGATGAACGAAGAAGAGGCCGAAGCGCTGACCGGCGAAAGCGATCCGCTGCTGGCGTCTGACAAAGCGCTGGACTGGGTGGATCTGGTGCTCTGCACCGCCGGCCCGGTTGGGCTCTATATGGCGGGCTTCACGGAAGAAGAGAGCAAGCGCAAAACCCAGCACCCGCTGCTGCCCGGTGCGATTGCCGAGTTCAACCAGTACGAGTTCAGCCGCGGCATGCGCTACAAAGATTGCGTGAATCCGCTGCGAATCTACTCTCATATCGCGCCGTATATGGGCGGGCCGGAGAAGATCATGAACACCAACGGTGCGGGCGACGGCGCGCTGGCCGCACTGCTGCACGACATCACCGCTAACGCCTACCATAAAACCAACGTGCCGAACTCCAGCAAGCACAAGTTCAGCTGGCTGACCTATTCCTCGCTGGCGCAGGTGTGTAAATATGCCAACCGCGTGAGCTATCAGGTGCTGAACCAGCATTCTCCGCGCTTAACGCGTGGGTTGCCGGAACGGGAAGACAGCCTCGAAGAGGCGTACTGGGACAGGTAAAAGAAAACCCCTCACCCTAACCCTCTCCCCATAGGGGAGAGGGGATAGCACGAAGCCGTCTTTTCTCCCTCGCCCCTATGGGGAGAGGGCCGGGGTGAGGGGACCAGACCGCACCAAACTTACCCCGTCACCCCTTCTTCAACCGGCGGTTTCTCCAGCAGCGTCAGCATCGTATTCGCAATCTCGCGCTCGCCCATCACCACCTTATTCGCACCGCGTTCGGTAATGTACTCCACCTCGTCGTCATAATGCGCCCGGGCGATAATCTCAATCGTTGGGCACTTCTCGCGCGCGGAGGCCACAATCTCGCCCGCTTCATAGCCGTTAGGTATGGTCAGCAGCAGCCAGCGCGCGCAGTCCAGATGCGCCAGATTCATGATCTCTTCGTTTGCCGCATTGCCCAGCACCGCACGAATCCCGCGCTCGCGCAGCTCGTCGACGCGGGTGCGTGAGGTCTCAATCACCACCAGCGGAATGCCCTGCGCCATCAGCTTCTCACCGAGCAGGCTGCCCACGCGGCCAAAGCCGACCAGCAGGGCGTGGTTGCAAATATCCACTGGGATCTGCTTCTCTTCTTCGATGGCCTCTTCCAGCGTCTGTTCTTCCAGCGTTTCGGTTTTATCGAGGTATTTTTCCAGCAGGGCAAACAGCACCGGGTTCAGCATAATCGACAGGATCGCCCCCGCCAGCACCAGGTTTTGCCCCGCCTGCGGCAGCAGGTTCAGGGCCATGCCCAGACCGGCCAGAATAAAGGCGAACTCACCGATCTGCGCCAGGCTGGCGGCGATGGTCAACGCCGTGCGTGGGGAGTGGCCGAACATCCGCACCAGGAAGAAGGCGGCAAGCGACTTACCAAAGATGATGATTGCCAGCGTGCCCAGCACTGCCAGCGGCTGGTGAATCAGGACCATCGGGTCAAACAGCATCCCGACGGAGACGAAGAACAGCACGGCGAAGGCATCGCGCAGCGGCAGAGTGTCGTGCGCCGCGCGGTGGCTCAGTTCGGATTCGTTCAGCACCATCCCGGCGAAGAACGCGCCCAGGGCAAAGGAGACATCAAACAGCTCTACGGCACCAAAAGCGATACCCAGCGCCAGCGCCAGCACGGAGAGGGTGAACAGCTCGCGGGAGCCGGTTGCCGCGCTGCGGGACATGATCCACGGCACCAGACGGCGTCCCACCAGCATCATGATGGCGATAAACGCCACCACCTTACCGATGGTGATACTCATATCCAGCGCCAGCGAGGCAAAGCCGACGTTGTCTTTTTCCATCATCCCGGCGACGGCTGGCAGCAGCACCAGCGTCAGGACCATCACCAGGTCTTCCACAATCAGCCAGCCTATCGCGATTTGCCCGCGCTGGCTGTCTATCAGCTGTCTCTCTTCAAGCGCGCGCAGCAGCACCACGGTACTGGCGGTTGAGAGACACAGCCCAAATACGATACCGGTCATTAACGACCAGCCCAGCACCGCCGAAAGCGCCATCCCCAGCAGCGTCGCCACCCCAATCTGGGCGATCGCTCCCGGTATGGCGATCGACTTTACCGCCATCAAATCCTTCAGGGAGAAGTGCAGGCCGACGCCAAACATCAGCAGAATCACGCCCAATTCCGCCAGCTCAGGGGCCAGCTTGGTATCCGCCACGAAGCCTGGCGTAAACGGTCCCGCCAGTACACCCGCTAACAGATAGCCGACAAGAGGAGAAATACGCAGCTTATTGGCAATCATGCCGAGGATAAAAGCGAGCACAAGTCCACCAACAATGGTGGTGATAAGCGGTGTGGCGTGGTGCATTCCGTCTCCTTTCGTTGTGGGTGTTCCTTTTTGGCGAAAACCAAAAAACCGAGTAATAGTTTATGACAATTTTTACCCTTATGTTTATGAATTATTGTTGAAGTTTGAATAAAACAGCAATATGCACGTAAAAAAGCGCGTTTTGATAAATTCAGCGAGGGTAAGAAGAAGAAACCCTTATGGCATCAGGGTATCAGGTAGCCAAAGTAAAACTTTGGCTACCCGTAATTTACGCTTTATGACGGTTATCAGGCAGGAATATGGTCAACATCCCAAGAAGTGGCAGGAAAGCGCAGATTTTATAGACCAGGAAGATGCTGGTGTGATCCGCCACCATCCCCAACACCGCCGCGCCAAGCCCGCCCATGCCGAAGGCGAAACCGAAAAAGAGCCCGGAAACCATACCGATACGGCCAGGCAGCAGCTCCTGGGCATAGACCAGAATGGCGGAAAACGCGGATGCGAGAATAAAACCAATGATCACGGTTAAAATCCCCGTCCATTCAAGGCTCGCGTACGGCAAAATAAGGGTAAACGGCGCCACGCCGAGGATAGAGCCCCAAATGACGTATTTACGCCCAATCTTATCCCCCACGGGCCCGCCAATGACCGTACCGGCCGCAACGGCGAACAGGAAGGCAAACAGGTGGATCTGCGCATTCTGTACCGATAATCCGAATTTTTGCATCAGATAAAAGGTGTAATAGCTGCTGATGCTCGCCATATAGAAGTATTTCGAAAAAATCAGTACCAGCAGCACGGAAACCGCCAGGATAACCTTATTGCGCGGAAGGGGATTGATAACCTTCGCTTTAGGTTTACCTTTATTCACGCGATGCTGAGCGGCATACCAGCGGCTGATCTGCGCCAGCACGATGATCGCCAGCAGCGCGGCCAGCACAAACCAGGCCACGTTGCCTTTACCGTAAGGGGCAATAATCACCGCGGCCAGCAGCGGGCCGAGAGAGCTACCAAAGTTACCGCCCACCTGGAAGAGCGACTGCGCCAGACCGTGACGGCCCCCTGAAGCCATACGCGCCACGCGCGAGGACTCCGGATGGAAGACGGACGATCCGGTGCCCACCAGCGCGGCGGCAACCAACACCGCTTCAAAACTCCCCGCCATGGCCAGCAGCACCAGCCCGCTTAAGGTAAAGCACATGCCGATCGGCAGCGACCACGGCATCGGGTATTTATCCGTCCAGTAGCCCACCACCGGCTGCAGCAGTGAGGAAGCCAGCTGGAAGGTCAGGGTGATCATCCCGATCTGCACGAACGTTAACGAAAACTCGGACTGCAGCAGCGGATAAATGGCCAGAATCAACGACTGGATCATGTCGTTGAGCAGGTGCGAGAGACTGATTGCGCCTAAGACTTTAAAGGAGGTGCGCGACGCCGGCGCGCCCGGAACGGGCTGGGTTGATTCACTGATTGCCATAGAGAGAAGTACCACGTTTTTCGTTATTAGAGATGCAGGGTGTAATTATTATCCGACTAACATACCCGTCCGGGACATTTGAAGAAAGTCGCAATTCTGAAAACTTATTTGTCTATTCTTGTTAGTCACTGTAATTTTTGCCTTTGTCTATTGGTCAGGGAGAGAGAAGATGAAGTTAATGAAGCGGGGCGTCGCGCTGGCGCTCATCGCCGCATGGGGCCTGGTAAGCCTGCCCGCGCAGGCGTATGAAAAAGACAAAACCTATAAAATCACCATTCTGCATACCAACGATCACCACGGTCATTTCTGGCGCAGCGAATACGGCGAATATGGCCTGTCGGCGCAAAAAACGCTGGTGGACGGCATTCGTAAAGAGGTGGCTGCCCAGGGCGGCAGCGTGCTGCTGCTGTCGGGTGGCGATATCAATACCGGCGTGCCGGAATCCGATTTACAGGACGCGGAACCTGATTTTCGCGGCATGAACCTGATTGGCTACGACGCGATGGCCGTGGGTAACCACGAGTTCGATAATCCGCTGACCGTGCTGCGTCAGCAGGAAAAATGGGCCAAATTTCCCTTCCTCTCCGCCAATATTTACCAGAAAAGCACCGGCGAACGCCTGTTTAAGCCGTGGGCGCTGTTTAAGCGCCAGGATCTGAAAATTGCGGTCATCGGCTTAACCACTGACGACACGGCGAAAATTGGCAACCCCGAGTTCTTTACCGATATCGAATTCCGCAAACCGGCAGACGAAGCGAAGCTGGTGATTCAGGAGCTGCAGCAAAACGAGAAGCCGGACGTGATTATCGCCACCACGCACATGGGGCACTACGACAACGGCGAGCACGGCTCTAACGCGCCCGGCGACGTGGAAATGGCGCGCAGCCTGCCTGCGGGCTCGCTGGCAATGATTGTGGGCGGTCACTCACAGGATCCGGTGTGTATGGCCTCGGAGAACAAAAAGCAGGTGGACTACGTGCCGGGCACGCCGTGCGCGCCGGACCGTCAGAACGGTATCTGGATTGTTCAGGCGCACGAGTGGGGCAAATACGTCGGCCGGGCGGATTTCGAGTTCCGTAACGGCGAGATGAAGCTGGTCCATTATCAGCTCATCCCGGTCAACCTGAAGAAGAAAGTCACCTACCCGGACGGGAAAAGTGAGCGCGTACTTTACACGCCGGAGATCGCAGAAAATCAGCAGATGCTCTCCCTGCTGACGCCTTTCCAGAACAAAGGCAAGGCGCAGCTGGACGTGAAAATCGGCACGCTGAACGGTCGTCTGGAGGGGGACCGCAGTAAAGTTCGCTTCGTGCAGACCAACATGGGCCACCTGGTGCTGGCGGCGCAAATGGCGCGCACCGGCGCTGACTTCGGCGTGATGAGCGGCGGCGGTATTCGTGATTCCATCGAGGGCGGAAACATTACCTATAAGGACGTCCTGAAGGTGCAGCCTTTCGGCAACGTGGTGGTCTATGCGGACATGAGCGGTAAAGAGGTGATTGACTACCTGACCGCCGTGGCGCAGATGAAGCCGGATTCCGGGGCCTATCCGCAGTTTGCCAACGTCAGCTTTGTGGCGAAAGACGGCAAGCTTAACGACCTGAAGATCAAAGGCGAACCGGTTGATCCGGCTAAAACGTACCGTCTGGCGACCTTAAGTTTCAACGCCACCGGCGGCGACGGCTATCCGCATATCGATAATAAACCGGGATACGTGAATACCGGCTTTATCGATGCGGAAGTGCTGAAGCAGTTCATCGAGCAGAATTCACCGATTGATGTGAATGCGTATGAACCGAAAGGTGAGGTGAGCTGGCAGTAGTGGTGTGCGGCCTGATGCCCTCACCCCAACCCTCTCCCACCGGGAGAGGGCGCGAACACAAAAAACGGTAACGCCTGTTACCGTTTTGCTTTTACCTCGCAGCCGCCACCGGGCAATTTTCTCAATCCCGGCGCGCAATATCCGCAAACTTCGCGTCCAGCATTTTCGCCAGATCGCCCGCCGCCAGCTCGATATCCAGCCCGCGTTTGCCGCCGGATATAAAGATGGTTTCAAACTCCTGCGAAGGGGCATCAATCAGCGTCGGCAGGCGTTTTTTCTGCCCGAGCGGACTGATCCCGCCCACCAGATAGCCCGTGGTGCGTTGCGCCACCATCGGATCCGCCATATCCACCTTCTTCGCCCCCAGCGCTTTGGCGACTTTCTTCAGATCCAGCTGTCCCGCCACCGGAGTCACCGCGACGGCGAGGTGTTTCATATCGCCATTCACCGCAACCAGCAGCGTTTTATAAACCTGGTCCGCGTTCAGCCCCAGCTTGCGCACCACTTCATCACCAAAGTTAGTTTCATTCGGATCGTGATCGTAAGTGTGGATCCGGAAAGAAATGTTGTTTTTTTCGAGTAATTTAACGGCGGGAGTCATAGCTATCCTTCTTACGACAGACAAATCATGCCATCAGCATACGCCTGACGTTTGTCTAAAAAATAGCACCATCTTGCGCAATAGTATTGGCAGTGATGGTCACTTTGAGCGACAATCGGCTCAACCGAAGGTCTCCTTCGGCATAATAAAAACGATGAAATTCCTCTTTGACGGGCCAATAGAAATATTGGCCATTTTTTTATTTCAACAGTGACGGCAAATTCCCTTCTCCGTACAAATGTAACGCCCCAACCGCCACCACGTAATGCCCCGCGGGCAAAGCATGCAGCGTCTGCCGCCAGGCTTTGTTGCGCGCATTCATCAGCACATCATACAGCGATTCGCTGAACGTCGACGGTAACGCCAGCTTACCGTCCTCAGGCGGCGCGTCCAGCCACCAGCCAATCATGGTCTGCAGCAGGCGCGCGTTGGTGTGCCAGTGGGTCAACGTATCATCCAGCAGCATCAGGCCGTCGTCGGGAAGCTGGCGCAGAAGCGCAATCTGGCTGTCCGTCCCTTCCAGCTCGATGACGGGCAGGCTGCGGGCCCTTGCCGCGTTCAGCAGCTGGTAATCAATGCCGTAGTCACCGCGCAGTCCCAGACGCTGCGCCTGCGTAGCCTGCAGCACCATCGCAATTTGCCAGAGCGGCAGGGTGTCAATCATGGAGAGCGACACGCCGGTTTCATCCGCGACGCGCGTCAGTTCCGCAAGCCGGGGATCATCCAGACGTTCCGCCAGAGTGAGAGCGCTTTCCAGCCCGACAAACGGCGACTCCTGACCCGAAATGTCCGCCTCAACGACCAGCGCGTCGGCGCGTTTCAGCAGTTTAATCAGCCCGGGTGGCAGGGGAGACATATCCTGCGTACCCATATGAATACTGCCGACCAGATGCAGGTGCTGCCCGCCGGGGAGAGAGATATCCAGACCGGGCCAGGCATAACGGCGAGGAAAGAGGGCGCGAAACGATGCTTTTATACGATTAAACAGACCCATACGCGCTCCATGAATGGAAAGGTTCATGCTAGCGCGTACGGGTACAAGGTTCAATCCTTCGGTTTAAAGCGCAGCAGGCGGTTGGCGTTGCTCACAACGGTAATGGAGGAGAGCGCCATCGCCGCACCCGCGACCACCGGGTTAAGCAGCGTACCGGTCAGCGGCCACAGAATACCGGCCGCGATTGGGATACCGAGGGTGTTATAGACGAACGCTCCCAGTAAGTTCTGCTTCATGTTGCGCAGCGTGGCTTTTGAAATGGCCAGCGCGTCGGCAACGCCCATCAGGCTATGGCGCATCAGCGTAATCGCAGCGGTTTCGATGGCGACATCGCTCCCGCCGCCCATGGCAATCCCGACGTCCGCCTGGGCCAGCGCCGGGGCATCGTTGATGCCGTCGCCAACCATCGCCACCTGACGGCCCTGACTTTGCAGTTTCTTGATGGCGTCCGCTTTACCGTCCGGCAGTACGCCTGCAATGACCTCATCAATTCCGGCTTCTTTCGCGATGGCGTTGGCCGTTGTCGGATTGTCCCCGGTCAGCATCACCAGACGATAGCCCGCACGGTGCAGACGCTGCAGGGCGTCCACGCTGTCCTGGCGAAGCGGATCGCGCACGGCCAGCAGCGCGGCGGCTTTGCCATCCACCGCCAGCAGAACCGGCGTGGCGCCCTGAGACGCCTGCGCCTTCAGCTCGCTTTCCAGCGCGGCGGTATCAATACCGTTTTCATTAAGCAATGCCTGGTTGCCCAGCAGCAGCGCGTGGCCTTCTGCTTCACCGCTGACGCCGAGCCCGCGCAGGGTGCGGAAATTGCTGACCTGCGGCAGGGCAGAAGCATTCGCTTTATCGAGAATGGCGCGCGCCAGCGGATGGCTTGAGCCTTGCTCCAGCGCTGCGGCGAGGCGCAGCGCCTCCTCTTGCGCAATGCCTGCGGTAGTGACGGCCACCACCTGCGGTTTGCCTTCGGTCAGCGTGCCGGTTTTATCAAACACCAGCGTGTCGAGGGTGCTGGCCCGCTGCAGCGCGTCCGCATCACGCACCAGCACGCCAAATTCGGCCGCGCGGCCTACGCCGGAGATAATCGACATCGGCGTCGCCAGGCCAAGGGCGCAAGGACAGGCGATGATCAGCACCGTGGTGGCGATCACCAGGGTGTAAACAATCTGCGGTGCCGGGCCGAAGAAATACCAGATCGCCGCGCTCAGCAGGGCAATGCCGACCACTACTGGAACAAAAACGGTGGAGATCCTGTCAGCAAGCTGGCCAATTTCCGGCTTGCTGCTCTGCGCCTGGCGCACCATGCGGATAATACGCGACAGCGTCGTGTGGCTGCCGACGGCGCTGGCGGTAAACAGCACGCTGCCGTCCTGCACAACCGTACCGGCATGAACGGCGTCGCCATCTGATTTCTGCTGGGGAATGGGCTCGCCGGTCAGCATCGCTTCATCCAGCCAGGCTTCGCCCTGGGTTATCTTGCCGTCAACGGGAACGCGATCGCCCGTCGTCAGGCGCAGCGTCATGCCGGGCTGAACTTCCGCCAGCGGGACGCTTTTCTCCCCCTCGTCCGTGACCACGCGGGCCGTCGGCGGGGTTAAATCAAGCAATCTTTCCAGCGCTTTCGAGGAGCGCTGGCGGGCGCGGGCTTCCAGCATGTGGCCCAGGTTAATCAGGCCGATAATCATCGCGCTGGCTTCGTAATAGAGATGACGCGCCTCCATCGGGAACCACTGGGGCCAGACGTTCACGCTCATCGAATAGAGCCACGCCGCGCCGGTACCGAGCGCCACCAGCGTATCCATCGTCGCGGTGCGGTTTTTCAGGCTCTTCCAGGCGCTGGTATAGAAATGCCCGCCTGCAAACACCATCACCGCAAGGGTAATCAGACCAATCACCAGCCACAGCGTGCGGTTGTCAGCGGTGACCATCATGTTGTCACCCATCATGCCCCACACCATCACCGGAATACCCACCAGCAGGGCGACAATCGCCTGCCAGCGGAAGCGCTTCATGGTGGCGATAGCCGTTTCCTGCTGACGCTCGCGGCGCTCGGCATCATCTTCGATGGCCTCCGCCCCGTAGCCCGCTTTCTCAACGGCCTGCACTAAATCTGCGGCGGAGGCGCTGCCCATCACCAGCGCAGTGCGCTCCGCGAGGTTTACCCGTGCCTGCGCGACGCCCGGTACGGCCTGCAAGGCGTTTTGTACCCGGGAGACGCAGCTGGCGCAGCTCATGCCGTTGATCAGCAGCTGTTGGCTGTCGTCAATATCATCAGCTGCCGGAAGCTCAGGAGTGGCCGCTGTCAGTGCTTCCGACGGGGATGATGACTCTGCCAGCGGTTTAGCCTTTGGGTGGCTTAACTCCGCCCCGTAACCGGCCTGCTTGATGGTATCGATCAGCGCATCCGCGCTGGCGCTGCCGGTGACGGCGGCATGATCGATAGTCACGTCAGCGCTTTCAACGTCAGGGCGCTGTTCCAGGCTTTCTTTAACGCGTTTGACGCAGTGGCCGCAGGAGAGGCCGTCCAGCGTCAGGTCGATAGTGTGAGACATAGTAAAACTCCCGTATAATGATCTGGTCAGTTGTTGACCGATACAGTGCTTTTCACTGACTGCTATAAAGGTTAAACCTTCCATCAAGGGGAAGGTCAAGGGGGAAATGTGAATATCAGTGACGTGGCAAAAAAAACTGGCTTAACCAGCAAGGCAATCCGCTTTTATGAAGAGAAGGGGCTGGTAACTCCACCGCTGCGCAGTGAAAACGGCTACCGCAGCTATACGAAACTGCATATTGATGAGCTGACGCTACTGCGCCAGGCAAGACAGGTGGGGTTTAATCTGGAAGAGTGCGGCGAGCTGGTGAACCTCTTTAACGATCCGAAGCGTCACAGCGCCGACGTGAAAAAACGCACGCTGGAAAAAGTGGCCGAGATCGAACGCCACATCATCGAGCTGCAGGCGATGCGCGAACAGCTGCTGCAGCTCGCGGAATCCTGTCCGGGGGATGACAGCGCCGACTGCCCGATTATCGACAATCTTGCCGGCTGCTGTCATCGTAAGGCTTCTGCTTAGCAGGCTTTCACCCGCAGGGTAATGCCTTCCACCGCGATGACCTCAACCCGCGTGCCGGCGCTGAGGTCGTCGTCGGCGACTACCGGCCACGAGCTGTCGCCCACGCGCATGTGCCCGCGTCCGTTTACCAGCGCGGTGTCGAGCGTAAAACGCTTGCCGACAATCTGCTGTCCGCGCTGGTTGAGGTGCGCGTCCAGCGGCTTTTGCTCGGTAACCCGCCGGTTTAGCCAGCGCCACCACAGCCACGCGGCCACCAGCGTGAGCACGGCAAATAGCGCACCCTGCCACGCCCAGTCCAGGGGAAGGATCCAGACCAGAAGGCCCGTAATGACGGCGGCAACACCGCTCCAGAGCAGGTAGCCGTTGCCGCCCAGCATCTCCGCCGCCAGCAATAAGCCGCCGAGGCTTAGCCAGAAGGCATGAGGATGTGCAGCGATCAGCTCAATCATTTTTTACGCTCGTTTCCGCTGTCTTTAATCAGTTCGGCAATACCGGCGATAGAGCCCATCAGGCTGCTGGCCTCCAGCGGCATCATCACCACTTTGCTGTTGTTCGCGGAGCCAATCTGTTTTAGCGCGTCGGTATATTTTTGCGCGACAAAGTAGTTCACGGCCTGGATATCACCGGCGGCAATCGCCTCGGACACCATCTGGGTGGCGCGGGCTTCCGCTTCTGCCGAACGTTCACGTGCTTCCGCCTGTAAGAATGCGGACTGACGATCGCCTTCCGCTTTCAGGATCTGCGACTGTTTTTCCCCTTCCGCTTTGAGGATCTCCGCCTGACGCACCCCTTCGGCTTCCAGAATGTAGGCACGCTTGGTTCGCTCGGCCTTCATCTGGGCGTTCATGGAGGCGATCAGCTCAGCCGGCGGACGCACGTCGCGGATCTCAATACGGGTGACTTTGATCCCCCACGGGTTCGTTGCCTCATCGACAATGTGCAGCAGGCGGGTGTTGATGCTGTCGCGCTGGGAAAGCATTTCGTCCAGCTCCATCGAGCCGAGCACGGTACGGATGTTGGTCATCGTCAGGTTGACGATCGCCAGCTCCAGGTTGCTGACCTCATAGGCCGCTTTCGGCGCATCAATCACCTGAATAAAGCAGACGGCGTCGATGGTGACGTTGGCGTTATCCTTGGAGATGATCTCCTGAGAAGGAATGTCCAGTACCTGCTCCATCATGTTGATCTTGCGACCAATCCGATCCATGAACGGAACAATCAGGCTTAAGCCTGGCTGGAGGGTATTGGTGTAGCGACCGAAACGCTCGACGGTCCACTGATAGCCCTGAGGGACAATTTTGACGCCTGCGCCCACAATAACCAGCGCAACGAAAATAAGGACAGGAACAACGATAAGCATAAAAACCTCCTGTTTTGCATGCTGTGATGAGTGAATGTGTGTGTTTATTGCTCGTAAGTATAGGTAAAGTCAGAGATGAATCCATCACCCGCTTCGGCAATGGCTTTGGATAATCCCTGGTAGTACTTCTCCAGCCCCAGCGCTTCGATACGCTGGATCTGTTCGCGAATGGGGGCGCAGAACAGAACGGCATTCCCCGCTTCAACGCGCTTGTTATTAGGGGGAAGGTCGCCCGCGATGGCCTTGAACCACGTTCTGATACCCTGCTTTAAATTATGCGGCGCTTTAGTCAGGTTATCCATGCCCGTCAGAACCTGCAGGGTGGGAAACTCATCGGCCAGCACGGCGGTTTTCATGCGCGCAAAGAACTGGCTGAACAATTCAAACGATCCCAGATCGGTGACGCGCGGTTTGGTCGTTTTGCCATTTTTATTGCCGATTTTCCCTGCGGCTGACGCTGGGGCCGGAACCGCATTCACCTTTTCCAGCTCCAGCCCGAATAACAAATTACAGTGCGCACGGCGCTCTTTCAGCGGATAGGACATCAGCACGTCAATGAATTGGGTGGCCTTTACATCCGCAAGATCGTGGTTGATAAGCCACTGGGTACGAGAAAATTCAGCCGGAGAGACGAACCAGTCGGGTACCTCATTGAAACGTTTGGATTTTCCCTTGCCGTCAAATTCCAGGAAGTGTGTCCCGTTGTCGAAGGCGAAATAGCAATTTTTGAAACTGCCGATCGTGGTGTTCACGATGAGCGCCTTCTTAACAAAATCCACCACCTCTGCGCCAATGACAAAACGCGTGAGTTCCGACGATTTGATGACTTCCATTAATGTTTCGACATCAGGAACACCAGGCTTCAGGGAAGGAAACTCATAAAAGATATGTGCCATGCTGCTTACTTCCTGTAGTGATGGTGGAGACAAATAACAAACAAAAAGTTTAACACTTGCTTTAGCGTGAGGCTATTCGCTCTGTGCGCACGAAAGGATTATGCTACAGGCGGTTATTACACGAAGCGGTTAACGGAAGCGTAATGAACGATAAAAAAGAACTATTACATCTCAGGGATATCGGATTTCGTGTTGGAGAAAATATTATTCTTCAGCACGTCGGGTTTAGCCTGTCGCCGGGCGAGTTTAAATTAATCACGGGACCTTCGGGCTGCGGTAAAAGCACGCTGCTGAAAATTGTGGCCTCACTCCTCAGCCCGACGGAGGGCACCATTCTGTTTGAAGGACAGGATATCTCAACCCTGTCCCCGGAAAACTATCGCCAGCAGGTCTCCTACTGCGTGCAAACCCCCGCGCTGTTTGGCGATACGGTTTATGACAACCTGATTTTCCCGTGGCAAATCCGCAATAAAACGCCGGAGCCGGAAAAGTTTATCAGCGATCTGGCCCGCTTTGGCCTGGCGCAGGAGACGTTAACCAAATCCATCACCGCGCTGTCGGGCGGAGAAAAGCAGCGCGTCTCGCTGATCCGCAACCTGCAGTTTTTACCGAAGGTGCTTTTGCTGGACGAAATTACCAGCGCGCTCGATGACGTCAACAAGCGCAACGTTAACGAGATTATTCATCGCTACGTCCGGGAGCAGAATATTGCCGTGCTGTGGGTGACGCACGACGCTAATGAAATAACCCATGCGGATGACGTGATTACGCTTCAGCCGCACGGCGGGAAAATGCAGGAGGCTAACCGTGGGTGAGCATAACATTACCAATGAATCACTGGCGTTTTCGATGGTGCTGGTGCTGATTGCAATTGTGGTTAGCTACCGGGAAAAGCTGGGGCTGGAAAAAGATATTTTGTGGAGTATCTGCCGCGCGGTGGTTCAGCTCATCATCGTCGGCTATGTGCTGAAGTATATATTTAACGTCAACCACGCTGTGCTGACGCTGCTGATGGTGCTCTTTATCTGTTTCAACGCGGCGTGGAATGCGAAAAAGCGCAGTAAATACATTGATAAGGCGTTTATCTCGTCGTTTAT
This sequence comes from Enterobacter sp. R-1.6.2, assembly GCF_035064085.1. Taxonomy (NCBI): domain Bacteria; kingdom Pseudomonadati; phylum Pseudomonadota; class Gammaproteobacteria; order Enterobacterales; family Enterobacteriaceae; genus Enterobacter; species Enterobacter sp. R-1.6.2. The sequence continues at coordinate 204,687 of NZ_JASEYI010000002.1, forward strand.
CGCTATTACCACCGGGACGGCGCTCACGCTGGCGGTGCTGGTGCTCTCCGGCTCGATTGCCTTTACGCCGATGCAGGTTATCCCTATCTCCGGGATGATTGCGGGGAACGCCATGGTGGCCGTTGGGCTGTGTTATAACAATCTCGGCCAGCGCTTCAGCAGTGAACAGCAGCAGCTGCAGGAGAAATTAAGCCTGGGAGCGACGCCTAAAGTGGCCTCGGCGCGGCTGATCCGTGAGAGCATTCGCTCATCGCTGATCCCAACGGTCGATTCAGCCAAAACGGTGGGGCTGGTGAGCCTGCCGGGCATGATGTCGGGGCTGATTTTTGCCGGTATCGATCCGGTCAAAGCGATTAAGTATCAGATCATGGTGACGTTTATGCTGCTCTCCACGGCAAGCCTGTCAACCATCATTGCCTGTTACCTGACCTATCGGAAGTTCTACAACGCGCGCCACCAGCTGGTGGTAACGCAATTAAAGAAAACGGGTTAAGCCTGTTTTCCAGGCCCGGTAAGCGTTAGCGCCACCGGGCATTTTTTTGTTAGTAGAGCAACGCGTACAGCTGACGACGATACTTCGACGCCAGCGCGTCTCCGGTGCCCAGCGCGGCCAGAATTTCCTGGAACATCTTGCGCGCCTGACCGTCTGCGGCTGCCAGGTCTTTTTGCAGGTGGCTGAACAGCAGCTCCAGCGCCTCTTCGTTACGCCCCACCTGGTGCAGCTGCAGCGCCAGCTGGCTTGCCAGCGCGGCGTCGGCCGGGTTGTCGGCAACCTGCTGCTGCAGCTGCTGAATTTCCGGGGTGTCCGCGGCCTGTTTTAGCAGCTCAATCTGCGCGATCAGACCCTGATAGCGGGTGTCCTGATCCTGCAGCGGAACCGTCTTGAGTACGGCTTCCGCGTCTTCTGAACGGTGCAGGGCGATCTGCGTTTCCGCCAGCAGCAGGCCAATCTGGCTGTTCTGATTCGACAGCTGCCACGCCTCTTTGAGCAGCGGCAGCGCCTCGTCGTATTTACCTTCCTGCATCAGCGCCATGCCTTCCTGCGCCTTCAGCTCTTCTTCACGCGGCAGCACTTTATCCAGCAGGGCGCGGATAGCCTCTTCCGGCTGCGGCCCCTGGAAACCGTCAACGGGCTGGCCGTTCTGGAACAGATAGACGGTTGGGATGGCGCGCAGACCAAACTGAGACGCCACCATCGGCTCGGCGTCGCAGTCCAGCTTAGCGAGAATGAACTGACCGTTGTACTGCGCGGCAAGGCTTTCCAGCACCGGCGTCAGCAGCAGGCAGTGTTGGCTGCGTTCAGACCAGAAGTAGAACAGGACCGGTTTGGTCATCGACTGTTCAAGGGTCTGTTGCAGGTTAGCTTCTGTAATATTGACGATATTCTGTACGGACATGCGGCTTTCTCTTTTGTCGGTTTGTTCTTTACATGGGGATGAGCGTCGTCGCTTCAACTCAACCGTGCAAAATTTTGTCCATCATCCGGCCCGGCAGCAGGCGTTTTAACCAGCCTACGGCATGGGTGACCAGCGTCACCGGATAGCGCATTTTAGGATGTTCGCTCTCAAAAGCATGGCGCACTTTGGCTACCACCGCCTCTGGCCCGAGGGTAAAACGTGCGGCAATGCCGGGGTTCTCGACCGGCTTATCCGCCTGGGTCTGGTTCACGTTTTCGGTAAAGCGGGTGCGGATCGGGCCGGGCTCAATCAGGCTGACCTTGATGCCGCTGTGGCGCAGCTCCATGCGCAGGGCGTCGGACCAGGCCTCCAGCGCATATTTGCTGGCGGCGTAGGCGCCGCGGCCCGGGGTGGAAATCAGCCCCATCACTGACGATGTCATCACGATGCGCCCTTCACCGTGCGGCAGCATCGCGGGGAGCAGGCGCATGGTGAGCTGATGCACGCCGAAGAAGTTGGTCGAAAACTGTTTCTCCAGCGTTTCGCGGGAGAGCGTATCCAGCGGGCCATACACGCCGTAGCCGGCATTGTTAAAGAGCCCGTAGAGACGATTGTCGGTCAGCGCGATCACCTCATCGGCGGCGCGTTCAACGCTCTCCGGCGAGTCCATATCCAGCAGCACGCCGGTAAAGCCCAGCCCGTTCATGCGTTCGACATCGTCGGGTTTGCGACACGCCGCCAGCACCCGAAACCCCTGGCGCTTCAGTTCGAGCGCGCTTTCCAGGCCGATTCCACTGGAACATCCTGTAATTAAGACCGATTTTTGCATAACTTTACCTGTCAGGATCTCCGCTTAATCAGGAGTCATGTTTAACTAAAGGAGCCAGCCGCGTTGCCATCCAGTCGGCAATAAACGGCTGAGCATCGCGATTGGGGTGGATCCCGTCGTCTTGCATCCACTGGGGTTTGAGATAGACCTCTTCCATGAAAAATGGCAGCAGCGGAATATCAAACTCTTTGGCAAGCTTAGGGTAGATCGCGCTAAAGGCTTCATTATACCGACGACCGTAGTTAGCGGGCAGGCGAATTTGCATCAGCAGCGGCTGGGCGTTTGCCGCTTTGATATCCTGCAAAATGGTGCGCAACGTTTGCTCGGTTTGCTGAGGCTGAAAACCGCGCAATCCATCGTTACCGCCAAGCTCCACCAGCACCCAGCGCGGCTGATGCTGTTTGAGCAGTGCAGGCAGGCGCGACAGGCCCTGCTGCGAGGTATCACCGCTGATGCTGGCGTTGATTACCGACGTCTTGCTCTGCCATTTGTCGTTGAGCAGCGCGGGCCAGGCCGCGCTGGCCGCCATGCGATAGCCTGCGCTCAGGCTGTCGCCGAGAACCAGTAACGTGTCCGCTGCCGCCGCGCGGAAGGTCATCAGAATCAAAAACAGGAAGGGCAAATGCCAGCGGAAAACAGTGTTGAAGTTCATCATCTTAAGAAGTCCGTCGGTCAGGGGGAACACGAGCTTTCCATCCTTACTGGAGTTGAACTCGTTGTCAAACGCGCTGAAACCATCGCGCTGATTGGCGAATCCGGCTCTGGCAAGTCCACGCTGCTGGCGATTTTGGCCGGTCTGGACGACGGCAGCAGCGGCGAGGTCCATCTTGTCGGGCAACCGCTGCATCAGCTTGATGAAGAGGCGCGGGCCGCGCTGCGCGCGCGTCACGTTGGTTTTGTCTTCCAGTCCTTCATGCTGATCCCCACCCTGAACGCGCTGGAAAACGTCGAACTCCCGGCGCTGTTGCGCGGTGAAAACAGCCGTGAAAGCCGGGCGCACGCGAAGGCGCTGCTGGAGCAGCTCGGTCTGGGCAAGCGTCTCGACCACCTTCCCGCACAGCTTTCCGGCGGTGAGCAGCAGCGCGTGGCGCTGGCGCGGGCGTTTAACGGTCGTCCCGAAGTCCTGTTTGCCGATGAGCCCACAGGTAACCTTGACCGTAAAACCGGTGACCGGATTGCCGACCTGCTGTTTTCGCTCAACCGCGAGCACGGCACCACGCTGATCCTCGTCACCCACGATCCGCAGCTCGCCGCCCGCTGCGACCGTCGCCTGCGGCTGGTGAACGGTATTCTTCAGGAGGAGGCATGATTACCCGCTGGTTCTGGCGCGAGTGGCGCTCGCCCTCGCTGCTGATTGTCTGGCTGGCGCTAAGCCTGGCGGTGGCCTGCGTGCTGGCGCTCGGCAGCGTCAGCGACCGCATGGAAAAAGGGCTTAGCCAGCAGAGCCGGGAGTTTATGGCGGGTGACCGGGCGCTGCAAAGCTCCCGCCCGGTGCCGTCGGGCTGGATTGACGAAGCGCGTAAACAAGGGCTGAAGGTGGGGGAGCAGATAAGCTTCCAGACCATGACCTTTGCGGGCGACACGCCGCAGCTCGCCAGCGTTAAAGCCGTCGATGATATCTATCCGATGTACGGCGAACTGCAGACCAACCCGCCAGGGCTGAAGCCAAAGCCCGGCACGGTGCTGCTGGCATCACGTCTGATGGCGCTTCTGAACCTGAAACCCGGCGACAGCATCGACGTCGGCGACGCCACCCTCAACATTGCCGGGGAAGTGGTGCAGGAGCCCGATTCCGGCTTTAACCCCTTCCAGCTCGCGCCGCGCCTGCTGATGAACACCGCGGATGTCGCGGCAACCCATGCTGTACAGCCGGGCAGCCGCGTCACCTGGCGCTATAAGTTTGGCGGCACGCCTGCCCAGCTTGACGCGTACGAAAAATGGCTTCTGCCGCAGCTCAAGCCGGAGCACCGCTGGTACGGGCTGGAGCAGGACGAAGGGGCGCTCGGTAAATCACTTGAACGTTCTCAGCAGTTCCTGCTGCTTTCGGCACTGTTGACCCTGCTGCTGGCGGTGGCGGCGGTTGCCGTGGCGATGGGGCACTACTGCCGCAGCCGTTACGACCTGGTGGCGATCCTCAAAACCCTGGGGGCGGGCAGGGCGCAGCTGCGCAAGCTGATTGTCGGCCAGTGGCTGATGCTGCTGGTCCTCTCCGCGATTACTGGCGGAATAATCGGGCTGCTGTTTGAAAAACTGCTGATGGTGATGCTGAAGCCGGTGCTCCCGGCCGCCTTGCCGCCGGCCAGCCTCTGGCCGTGGCTGTGGGCGATGGGCGCAATGACGGTGATTTCGCTGCTGGTGGGGCTACGCCCCTACCGCCTGCTGCTCGCGACGCAGCCGCTGCGCGTGCTTCGCAACGATGTGGTGGCGAACGTCTGGCCGCTGAAGTTCTACCTTCCGGTGATTATTGCCGTGGCGGTGGGGCTGCTGGCGTGGCTGATGGGGGGCAGCACGCTGCTGTGGGCGGTGCTGGCCGGCGCGGTTGTGCTGGCGCTGCTGTGCGGCGTGCTGGGCTGGATACTGCTCAACGTCCTGAAGCGGCTCACGGTGAAATCGCTGCCCGTGCGCCTGGCGGTCAACCGCCTGCTGCATCAGCCGTGGTCAACGCTCAGCCAGCTGTCGGCGTTTTCGCTGTCGTTTATGCTGCTGGCGCTGCTGTTAGTGCTGCGCGGCGATCTGCTGGATCGCTGGCAGCAGCAGCTTCCCCCGGAAAGCCCGAACTATTTCCTGATCAACATTGCCCCTGAGCAGGTCACGCCGCTGAAGGGCTTCCTGTCGGAGCATCACATTATCCCTGAGTCGTTCTATCCCATCGTGCGCGCGCGTCTGACGCAGATCAACGGCCAGCCAGCGGACGGAAACAAGGACGAGTCGCTGAACCGCGAGCTGAACCTGACCTGGCAGGAGAAACGCCCTGACCACAACCCGCTAACCGCGGGCACCTGGCCGCCGAAAGCGGGTGAGGTGTCGATGGAAGAGGGGCTGGCGACGCGGCTGAACGTGAAGCTCGGGGACAGCGTGACCTTTACCGGCGATACCCAGGATTTTACCGCGAAAGTCACCAGCCTGCGTAAAGTGGACTGGGAAAGCCTGCGGCCAAACTTCTTCTTTATTTTCCCGCCGGGCGCGCTGGACGGGCAGCCGCAGAGCTGGCTGACCAGTTTCCGCTGGGAAAATGGCAACGGCATGCTGACCCAGCTCAACCGGGAGTTTCCGACGGTCAGCCTGCTGGATATTGGGGCGATCCTGAAGCAGGTGGGGCAGGTGCTGGAGCAGGTGAGCCGCGCGCTGGAGGTCATGGTGGTGCTGGTGACCCTCTGCGGCGTGCTGTTGCTGCTGGCCCAGGTGCAGGTGGGCATGCGCCAGCGCCATCAGGAGCTGGTGGTCTACCGCACGCTGGGTGCCGGAAAGCGGCTGCTGCGGATGACGCTCTGGAGCGAGTTTGCGCTGCTGGGGCTGGTGGCGGGTCTGGTAGCGGCCATTGGCGCGGAAACGGCGCTGGCGGTGCTGCAGACAAAGGTTTTCGACTTCCCGTGGGAGCCTGACTGGCGTCTCTGGTTGATCCTGCCTCTCAGCGGCGCGGTGCTGCTTTCTCTCTGCGGAGGCTGGCTCGGCACGCGGCTGTTAAAGGGCAAAGCCCTGTTCCGTCAGTTTGCGAGTTGATTTAGCACGGTGATAGTTGCGCACCGGGTTTTAATGCCGGTGCGCAGCGTTTAAATAGCACAAACTGATAATACCCACTCATTTAGTAGCACAAAACATTAAAAACCCGACCACACGGCCCGATTATTTCCAGTTAATATTCACCCGCTAAATATTTAGCAGCGTGTCTATTAAGGAAAAATAATGACTATAAAAAAATCAGCGCTGGCGGCAACGATCGGCGCGGCAATGGCATTGACTACCTTCGCTTCTCAGGCGGAAATCACCGTTCTTAAGCAGGATCCTCAGGCGGGTAACCCGCTGAGCCGCCTGAACTTCACCGTTGGCGGCAGTATCCGTCCTCAGTTCCAGAACATGACCGGCGACGACGGTAAAAACAGCTACAAGCGTAACGGCTTTGACGGCGGCACCCGTTTCCGTTTCGCGGCTGATTACTACCTGTTTGATGACATCAGCTGGATCAGCTACTACGAGCTGGGTGTCAATATTCCTGCGCAGTTTAACTGGGATCACCACTACGCCGACGGCGCACACGACACCACGCGTCGTATGCTCTACACCGGTCTGAAGAGCGATACCTGGGGTACGCTGACCTTCGGTCAACAGAACAGCGTTTACTATGATGTGGTGGGCGCGAAAACCGATATCTGGGACTACGACATGATCGGTCAGGCGCCAGGTAACGGGATCAACGGCGATTACGACGGATCTTACCGTTCACGCCAGATGCTGAAATATAAGAAAACCGTGGGCGATGCCGACATCTACGCATCTTACCTGTTTGAAGACAGCGAATACCTGCCGGGCAACGGCCTGCGCTACAAGCGTAAAGGCGGCGGCTCGCTGGGTCTGGATTACCACCTGACTACCGACCTGACCTGGGGCGCGGCGTGGAACTACACCCGCGCGGACATGCGTAACCCGGACAACGGCGACAGCAAAACCTACGACCAGAACATTCTCGGTACCGCGCTGAGCTGGACCCCGGACAACTGGACCTTCTCCGCAGGCGGCGGCTGGTACCAGAACTTCATGACCACCAAAAAAGTGTCGGTTAACGACTACTTTGCGGGTGATGCATGGGGTATTGAATACTTTGCGGGCTACAAGTTCCCGGTCGGTCAGTACGCGGTTAAATCTATTCAGCCTTACTTCATGGGCGACCGTATTGAGTACGTGAACGGCCGTAACTACCAGCGCATCGACAACGGCGTGGGTATCAGCTTCCAGCTGGATTACGGTTTCCGCGTGGATTACGAACACGTGTTCACCTCCAGCACCGACAACCTGGGCGACATGAACCTGGTGCGTCTGCGTTACGACTTCTAGGTCGTCTTGTAGGGTGCGGCCTGATGCCCTCACCCTGACCCTCTCCCACGGGGAGAGGGAACAAACATTAAAAACGGCAACCCTGGTTGCCGTTTTGCTTTTACCTCGCTACCTGGCTTTGTTTTAGCGATCAAGCCAGTCAGCAACCTCTTCGTACGTCCCGCGATACACAATCTTCTCCGCCTTTTTCTCCAGCTGATAGCCGTACATTGGGTCGTAATAGTCCTTCAGCAGCGGCGCAAGCCAGCTGAAGTGCGCGTCCGTGCTGCCGGAGCGTTGCTGTTCCAGCAGCGCGGAATCTAACAGCGCGGTGAATTCTGCATACCGCTGCAGCCCCAGACGGCGGCGAATGGCGAACAGGCCGTGGTGCAGATACTCGCTGTATTCTTTCCAGCCCGCTTCCTCGCCGTATGCGGCAGAAAAGTCCGCCCACATATGGTCGAAATACTCTTCGCGCAGGCGCTCAAGGCGGACGTCAAACGGGTCTTCGACGACAACGATAGGGGCTTCAGCCATGCGGTCGCGCAGGCACTCCGGCAGGTGGTTGGAGCCAATCATCCGGCCCTCGTCTTCCAGCACCCAGCGCGCGGCGTCTTTTTTCAATAGCTCAACCGCAAGGTGGTTTTCAAAGCTGGCCTGGGAAAGCTGCGGCGTGAGCGTGCGGCCAAACGACGAACCTCGGTGGTGCGCCAGCCCTTCCAGATCGATACCCTGCGCGTGCTGCTTCACCAGCAGGGTTTTACCGTTTCCGGTGCAGCCGCCAATAAGCACCATCGGCTTTTGTGACTGCTCGATGGTCACCTGAATCGCCGTCTGACGCAGGGCTTTGTAGCCGCCGCGGATCAGCGGGTAGTCGACGCCCGCCTCTTTCAGCCAGGCCTGCGAGATATGCGAGCGCTGGCCGCCGCGCGCGCAGCAGAGATAGCCCTCAGGATGGGCAAGGCTGGCTTCCCGCCAGGCGTTGATGCGTGCCTCACGCGTCTCGCCGCTTACCAGCTGATGGCCGAGCGCCAGCGCGGCCTCGGGGCCCTGGCGTTTATAGCAGGTACCGACGGCGGCGCGCTCGTTGTCGTTCATTAAGGGCAGGTTGATCGCCGCAGGCATCGCACCCTGGGCAAATTCGATCGGCGCGCGAACGTCGATTAAAGGGGTATCAGACGCGAGGATCGCGCGATAGTCCGTTCCATCGTTCATGGTTGTTCCAGAAGAAAACTCAGCAGCAATGGGCGGGGATTGTACGCCGGGGAAGGGGAAGATCAACTCCCCGGCGCAGATGTCTTACTTGAGCTTAGACTGTGCCCAGACAATACCGCTCGCATATTCCGGCGGCAGGAGCGGGATCATCGCTTCCAGGGTGGCGCTCAGGCGGCCCGTGTCGCTGTCGTTCAGGTTCAGGTGACCGACCTTACGACCCGCGCGTACCTCTTTGTCATACCAGTGCAGATGCACGAGCGGCAGCTTCAGCCAGTCGTAGTTCAGATCGGTGCCGATCAGGTTGATCATCACCGACGGGCTGTTCACCACCGGCTGCGGCAGCGGCAGGTCCGTAATCGCGCGCAGGTGCAGCTCGAACTGGCTGATGGACGCGCCGTTTTGCGTCCAGTGGCCGCTGTTGTGCACGCGCGGCGCAAGTTCGTTGATCAGCAGACCGGACGGGGTGATAAAGCACTCCATCGCCATGACGCCCACATACCCGAGTTCGTGCATGATGGCAGAGAGCATATCTTCCGCCTGCGCCTGCTGGTCAGCATTGGCGTGCGGGAAGGCGACGCTGGTGCGCAGAATGCCGTCCTGATGCAGGTTATGCGTCAGCGGATAAAAGACGGTATGCCCGTCGTGCCCGCGCGCGCCAACCAGCGACACTTCACCGCTGAAGTTAATGCCCTGCTCAACGATGCACTCGCCGTAGCAGTCGTCCGGCAGTTCTGCCGTTTCATCTGCACGCAGGCGCCACTGGCCGCGGCCGTCATAGCCGCCCACGCGGCGCTTCACGATTGCCAGCTCGCCCAGCATCGCGAAAACGTCATTCCACTCGCTTTTATCGGACAGGAGCTGCCACGGCGCGGTCGGCAGACCGAGCTTGTCGAACAGCTGCTTTTGCGTCAGACGGTCGGCGATGATCGGGAACACGTCGCGGTTAACGAAGGCGTTATGACGCGCCAGCTCGCGGGTCAGAGCCGTTTCCGGCCAGCGTTCGATCTCGGCGGTGATCACGCTCTGGTGGAACGGTACGGCTTCCGGTTCGGCGTCCAGCCCGACGGGCCAGACGGCAATACCCAGCGGCTCACCGGCCTGACGCAGCATGCGGCCTAGCTGGCCGTTACCGAGGACGCAAACCTGCTTCATGCCGCACCCCGCGGGTCCGGATTGTCCAGCACCTCGTCGGTCTGGGCTTTACGCCACTCCGCCAGACGCTGGTGTAATGCTTTATCGTGCGTCGCAAGAATTTGCGCCGCCAGCAGGGCTGCGTTCGCCGCACCCGCTTTACCAATCGCCAGCGTGCCGACAGGAATACCGCGCGGCATCTGGACGATGGAGTAGAGGCTATCCACACCGCTTAACGCGGCGCTTTGGACCGGAACGCCCAGTACCGGCACCAGGGTTTTAGCGGCAATCATGCCTGGCAGATGTGCTGCGCCGCCCGCGCCGGCAACGATCACCTCATAACCGTTCTCTTCGGCGCTTTCGGCGAAGGTGAACAGTTTGTCCGGTGTACGGTGCGCGGAGACCACTTCAACGTGGTGCGGAACATTCAGGATTTCAAAGATTTCGGCGGCGAACTGCATGGTAGCCCAGTCGCTTTTGGACCCCATCACGATGGCGACACGCGCCGGATTATTGCGGGAAGACATGCGTCTTAAAACTCCTGTGGTGCGAAACACACTGCTTTCGAGGGCACAGAGAATAGCATGTTATACGGGCAAGGAAAACGGTTGCGCGGTTAAAAGGCGAGCAGTTATGGCGAGAAAGCGATAACAAAAAAGACCGCACGACGGCGGTCTTTTATGTGATGTTACTGAAGATCCCCTGCGGACAGGTTCTCGTTGTCGAACGCGCGGCTGACATCGATATGATTCACCATGCCGGTGTCGGCATTCGAGCCCGATTTTGGCACGGAGAAGCGATTCTCCGCGGCCTGTGCGCCAGTGGACACCACGACTGCCAGCAGCAGGGTACTTACGATGCTGATGTTTTTCATTCTCTGTTCCTTCCTCATCGTATTGTCGCTGTCGCACGTCTTCGCTGGCGGCACGGCAATCAGGGTTTTTATTTAGTCAGTTCTGCGGTCATGTACACGCGGTTGTTGACCTTCGCGCTCGTGATTTTATAAGAGGCATTCTGCTCGGCGGCCTGCGCGGCAATTTTCGCTTCTGCGCGGTCAAGGGTAGAGGCGGTTGCGCTCACGCTTTGAGCGAAAGAACCGAAAGAAACCAGGGAAAGAGCGGCAACTGCAACGAAAGTTTTGATAGATTTCATGGTCGTATTCCTTAAGTATTTTATCTGGGATAGGGCGTATTGCCCTGATGTGATAAATAATAGGCCGACCACGGGCTGATTAAAATCGAAACAATTTGCCGATATTGTTCAAAAAAATAGAATGATGGTGCGAGGGGTTAAAACGGAAACGCGATCGGCTCCACGCCCTCTGGCGTGACTTTGACCATGGAGCCTTCGGTGTGCCAGGCACCTAATACCACGCGATGGGCCGGTTCGCCGTTGGCGATAAGGGAATGGACGTCAGGACGATGGGTATGACCGTGGATCAACCACTGAACGCCATGCTTTTCCATCACGCTCACCACGGCCTGCGGGTTCACGTCCATGATGGTCATGGATTTGCTGCTGTTGGCGGCTTTACTGCCCGCGCGCATTCTGGCAGCTATGCGGTTACGGATAAACAGCGGCAGCGCAAGGAACACCTTTTGGATCCACGGGGTGTGGACTTTGGCGCGAAACGCCAGGTAGCCGGTATCGTCGGTGCAGAGCGTGTCGCCGTGCATGATCAGAACCCTGCGGCCATAGAGGTCGAGCACCTGCTCTTCCGGCAGCAGCGTCATGCCGCTTTCGCGGGCGTAGCGCTTGCCGATCAGGAAATCACGGTTGCCGTGAATGAAGTAGCAGGGGACGCCGGAATCCACGAGCGCGTGAATGGCGGCGGCCATTTCACGGTGCAGCGGGTTAGGGTCGTCGTCGCCAATCCAGGCTTCAAAGAGGTCGCCCAGGATGTACAGCGCATCGGCGCTTTTCGCTTCACCGCGTAAAAAACGCAGAAAACCGGCGGTTATCGCCGGTTCTTCTGTTTGCAGATGCAGATCCGCAATAAAGAGTGTCGCCACGAATTACTCGCTGACGGTCACGCTTGTAATCACAACGTCTTCTTTAGGAACGTCCTGGTGCATACCGCTGCGGCCAGTAGCGACGGCTTTGATCTTGTCAACCACGTCCATACCTTCAACCACTTCTGCGAATACGCAGTAGCCCCAACCCTGCAGGCTTTCGCCGGAGAAGTTCAGGAAGTCGTTGTCCGCCACGTTGATGAAGAACTGCGCGGTGGCAGAGTGTGGCGCCTGAGTACGGGCCATTGCCAGCGTACCGCGGGTGTTTTTCAGACCGTTGTTCGCTTCGTTTTTAATCGCTTCTTTGGTCTCTTTCTGGTTCATGCCAGGTTCGAAACCGCCGCCCTGGATCATAAAACCGTTGATCACGCGGTGGAAAATGGTGTTGTTGTAGAAACCTTCGCGGCAGTAGTCCAGGAAGTTTTTAACTGTTTCAGGCGCTTTGTCATCAAAGGTTTTGATTACGATATCGCCATGATTAGTGTGGAAAGTAACCATTTTTGCATCCTGTTCCGTTATTGTGGTACGTCGACCCGCGTTCGGGTCATCTATAGGGGCTTGTTATAGCATAACCACAGGATGCGATCACCTTGCATTGTGTGCTGCTTCGGGTTTGAATTACGGGTAGAATAGCCGGTTTTCAACCACACACGTGTTTACATGGAATCTTCGATGTTAAAAATCTTTAATACAATGACGCGCCAGAAAGAGGAATTTAAACCTATCCATGCCGGGGAAGTCGGCATGTACGTGTGTGGTATTACGGTTTACGATCTCTGTCACATTGGCCATGGCCGTACCTTTGTCGCCTTCGACGTGGTGTCACGCTACCTGCGTTTTCTGGGCTACACCCTGAAATACGTGCGTAATATCACCGACATCGACGACAAAATCATCAAGCGCGCTAATGAAAACGGCGAAAGCTTTGTTGCGCTGGTCGATCGCATGATCGTCGAAATGCACAAAGATTTCGACGCTCTGAATATTCAGCGCCCGGACAGCGAGCCGCGTGCCACCCACCATATTCACGAAATCATCGAGATCACCGAAAAGCTGATCGCACGCGGTCATGCCTACGTTGCGGACAACGGTGACGTGATGTTCTCGGTGCCGACGGACCCAACCTACGGTTCGCTTTCCCGTCAGGATCTGGACCAGCTCCAGGCCGGCGCGCGCGTTGACGTGGTTGACGTGAAGCGTAACCCGATGGACTTCGTGCTGTGGAAAATGTCCAAAGAGGGCGAGCCAAGCTGGCCATCACCGTGGGGCGAAGGCCGTCCGGGCTGGCACATTGAATGTTCCGCGATGAACTGCAAGCAGCTGGGCAAGCACTTCGATATCCACGGCGGCGGTTCAGACCTGATGTTCCCGCACCACGAAAACGAAATCGCGCAGTCCACCTGCGCCCACGGCGGCGAGTACGTTAACTACTGGATGCACTCCGGCATGGTAATGGTTGACCGCGAGAAGATGTCTAAATCGCTGGGTAACTTCTTCACCGTGCGCGACGTGCTGAAGTATTACGACGCGGAAACCGTGCGCTACTTCCTGATGTCCGGCCACTATCGCAGCCAGCTGAACTACAGCGAAGAGAACCTGAAACAGGCGCGCTCGGCGCTGGAGCGTCTGTACACCGCGCTGCGCGGTACCGACAGGTCTGTTCCTGCTGCAGGCGGCGAAGCGTTCGAAGCCCGCTTCGTTGAGGTGATGAACGACGACTTCAACACCCCGGAAGCGTACTCCGTGCTGTTCGACATGGCGCGCGAAGTGAACCGCCTGAAGTCAGAAGATATGGTCGCGGCGAATGCGCTGGCGTCCCATCTGCGTAAGCTCTCCTCCGTGCTCGGCCTGCTGGAGCAGGATCCGGACGCGTTCCTGCAGAGCGGTGCGCAGGCGGACGACGGTGAAGTGGCGGAAATTGAAGCGTTGATCAAAGCGCGTCTGGAAGCGCGTCAGGCAAAAGACTGGGCGGCGGCAGATGCGGCGCGTAACCGTCTGACCGCGATGGGCATCATTCTGGAAGATGGCCCGCAGGGCACCACCTGGCGCCGTAAGTAATTTTCCCCTCACCCTAACCCTCTCCCAAAGGGAGAGGGAATTATTAGGTTTTCTCCCTCTCCCCGTGGGAGAGGGCCGGGGTGAGGGCATCAGCGCCCACGTTTTCTCCACCACAGCAACCCCATCAGCACGACTCCCGGCAGCCACACCCACAGCAGCTCCGACACGATCACCTGATGCCCGTACGGCGTGGTGTAGCGCGACAGCGCAAACGGCGCGACCTTAATCACCTGCCACGGCGCAAAGAAGCGTTCATCTGACCACGGCCACAGCCAGCCGACGCCTTTCCCGCCCGTGGTAATCGAATCCAGCAGGCTGTGCGATAGCAATGACACGGTTAAAAACAGCCAGCACCGCGTCAGGCTGGCCCGGAACCACCGTCGTCCAGTCAGCACGCAGAGTATCGGCACCACAAAGGCGAACAGCAGGGAGTGGGTAAAGCCGCGATGGCCGAAAACATTGCCGTACGCGACGCCGAACTTGAACGCCAGCACGTCGGCATCCGGCAGCATGGCGAGGACAATCCCGGCAAACAGCAGGCGGGGAGGAATCACTTTGGTTCCCAGGCCTAAGCCCAGACAAAGCGGAACAGCAGCGTGTGTAATAACGGTAGGCATTGCGATTATCCATGGCAAATCATGGAAATATAGCAGCAATCCCGCGCCGGCAGATCCGCGTCAAATTCTTATTTTTACGCCGACTCGCGCGCGATAAGCTGTCCGGAAAGCGTAATGCGCTGGGTTTGCAGCGTCGGCTCCTTCAGCGTGCGAATAATCAGCCCTGCAGCCTGACGCCCCGTCTCTTCGCTGGCTGACGAGACGTAGGTAAAGGACGGCGAGGTGAGGTTAACGTGGAGCATATCTTCGAAACCGACCAGCGCGACCTGCTGTGTCAGAAACACATCTTTACCCACCGTTCGTCCAACCTGATGAATACCGGAGATGGAGCCGATCATGGCATCCGGAGAGTGGCAGAGCAGGGCGGTGATGGTGTTGTTTTTTTCCAGCAGCTGGCGGGTGGCGAAACCCGCCGCCAGCGTGTCATCGCTGCAGGCCGGAGAGTATTCATCCCGCCAGACCAGCCCGTTCTGCGTCATCGCGCTGCGAAAACCGAGCAGGCGCTGCTCGCGGATAAGGCAGCCTTCACGTCCGCCAATGTAGGCAATATTGCGATGGCCGCGCTCGATAAGATAACGCACCGCCAGATTTGCCGCCTGACGGTTATCGCGCATCACCAGATTGCATTTTTCATCCAGCAGCGACTGAGAAACCACCACTAGCGGCAGCGGGCAGCGGCGAATCTGCTCCGGCAGGGTGGAGGTGCGGGTATCCGAGGCCAGATAGATAACCCCGGCGACGCCCTGCTGCTTAAACGACAGCAGGCAGCGCTCAAGATGGTCATGGTCGTTCTGGGGCTGGCCGAGAAAAACCATATACCCCTGTTTTTCAAGATCCTGGACGATACTCGCCATCACCTTGATGGAGAAACTGTCGCTAAAGTCGCGGAGGATCAGGCCAATCAGATTGGACGTATTGGCGCGGAGATTGGCAGCGGCAACGTTATGAACATAGCCCAGCGTATTGATGGCAGCGTTGACCTTCTCGATCGTTGCCTCTGAGATTTTCCCTTTCTGGCGCAAAACCAGCGAGACGGTTGAGACCGATACGCCCGCGTGCTTTGCGACATCAATAATGCTGACTTTCTTCAAAACCGCTCCCTGAAATTCACCGATTATCAGTCAGATACGACAATGCGTCTCCCAGACTACAGGAGACGCGTCGTTCAGGCATCTTATTATTTGCCGATCATGGTGGACATGGTCTGGGCGATAAACTGTGCTCTGGCACCGAAAATCACCTGAATACCGTTGTCGCCGACGAAGACCACGCCGCGCGCGCCGAGTCCGTTCAGGCCGTCCTTATCGACCACCTCGCTTTTTGCCACTTCCAGGCGAAGGCGGGTGATACAGGCGCCGACGGAGTCGATGTTGTGCGCCCCGCCCAGCAGGGTGATGATCTCGGTCGCGAGTTCTGAATCAGACTTATCATCCGCGTTGGCGGTCACTTCAGTGCGGCCCGGCGTTTTCACGTCGAAACGACGGATCACAAAGCGGAACGTGAAGTAATAAATCAGACCCATTGGAATGCCGATGATAATCGCATTCAGGAAGTTGGTCTTGTAGCCGTTAAAGGACGGCAGGATCCCGAATGACAGATAGTCGATAAAGCCCGCGGAGAACGACTTGGCGATATGCGCATGCAGCAGATACATGGTCATGTAGGCCAGGCCCGCCATGATGGCGTTAAAGACGTACAGGATCGGCGCCACGAAGATAAAGGTAAACTCGACCGGTTCGGTGATCCCCGTCAGGAAGCAGGTCAGCGCCGCAGAGAACAGAATACCGGCCGCGATTTTCTTATTCTTCGTATGGGCTTCGTGATACATCGCCAGGCACGCGGCGGGCAGCGCGAACAGCATCAGCGGGAATTCGCCCTGCATGAATTTACCGGCATTCTGGTAGGTGTCGCTGCTGAAGGACTTCACTCCTTCTTCCAGCATCTTGAACCAGATCGTCTGGTCGCCGTGGATCACCTGTCCAGCCTGGGTGGTGTAATCCCCGAACGAATACCAGAAGGACGGATACCAGATGTGGTGCAGGCCGAGCGGGATCAGCGCGCGCTCTACCAGACCGAAGATAAAGGTCGACGCCGCCTGATTATCGCCGTTCACCACCACGGAGAGCGCGTCGATACCGGCCTGGATATGCTGCCACACGTACGGCAGCAGCAGCCCCATCAGGAACGACAGAAACGCCGTTGCAATGGCCACGAAGCGCTTGCCGGAGAAGAAGCCCAGGAACTCCGGCAGCTGCATGGTGTGGAAGCGGTTATAGCACCAGGCCGCGAGAATACCGCAGATCAGGCCGCCGAAGACGCCCATCTGCAGCGTCGGGATGCCGACCACCATGGCGTATTTCCCACCCTGGGAGGCCATTTCCGGCGTGATGCTCAGCACGGTGCTGATGGTGATATTCGTGACAAACACCGACACCGCCGCAGACAGCGCCGCGATGCCGGATTCTGACGCCAGACCCACGGCGGAGCCAATGGCAAACAGCATCGGCAGGTTATCAAAGATAACCCCGCCCGCGTTCATCATCAGCGGCAGATGGAACTTATCGCCGAAGGCCAGCAGCAGGCCCGCAGCGGGAAGCAGTGAAATTGGCAGCATTAAGGCGCGACCAATCATCGATAACTTAGACAGCGATTTAACAAACCCTGATATCAGACTCATGCTGATTTCCCCCGAGTAGCGCTTTTCTGGCGCTGTTATTGTAAGTAGAACGTTTTAGTAGAACGTTCTACTTATCGTGGGCAAAGAGTGAAAAACGCGCAACAGAATTTTCATGTTTCAACAGATGAAATAGTGATTATTTGAAGTTGATCGATAAATAACCGCGATGGGTGTGAGGGGATTTTATATCCCCTCTCCCTGTGGGAGAGGGTTAGGGTGAGGGCATAAAATGGCTCAGGCCGTAACGGTTACGCTCTGTCCTTCAAAGCTCACGGTCTGACCCGCGACGATCTTGCAGCGCTTGCGCGTTTCTACCACGCCGTCGACTTTTACCAGCCCGTCGGCGATAACGATTTTCGCCTGCGCGCCGCTTTCGCTCCAGCCTTCCAGCTTCAGCAGGTCGCACAGCTCAACGTGCGGGTGTTTACCTAATGAAAAAGTCGCCATCTTACGCGTCCTCTACGTCGTGATATTCTTCGCACGCCTGCAGCGTATTCTGAATCAGCGTTGCTACGGTCATCGGGCCTACGCCGCCCGGTACGGGGGTAATGTAAGACGCGCGCGCGGCGGCATCTTCGTACACCACGTCGCCGACCACTTTGCCGTTTTCCAGACGGTTAATCCCGACGTCCACGACAATCGCGCCCTCTTTGATCCACTCGCCCGGAATAAAGCCCGGCTTGCCGACCGCGACGATCAGCAGATCGGCGTTCTCGACGTGGTGACGCAGGTTTTTGGTGAAGCGGTGGGTTACGGTGGTGGTGCAGCCCGCCAGCAGCAGCTCCATGCTCATCGGGCGACCCACGATGTTGGACGCACCGATAACCACGGCGTTCAGACCGTAGGTGTCGATGTTATAGCGCTCCAGCAGCGTCACAATGCCGCGCGGCGTGCACGGGCGCAGACGCGGCGCGCGCTGGCACAGGCGGCCAACGTTGTACGGATGGAAACCGTCCACGTCTTTATCCGGCGCGATACGCTCCAGCACCTTCACGTTGTCGATACCCGCCGGCAGCGGCAGCTGAACCAGAATACCGTCGATTTCTTTATCGGCATTCAGGGTGTCAATAAGTTCCAGCAGTTCTGCTTCGCTGGTGGTTTCCGGCAAATCGTAAGAGCGGGAGACGAAGCCCACCTCTTCACACGCTTTGCGCTTGCTGCCGACATAAATCTGCGATGCCGGGTTGCTGCCAACCAGCACAACGGCCAGCCCGGGGGCGCGTTTTCCGGCAGCTTTACGCGCCTTCACTTTTTCCGCGACCTCAGAGCGCACCTGCTGCGCAATCGTTTTACCGTCAATAATCTTTGCTGCCATCAGAGAGAAGATTCCGTCTGTAACGTTTGAAAGGGGGGATGGCGTGTATTTTGTCAGAAGCGAGCGTCGCTGTCAGTCACCCTTTACGCGTTTTTATCAGTGAGACGCAAAAAGCCTTCTTAAGGGATGGTCAATTTCTTAGGCGGGATTAGGATGTGACCTGGCGAAATAGCAGCGTTTTGACATATTTAAAAAACGCGTCCTGAGCTACTTTGTCTCCTCCGAAATAAGCTTTCAATTAATCAATTGAACGTATTTCTTATTCCCGATTATTCGCGGGAAGGGTTATTTACATTTTAAAGGAATAGACATGAAACTCAGCAACATTGCTTCTACTGTTATTGCTACTTTGGCCCTGGTTGCAGGTGCCGCAAATGCAGCAGATCCTGCTGCGCCGGTTTCCGTAAATGGCGGTACCGTACATTTTAAAGGTGAGCTGGTTAATGCGGCTTGTTCAGTAAATACTGATTCTTCCGAGCAGACCGTTAATCTGGGTCAGTATCGCACCGCGAAATTTACCAAAGTGGGCGACACCACCTCTAATATTCCATTCAACATTGAACTGAATGATTGCGATCCGCTGGTTGCCAAAACTGCCGCTGTTGCGTTCACCGGTCAGATCGACCCAACCGACAAAACCCTGCTGGCCGTGACTTCTGGTAACAACGACAACACCGCGAAAGGCGTGGGTATCGAAATCCTCGACAGCAAATCCAGCGTTCTGACCCCAGACGGCGCGACCTTCTCTGCTGCGCAGACGCTGATCGAAGGGACCAACACCCTGAAGTTCACCGCACGTTACAAATCAACGGCTGCCACCACTGAGCCAGGCCAGGCAAACGCTGACGCCACCTTCGTAATGAAATACGAGTAATTCCTCCGCACAGGGATGTTCAGGCCTCACGGACGAGGCCCGTCATACGCTAATGCCAGGAACGAAGGATGACAAGGACTGGAACACTACTGCTGTTAACCCTTGCGATGGCTTGCCCGGCATCGGCGCATACCGTGGTGATCGAAGGTGGCAAGGTTCATCTCAGAGGTGAACTGGTGAACGGCGGCTGCGCCGTGGCGCCAGACAGCCAGAATATGCGCATCGACATGGGGCAGTACCGAACCAATTCATTTTCCGGTGTGGGCAGTTTTTCCACGGTTAACGTGCCTTTTACCGTGCGGCTGCTGGACTGCAGCGTTGATGTTTCGCGCACCGTGGGGATCCAGTTTCAGGGCGCGACGCCCGCAGAAGATCCGCAGGTCTTTCTGGCGACCTCGCGGCCGGGTGAAACGCCCGTCAGCAGCGGCGTGGGGCTGGCGCTCTTTGACGAACAGCAGCGTCAGATTATCCCAAACGCCACGGCCGTCAGCTGGCTGCCGATCGATACCCGCGAGCTCGCGTTCCATTTTAGCGCCCGCTATCGGGCTATTTCCGAACACCTCGAGCCAGGCAAAATTCAGTCGGATGTCTGGTTTACGTTGATTTATCCATAACACCTGCGAACACATTATTAAAGGTACGGTTGTGATGAATACCCTAATTAAACCAGGACTTTTTTTATCGTTTATTTTGATGATGGTTTCTGCCTGCGCAAATGCTTCCGGCGGTATTGCGCTGGGGGCCACGCGCGTTATTTATCCCGCAGAGGCGAAGCAAACGTCGCTGGCGATCACTAACAGCAACAAACAGGAACGCTATTTAATTAACGCGTGGATCGAAAATGCGAGCGGGCAAAAAGAAAAAACCTTTGCCGTCACTCCGCCCCTGTTTGTCAGCGAGCCGAACAGTGAAAACACGCTGCGTATTATTTACGCCGGGCCAGCGCTGCCTGCCGATCGCGAATCGCTCTTTTACATGAACGTGAAGGCGATCCCGTCGGTGAATAAAGCGAAAACGGAAAACAATAACGTGCTGCAGCTGGCGATCCTCTCACGCATCAAGCTGTTTGTGCGCCCGAACAACCTGGCGATGCAGCCGGAAGAGGCGCTTTCCCAGCTGCGGTTTGAGCGCGCGGGCAGCCATCTCAAAGTCAGCAACGCTTCCCCGTATTACATCACCCTCGTCAACCTGAAGCTGGGCGGGCAGCAGCTGGATAACCTGATGGTTGCACCGAAAAGCTCGGCTCAGCAGGTGCTGCCAGCCGGTGCCAGCGGCACGCTTTCCTGGCAGAGCGTGAATGACTACGGTGCCATCACTCCGGCGCGTAGCGTCAACCTGTGAGCAGAGTCAGGGCGATGAAAAACCACCAGAGACGTTACTGCCCGGTTGCACTGGCGCTGATGGCTGCGCTCTGGCCGCAGGCTGGCTGGAGCGAAAGTTATTTCAACCCGGCCTTCTTGTCCGACGACACCGCCAGCGTGGCGGATTTGTCGCGTTTTGAACAAGGACACCAGCAGGCACCCGGCGTTTATCGCGTGGATATCTGGCGTAACGATGAGTTTATCGGTACCCAGGACGTGCGTTTCGAGCAGGCCGAGAACACGCCGCCGGTGGCGGGCGGTTTGTCGGCGTGCATTACGCGCGCGATGCTCGATCGCTTTGGCGTTAACGTCGCGGCGTTTCCCGAGCTGGCTAAGGTGCAGGGCGAGACCTGCGTTCCGTTGACCACGGCTATACCCGGCAGCGAAACGGCATTCAACTTTGCCTCACAGCGTCTGGACGTCAGCCTGCCGCAGGTGGCGTTGCAAAACAGCGCCCGGGGCTACATTCCGCCCGAACAGTGGGATGAAGGCATTCCCGCCGCGCTGGTGAACTACAGCTTCACCGGTAACCGGGGAAGCGAAGACGACAGCTATTACCTCAACCTGCAAAGCGGGTTGAACTATGGCGCCTGGCGTTTACGTAACAACGGCGCATGGCGGTACACGCAGAATAACGGGCAGCGGCACAGCGAGTGGCAGAATATTGGCACCTGGGCGCAGCGCACCGTCATCCCGCTCAAAAGCGAACTGGTGCTGGGCGACAGCAATACCGGGAATGACGTCTTCGACAGCATGGGTTTTCGCGGTGGGCGGCTCTTCTCGTCTGACAGCATGTACCCGGACAGCCTGCAGGGCTACGCGCCGACCGTGCGGGGGATCGCCCGTACGCCTGCCAAAGTGGTGGTTCGCCAGAACGGCTACGTTATCTATCAAAGCTATGTCCAGCCGGGCGCATTTGCGATTACCGATCTTAACCCGACCTCCTCAAGCGGTGACCTGGAAGTCACGGTTGAAGAGAAAGACGGCACCCAGCAGCGCTATACCGTGCCGTACTCCACCGTGCCGCTTCTGCAGCGCGAAGGTCGCTGGAAGTATGACCTCGTTGCCGGGGATTACCGCAGCGGTAACAGCGATCAGGATACGCCGTTCTTCACTCAGGGCACCCTGATTACCGGTCTTGCCAACGGTTACACGCTCTACGGCGGTACGCAGCTGGCGTCACGCTATACCGCGGTGGCCGTCGGGGCCGGGAAAAACCTGGGCGACTGGGGCGCGGTCTCGCTTGATATCACCCACGCCCGCAGCCAGCTCGCGGACGACAGCAGGCACGAAGGGCAGTCTCTGCGCTTCCTCTACGCGAAATCTCTTAACGGCTTCGGCACTAACTTCCAGCTGCTGGGCTACCGCTACTCCACAAAAGGGTTTTACACCCTCGACGATGTCGCCTGGCGCTCAATGGAGGGCTATCAGTATGCCGATAGCCAGAACGATAACGATGTGCCGGACGTGCAGAGCTATCACAACCTGACGTGGAATAAAAAAGGCCGCTTCCAGCTCAACGTGTCTCAGTCGCTGGGGGACTACGGCTCGGTCTATATCTCCGGTAGCGAGCAGACCTACTGGGGAACAGACGAGACGAACCTCTGGTACCAGCTGGGCTACGCGGGAGGCGTGAAGGGGATCAACTACTCCGTCTCGTGGTCGTGGAACAAATCCGTGGGGATAGACGGCACCGATCGGATCGCGTCATTTAACGTTTCCGTGCCGTTCAGCCTCTTTACCCGTCAGGGCTATCGCCGGGACAGCGCGATTGACCGCGCCTACGCGACGGCATCCGCCAGTCGAAACAGCGATGGCGATACAAGCTGGCAAACCGGCGTCAGCGGAACGCTGCTGGAGGACCGCAACCTGAACTACAGCGTGACCCAGGGGCACGCCAGCACCAACGGCGCAAGCGGAAGCGCCAGCGCCAACTGGCAGGCGACCTACGGCACGCTGGGCGTGGGCTACAACTACTCCCGCGATCAGCACGATCTCAACTGGCAGCTCTCCGGCGGGGTAGTCGGCCACGCCGACGGCGTGACCTTCAGCCAGCCGCTGGGCGACACCAACGTGCTGATCAAAGCGCCGGGGGCATCGGGCGTCAGTATTGAAAACCAGACCGGCGTGAAAACCGACTGGCGAGGCTACGCGGTGATGCCGTATGCCACCGTCTATCGTTACAACCGCGTGGCGCTGGATACCAACACCATGAGCAACAACACCGATATCGAAAACAACGTGAGCAGCGTGGTGCCGACCAAAGGCGCGCTGGTACGCGCCAGCTTTGATACCCGCATTGGCGTGCGCGCCCTGCTGACGGTAACGCGCGGCAACCAGCCGGTGCCGTTCGGCGCGGTGGTGCGTGAGACCAAAAGCGGCGTGACGAGCATGGTGGGGGATGACGGGCAAATTTACCTGAGTGGGCTGCCGCTGGAGGGCGAACTGCTGATCCAGTGGGGCGACGGGGCGCAGTCCCAGTGTCGCGCACCTTACAGCTTGTCTGAACAGAGCCTGCAACAGGCAATCACACTTAAGGGGATCGGCTGTGATTAAAACTCAACTCTTTGCCTTGTCGCTGCTGGCGCTACTGCCCGCGACAAACGCATTAGCGACCGTGTGCGTCAATGAAAAAGGCGTGCCGACGGAAGTGCATTACGACCTGACGGATAAATTCAACAGCTCGAATAACCAGATTGGGCAGGTCGTGACGCTCAGCGAGAAATCGCAGTGGGTAGGGGTGAATGCCGTCTGCCCGAAGGGCACGACCGGGAATACCACCAAGCGCAGCTATGTGACCGATTATCCGGTCACGGGGACCAGCGATGGCTATCAGTATCTGAAGCTTAACGACTATCTGGACGGGGCGATGAAAATCACGGACAGCTATGCTGGCGTGTTTTACCCGCCAAAAAGCTATATCCAGATGGGGAGCCATCCTAACGTCTCCAAAAACAAACCGTTTGGCGTTCAGGACTCCAGCCTGGTCTTCCGTCTTAAGGTGACCCGGCGTTTTATCAACATGGTGGTGATCCCGCGTGCCACCATGTTCCGCGTTTACGTCACCACTACCTCTTCCGATCCGTTAACCACGCCGGTCTATACCATCAGCTACAGCGGAACCATTCAGGTGCCGCAAAGCTGCGCCATCAATGCCGGTAACGTGGTGGAGTTTGATTTCGGCGACATTGGCGCCTCCTTGTTCAGCAAGGCGGGCGTGGGTAACAAGCCGGAGGGGGTCTCATCGCAAAGCAAAACCATCGCCATCAAATGCACCAACGTGGAGGCGAACGCCATGCTGACGATGCGGGTCGAGGCGGAAAAAGTCTCTGATAATGTGCTGGTGTCGGATAACCCGGATGTGGGGTTCATCATCGCCAACGAGAGCGGGGCGCCGCTGACGCCCAACAACCTGACGAGCAAAATTCCGTTCCGCCTCGACGACAGCGCGCAGGCGCAGGTCGGGATCCGGGTCTGGCCGGTGAGCGTGACGGGCAATAAGCCAGCGGAAGGGCGTTTCACCTCGCGCGGGTATTTGCGCGTGGATTACGACTAAGGAGCCGATATGCGAAACAGGATCCGTTTTCTCACCGTAGCGCTCTTTGCGCTTTGCACGCAGGCTCAGGCGGACACCGCGTTGGGCGAGATTAACATTCGGCTCTACGGCAATATCGTCGATTTTACCTGCGTTGCCGAGGGCAGCGACAGCGACAAGGCCGTCCCGCTGGGCACCTGGCCCACGAAACAGCTCAGCACCACCGGGAGCCGCACGCAGCCGATGCCGTTTACGCTGAAGCTGACCGGCTGCCCGCCGGGCGCGGCGTCCATTACATTTTCGGGTAAAGCCGACGGAAGTAATAGCGGCCTGCTGGCGCTGAATGACGCCAGTACTGCAAGCCATGTCGCCGTTGAGATCAGGGATGCGGATAAAACGCGGCTGGCGCTTCAGCAGGCCAGCCAGCCGGTCTCGGTTGATGCGCAGGGAAATGCGATTCTGTCATTTTATGCCAATTATATTGCCACTGCCGATAACCCTCAGCCCGGACGGGCTGATGCGGATGCCACCTTCATGATTAATTATAATTAGCACTGACCGCACTCCCTGCAGCTCAGATAAGCTGCAGGGAGTGAATTCAGGTTATAGCAGCTCGTGGGCTTTAGCGTAATCAATTAATTCCACGATGCTTTGCACACCCAGCTTGGAATAAATATTGGATTTGTGCGCGCTAATGGTCTTGTTGCTTAATAGTAGCTGTTCAGCAATTTCCTTGTTGGATAATCCATTCGCCAGATACCGTAATACCGTGACCTCGCGATTCGATAATGGCATATCTACTGCCATCCCTTTCCCTGAACCCAGGTGGTTTATAAAGTTCAACGTCTCTGACGGGAAAAAGGAATAGCCCATCAGAATCATTTCTACGGCGTTGTAGATCTCCCCTAAATCTTTTCGTTTACTGACGAAGCCATTTGCCCCGGCGCGAATGGCGCGACCCGCGTAAAATAACTCTGATTTAGACGAGAGGAACAGAACCTTAATGTTCTTGTTTAAGTTTCTGATTCTTTTAAGTAAAGCGAAAGCATCCGTGCCCGTGAGTTCAATGTCAAGGATCACCAGATCGATAGGGTGATTGCGGATACAGTCAAGGACTTCATGGCTATCGCCAGACTTGAGCTTGACTGTGATATTCTTATTTTTCTGTAGCAGGACTTCTATCGACATTCTGACGATAGGATGTTCGTCCATAATGATAACGGATGCCGGTTTCATTTTTAATGCCTCAGATTGTTAAAAGCGTTATGCAGAGTTTGGTAAAACTCTCGAAATGCCGGAAGGATATAATGTGCAGATCCCTATACCGTAGTATTTCCCTGGAAAGAGCGAAAGCATCCTTGTTTACGTAATGAAAAGAACTATGCCTCAGCGCGGTCATCTCATTAGGCTGGTGTTGGCAAAAAGGTTTTTCTTATTCATATTTGATACGCATCTTATTATACAGGGTAAGTTTTTTCCGAAAACCCTGTAAATTAATATGAGGGTATTGGTTTGTATTATCTTCTGGATCTGAATCGCTATTTTTTTAAATTTAGCGGAAATATCCTGTTATCTCATTTACCGCATATTTTCATCTTTATGTAATAACAAAAAATAACAGATATCTCTGTATGTTGATTAATTGTTAACAAAAATACGCCTCTTTGAAAGGGACGAACCCGCAAAAGTGAGGTTAAAAATTGCCCTCGCAGGCCGTCTGACCTTCATCTGAAAGTGCTTGCGCCGATCCGGATAACGGCATCTGGTGCACAGGAGAACGTGCTGCCCGCTTTGCTTTTTACTCCTGGCAGTTGTCGCTAAGCTGCTTGTTTTTACATCATTATCATCTTGTTAACGCCTTCTGCATTCGCTTAACGGATGGAGGAAAGTGCTGCCGTTCCGCTAATCTGTGGCATTTCACAAGGTTCACGCCCATGAATTAGGAATAGTTATAAATTCGATTTTATTGTTAAAAATTAACATTTACGCAACGCAAGTGGTAAGTAAATTCTTAAACCGCTTTAGGAAATAAGGGGTTAGGAGGTGAGTGAAAACGTGCAGTCTGAGAGGTTATTAAGAAGATGCAGCAATTCCTGGCGATGGCTTAGCCCCAGCTTCAGCAGGATGCAGCTGAGACGATAGATAATGCGGCTATAGGGGCGATTCTGCATAAGGGCAATCTGACGCAATGTCTTGCCCCGGGATAGCTCCTGCAGAATGGGCCATTCGTTGCGCGAGAACCAGTCTTTCTCGGTTCCCGGCGGAGGGAGGGGATCCTGCAGGCTGTGCTGGAGCGCGGCGGCGTTCAGCTGACGTTCGAGCACATGAAAGGGACCTGCCGCTTTGCAGAAGAGGCGGGTGTCGTAATTATCGGCCCGGACCAACAGCCAGGGCGTCAGGAACGGAGGAAACAGGCTATGCCGTCTCAACTGATCCAGTTTCTCCAGAAGCCCCGTGGATCGGCTTTCAATATCCACGACCAGACGGGCTGAGGGCCACTGCGTCTGAGCGATAAGGGCGTCGTCCAGCGTGGCGTAGTCGCAGCAGCTGCTCAGGGGAAACTGCCCGTTGAGAAAACCGGTGCGCAGGTAGTGATCCTCCGTCACCAGAAGGATAAACGGGGCGTCGGTTTTGCGGGGCTGGCTGATGGACTGGCTCAAAAATTCGAGCCGGTCGAAAAAGGGGGGAGCAAAAGGTGAGCGCGTAAATCCCAGTGCATCACTTCCTGTACGCCGCCGCCGGTAACGGCGCACTGTCATTCGCATGGTCTCCCTCCTGGAAATGGCTTTTTAATCCTCCGGCCATGTCCAGGACGGCCAGTAATATCCCTGGCCGAGGTCTGCGCCTGCCTGCAGTGCCCAGGTACGATCGCGTTCAGTCTCAATACCTTCAATAAGCACTTTCCCGGCAAGCTGAAAGCAAAGGGAAACCAGTTGCCTCAGCGCAGGGGTGTCGCGTAAACGCCAGAATGCTTCCTTATCTATTTTGATGCCGCTTAACGGGAGTCGGCAGGATAAAAACGACTGCACTGTGACGTCATCCACGTCATCAAGCCAGATTGCGTGTCCCTGTCTGCAAAGTTGCCGCAAATTTTGAACGACATGCTGCTTCTGTACGAGGGAAAGCGCCAAAAAGGACGCGAGGTCGACAATCTCAATATTGAGCGGCACGCCTGGCAACCGGATAAGTCGCTGAAAAGACGCGGGCTCTGTCAGGACGGTTATCGGCAGATTAATAAAAAGATTATGACCGCGCGGCGTATTTTTTAACGCGGCAAGCTGCGCTTCAAGCAGCGTTATCGACCACTCTGCGGAGCGATCGCAAAAAAAGTTCTCGCTGTCCCGCGTGTCGGACAGAACGCTAAGGACCTCCACGCCAACCTGGCGCAAGGAGGAAAGGGCGACGATGGGCTCAAGCTTAATGCCGACGATGTCCTGAGAAATGTACTGTAACCGGGGGGGCGTATCGATCAGGTTTTGCGCTGTCACTCCATTGTCCTGTTGTCTGTCAGCCTCCAGGCGGCCGGGATACCTGACTCTAGTGTGACGAGCTGACGGTCAGGAAAACAGCAGGCGTTACTTAAATGCAACTAAGCCTTTTCGCAGCGCTAAATTTTACGGTGAAACAGGGCGAAATGTTGAGAAAATAGCCGTATTTACAATCGGCTAGCGGTAATTGGCCCTGAAAACGGAAAAGGCATTGACTCACCTGCCATTGACCGTATAATTCTTCGCGTTTCACCACCGCGAAGTACACGCATATCAGTGCGCCCTTAGCTCAGTTGGATAGAGCAACGGCCTTCTAAGCCGTAGGTCGTAGGTTCGAATCCTACAGGGCGTGCCATTTAGAAACAGGCACTTACGCCAGTTTTAAACCAGCCTGATTTTCTCCTTGTGTCGTATTTGTGTCATGGTTGCCAAAAATGGCATCTATTTTCCGTGCGTGCTCGCTTAAATGATTCGGCGCCAGGTGAGCATAACGACGGACCATTTCGATTGACTCCCAGCCCCCCATTTCCTGCAGAACGGACAGCGGCACTCCGGACTGAATTAGCCAGCTCGCCCAGGTATGCCTGAGGTCGTGAAAACGGAAGTCCTCTATACCCGCTTTTGCCAGGCCAATGCGCCAGGCGCTGTTATCATCCACACGCATTTTCCGGACCGCGGGTGTGACAGTTTTATCCGGGCGCGTCGATGGTTTCGTGTGAACGAATACCCACCTGGAACTTTTCCCGATCTGATCCCTTAACACCCTGCATGCGGTATCATTCAGAGCCACGCCGATAGCCTTGCCCGCCTTCGCGTTCTCCGGATTTACCCATGCAACCTTTCTCTGCATATCGACCTGCTGCCACTCCAGATCAATGATGTTGGAGCGGCGCAGGCCGGTTGCCAGCGCAAATATCACCACCGGCTTTATCGACTCCGGCATGCAGGCGATAAGCCGTTCTGCCTCTTCCCTGGTCAGCCAGCGGATGCGTTTGCTGATTGGCTTTTTGGTCTTAATGACGGGGGCCGACTTTATCCATCCCCAGTCATTAGCTGCAGTTTTCAGCAGCGATCGCATAAAAGACAGGTGCTGGCTCTTTGTGGCCTGGCTTACCGGCTTTTCAGTGTACGGCGGCGGCTCCTTTCCCCGGCGTATAGCTGCGTCCCGGCGCGACTCCCACACCTGGATGTGCTTGCGGTTGACCATCTTCGAAACTGCTTCGTTTATCTGGTCCGCCGTGATGGTCGAAATATCCCGGCCGGAGAAATGCCGAAGGAAGTATTCTATTTTGGTCTTATCGTCATCGAGGGACCGCTTATGCTCTTTCTCTCGGATCCACCTGATGCAACATTCCTCAAACGTCCTCGTCGGCAGTTCCCCGATTTTATCCACCCGCCACGCTTCAGCCTTCAGCTTGTCGTGCAGCTCCTGCGCTTGTTTCTTGTCCCCCGTGCCAAGAGATCGTCTAATTCTTTTCCCTGACGGCGTAACGAAATGACAGTGCCAGACGCCGCCTCTGAGGGTGATTGACATAAAATTTCTCCTTTATGTTCACCCGCGCTCGCGGAAACAGGATCGCGCGGGTCATGTAAATACGCAATACAGGCGACGTCGGTCGTGCGGTATTTGTTCCCGATCTTCTTCCCGGCGAGTTGGCCGGAGTCGATGAGCCGATAGACGGTACGCTTCGAGGTTATAAGGAGTTCAGCCGCCTGTCTGGCGGTTAGCGTTTTGGCTTCAACCATCTCCCCTCCTATGACATCGTTTTATAAAACTGCGGACCGTCTGGCGTGGCCGCGCGTAATTCATTTTTCGTATGCACTGAATAATTTCTGTCGTCCCACCGCACCCAGAACTGCGGATGGTCGCCGTCCGGATCCTGCAGGCTATCCACCACGCCATGAATTCCTCCGGTCTTCTTCTGGACTATTGCGCCCACATTAAAAGCAGCCATTGCACACCTTCCGGTTCGTGAAGAAATGAGATGAGAGCGCCCAGCGCCATAAATGCGGCGATGAGCCAGGTCATGGGGTTTGAATGCATGGTGAACTCCCAAAAAGAATGCCCTCACAGCGGAGGGCAAAAGGGATGACGTTGCAGTGCTTTCGCACCCAATAGCCAGCTCATAACTGGCTATCAGTTGCGTCATGATTTGATGTGAAGGCGCGGTTCGCCGTCTTTCGGCTCCGGCCACTGGCGAGCCATATTCACCTTCAGCTTTTCTTCCAGCGCCGCGGTGATTTGCTCATCTGTGATACCGGCGCGCCGCTGCGCGTCCCAAAGCAGGAACTGCATATCAGCCCACTCGCTGAGGTCGCCAGGATCGGCGGCAGCTTCCAGCGCTTCTTTCGAAAGGTGTTTCAGCGGTCCGATAGGGCCGACATTACCGAAGGTCTTTTCTGACCATTCAGCGTGGCGCCGCCGGATCAGGTTTCTGGTGAACTGTGATTTCTTCGATTCGTAAGTTTTCACGCACTCTCCTCATGCCGCGCGCCGGGCACGCAGCGATTTAATGTGCTCGCTCGTCTCCAGTTCGGCGCGTATCTGTGCCGCCTCATGGTGATCGAGGTGCTCAAAATCATTGTTAAAACGGTCGATTGAAGCGGTGTTTATCCGGCCCTATCGCCAGTAGCGGACTATCTGAGAAGTGCAGCTGTGGATGATTACAGGCCAACCATGCTGGTCAGCGTAAATCTGACCTCGTTGAATTAGCTGGAACATCGGGAAGCTCCTGCATTAAGAGGAAGGTAATCATCGCGGCGCGCAGGGGGTTCTTCTGGTAATCAGTACCGCAAGTCCGGTCCAGGTTTCGCGTATGGCACCAGGTAGTTTGTGGCTCTGTGCTGTGGTCACCGTCAAACTCGATGGAGATTCTGTGCTTGGCGATCAGCTGCCAGGCCACATCGGCGTCATTGCAAAAATCAAGGCGATGTCCGTTCTGGTGAGTAACGAAAACAGAGCCGTCTTTGTTGCGCAGTCCAGTTTCTGTACCTCGGCCCCAGCACCATCCATCGCTAACGTATTGGCGGTGGCTAACTTCCTGCGGATCGTCGGTGTAAAAGCCCGTGAGGATAAGTTGCTTTATTACCAACGCATTGATTTCATCGTCAGTTAGCATGGCGTAATCCATCAAGACCCCCTTTGCTTGCGTATAAGCTCCAGATCAGCCTGGCAACTGGCGCACGTTTGGCAGCCGGGAACGGCAGCGCGCCGCGGCTCGGGAATTGGTTCGTCGCATTCTTCACAACGCTCAGCTGATACGGCGTTGCGGTTGAGTCGGTGATGTCCATGTACTCGGCCTGGGTTAATCCATCTGGTAGACGGGCGGGATTCAGAACAATATGGCCTTTCGACCAGAGATGAAAATGCGCATGGTTAAAAGCGGCACGGTTAAAATTAGGTAGGCCGCTCATCGGCCCGGCAATATAAACTTTCACGATTCCACTCCGAAGCGGCGATTAAGCCGCCCTGTGTAAACGACGAACTCCAGGAGGCTAACTCCCAGAGATTCAATTTTCTTGTGATGCTTGTTGATGATGGGAGGCACCGTTTCGTTCCAGTTTGGCTTTGGCTTCTTGCGCATGGCCTGCTGGATTTCCTCGGTGCGGCGGCGGCAGGCGGCGCGTATGGCGTTGTCATTTTCTGGCGTCATGCTGCCCCCGTTTTCACAACATCGATGGCGCAGCCGGGTAGCAATTTTCTGGCGGCTAACTCGTTTTCATGCGGAAAGTTAAGTCGCGCATATTCGCCGAATAGCTCGCGAGCAGATTCGTCGTAAGCATGAGCGGCCTCTTCAGCCGAACGGTAGTAGCCAAGGTGGCGGCGCTCACGGCCTATTGTGATATTTGCACGGTATGGTTTTGATAAGTTATTAGCCCGAGAGACGCCTTTATATCCCGTTAAATTCGCTCTGCTTAACTCTCGGTTGTGCTGGTTCTGATTTAGCGTAGCCAAACGCAAATTGGACCATCGGTTGTTCGTTCCGTCATTATCAACATGATCGATGTGATACTTTGGCCATTCACCTGTCACTATCAGCCAAATGAGACGATGCGCGCGATAGAGGCGGCCAATCCTAACTTTGACGTAAAGCTTTCTACCGTTCCCACAAACCGAGCCAGCAACACTACCTTTCTGGACTTTTTTGCGACAAGTCTTCCAGGTCAGCAGCCCTGTTGTGGGGTCATATTCCAGAAGCTCTCTAACCATTTCGGCAGTTAATTCAGGGCAGTTTCTACTCGGCATTTTCATATCTCCCAGGAACAAGCTTCACATCGCCATCAACTTCATTCCCCCAAGCATCCCATCCTGGCGCTGCGCTGCGGCTAAACAGTTCAATGCGTGGCACTTCACCGTAAAGCAGCTCTAGCCGGTGGCGCACTTCCCATGGCTTTTCGCTGTGCGCGCCGAGCGGGCTGTAGACCACCTGCTTAATCCCGGCGTGCTTTCGTTCCAGCCCGGCGCCGCTGGTAGCAATCAGCAGATCTTCGGTATTGGCCCGGGTGTGGTTTCCTCCGTTCATGCGCGTCTCGGCGTTAAGCAGATCGAGGAAGTCGTAAAAGTCGGTGACTTCACCCTCAGCCAGCGCCTTGTTGATGCGCAGTTCGGCATTCTGATTCAGCTTCACCCAGGTAAAGCCCTTCATCGTGCGAACTGTAAATCCCCAGGCCTCGGCCAGTTCGATAGCCTCCTGGTTATGCGTGCCGGTGTACCACATCGCCAGCACCGCGTTTTCGGCGGCAAGTTCCCACACTGGCAGACGCTTGATATCGATTAACTTCATGGTGGAGTAGTGATCGGCAGCGGCCCCGTTACTGATGGTGTTGCCGTAAGACCATGGCGGATCGACATACAGAAGTGAGTATTTCGCTGTCATGCCGCCTCCTGCCTTTCCCGATATTCCTCAGCGAGCCGCTGCGCCTTTAATGGATTGCTGACCACTTCACCCCATGGCATTAGCCAGCCGTTACCAATGAAGGGAAGGCACAGTGTGCCAACCATGATGTCGTCGTGAGCGTGAGTCATAGGATGGACTCCATTTCGTCGATGTAGAGGCCCTGAGCAATCAGGCGGCTACGGCGTTCTGCACGTTCAATGCACTCCTGCCGCCTGCCTTCCTGCGATTGCTCAATGGCGCGCCGGGTGGACAGCCGTGATTTACCCTGTGGTGTTACGACCTTTGGCTTCGTGACCAGGTCGAATGTCCGGTCGCAGATGCCGTCCTCGTTGATCCATTTTGCCGACTCAACGATCTGCGCTATCTGTCCGGTGCCGCGGGTGATGCCGTTTGCGACCCGGTTAAACTCGATGAGCGTTACGCCAAACTTCTCGGCGATTTCGCTACCAGTTACCGGGCGGCCGCGCGTCTGAATCATCCAGATAACGCGCTCACGGAGCCCTGAGAATTGCCCGGTTCGCCCGGGCCGGCGATAGAAGGGTGTGCGTTTCATGCTGCACGCTCTGTGATTTTCTGGATTTCAGATTCCAGATCTGCAATGAAGCACTTAACCTCAGACTCGATTTCGCGCGCCAGCTCTTCATCGAAATGAATGCGCTTCTTGAAATAGGCGAGGTCAGGCGGCAGGCGATCATCGAAACTAACGAAATCACACCATTTCCGCCCGGTGCACATCATCTGCGCATGCATTTGCAGCATGTACTGGCGCTTTGGCTCGCCAGTTTTCAGCGTTTCAAGATGGGTCCAGGTGTTGGGGCATTTGATTTCGATAAGCCCGTCGTCGTTGACAAGTCCGTCCGGGCTGGCTGCGAATCCGGGTATGGTTGGGTGATCGATGAGTCCAACCTCAGTGATTTCCGCATCGAACTCATTCAGCGCGTACATTTCGCGGGCCACTGGCTCAAGTTCAGTGCCGCGCATCATCGCGGCATTCGAAAACCCTTCCTCCAGCTTCCCGGTCAGCCGTTGGCAAATCAGCTCGGCCATGTAGTTCTGGCGGCTGGTGGAGTAGCCCGACTTAGTCCGGGCCATGACATCAGCCAGGCGACTGGCAGTGACCTTGCCGCAGCGCGCAGCAAACCATTCAGGGGTGCGTTGCTCCATCATTCAGCCTCCGTCTCTGCGACATTGACAGGTTCGGCGTTGTCGACAGCAAGACTCATGTCATACATGCGTCGCTTCTCAACTGCGCCGATAACCTGCTTCTCTTCAGCGCTCAGCGCCACCCAGAACTCCTGATACTTGACTGTTCCAAGGCGCGCGGCGGACTCACCTTTTGCGATCAGATCCGGGCGACGGCTATCTGATTCATGGCCCGCATGAACCTCTGCCGCTGTTCCTTCAATAACTCGCTCTGCCTCGTCCTGGTCGAAGATGCCAGCGAAACCAAAGGCCAGACGCGCGCACTGGATCAGCGTCTTGTGGCGAAGCATGCGGGTAGGGTGGGACTGCCATGGCTGAGTGTTGCGTTTGCACTCTCCCATGTACTCGGTGACGATGGTCGGGTGCTTACGGTCTTTGCGGTAAATCTTGCAGGTGCACGCGCCTTCCTCCTTGTCATATGAGAACTCCATGCCGTCAAACTGAGGGTGTTCGTTAATAATGCGAGCCCATCCATCAACGCCGACGACCGGAACAATCCCGCCTTTATCTGGGAATGCGTAAATCTCTTTGGTCCATGGGTTCAGGCCATACTGGTTGGCGACGATCAGTAGGGCTGTAAACTGCTCGTCCGTGACGTTGCCACCTTTGAACGCTGTATTCTTCAGCGTATTCATCAGGTCTGTACCGGCATCCATGCCGAGGCGTGCGGCCAGTTTCCCGGCCATGGTGGAAAGTGCAGTACTCATTGTTAAATCCCTCAAAAATTAAAACGGGCAGGATGGATGAAGGCGATCCCACTCTTCTTCTGCACGGTCGTAGCAAAGTCGAGTGATATAGTCGTTGTAATGCTCAAGTGCCTTATCACCGGTTAGCGCCAGAGTGGCTGCTCCTGGAAGGAAGAGAGAGCGCATTGAAAGTGGGTCTTTCGGGAACATGGCGATCAGTTCTTTCGCCCGGTCGTCGATCCACTTCTCTTTCTCGTCGGTAAGCTGCTGCTCCACCCAGCGCCGATCTTCGATGCGGTCGTAAGTGAGGTATGAGTTCATGGTTGCCTCAATAATTGATTGAGCTGTTTCTGACTTGCCGTTTAGCCAGCAGCTCAACGGCTTTTCGAGCAAACTCTTCCGGAATTCCGCCTTTAACAAAATCATCCTTGGCTTCGTTGTTAATGCGCTTCTGATGAGCGATGTTAGCCGCACGCGCTGCTGCCTCATTGGCAACTCTCTTTTCTTCGGCCAGGCGCTTCTCTTCTGCCTGCTTTGCCTTAAGGCGCTCAGCCTGAACCGCTGCAGCCTTTTCGCGCTCCGCCCGAGCTTCTGCTTCCTTCTTCTCGCGTTCCGCACGCTGTTCCGCTTCGATGCGCTGGCGTTCCGCCAATTCAGCGCGGGCTTTCTCTTCGGCTTCACGGCGCGCTGCGGCTTCAATCTCCGCTTTGTGCTTCGCTTCGGCATCGCGGCGGGCTTGTTCTGCTGCTTCGCGCTTAATGCGCTCTTCGTGCTCACGCTGAGCCTGTTCCGCCAGACGGCGCTGCTCTTCGCGGTCACGGTCAAAATCCTTGTTCATCAGTAGAGCCATTTCGTGGTCCGCTTCGAACTTGGCAGCCAGCTCCTGATCGAACCTGATGTTCATCTCCAGCGCTTCGGCGTGCATCGCGTTCATGGCTTCTTCAGCCTTAATGCGTTCCTGCTCGGCTTCCCATTCGGTGAGTGGGCGGCGGGTCGCATCGCGCAGCTCGTCGCAGGCATCAACGAATCGCTTAATTTCGGCCTCAGCCGGACGCACAGCCTCTTTCAGGCGCTTCAGGTACTCACGGCCCGGCTTTTCGATTGCCGTCTTGCTGCGGGACACCTGCGCTGCCAGAGAGGCAACACGGTCACGGCCTTTCTTCGTGGACAGGTCCGGCACTTCGTTTACAGCCTGGCGGATTTGCTCAAGGTACGCGTCAAGGCCGCCCGCTACGTAAAGCACTGGGGCCTGTTCCGGCTTGATTTCGATGACAGTTAAGTCCGTTACTTCGCTCATGGTTTCTCCTGAAATTTGGATGTGCAGATGCCGCCCGCGTAATGCCAGGCCGATCGGTTGAATAGGGTGGTTAGTGCTGGATAGGGTTGCCGTGACCGTCCAGAAGAACGTCAATTACGCAGTCACTTAGGCGTATGATTTCTGCATCGGTGTGAAGGTACACCCATTTGCGCTCCTGAATGACTGCTGAGACGCGATAGGTGCGACCTTCATGCATTGCCATCATGCCGGGCGTGATGCACTGACGAATGAGCGGGGTGGTGCCGTAGTGGTGCATCATACCTTCACCTCAACCTGTTCCAGGAGTCCAGCCAGCTTCATGTCCAGCGGTTCAGCGTCAGCTTTTCACGCGGGTTCGATACCGACGTCAGCTGCCACTCGTTATCGTTGAGCTTTTTGGCGGTGTACTGCTTGCCGTTATGGGTGACTGTCATGATGCCTCCCGGGCGTGGAGCATTGCATCAGCCAGCAGGTAAGCTCTTGATGCTATCCCATCAACAGTTTCGAAGTAGGCCCCTTCAGGCTCTCCATCAGCACCTCGCGCAGCAACTATCAGCGCTTTTGCAGCGAAATAATCGCGCAATGTCATGCCGCCAGAGCTGACTTCGAAACCATGTAAGTGACCAACTTCGTCGCGCTCCACGATAGAATCGCACGGGAAAGCGCGCCCTCCAGTTTTATTGCTCATAAATCCTCTTGGCCTTATCGCGGCGAACGGAACGGTTAATACAAGACTTCAACGCACTTTTATGTGTTTCAATGGGCGGTGGATGACCGCCGGTTGTCATAACTAAGCAAC
The DNA here is from genome assembly GCF_035064085.1 of Enterobacter sp. R-1.6.2. NCBI lineage: Bacteria > Pseudomonadati > Pseudomonadota > Gammaproteobacteria > Enterobacterales > Enterobacteriaceae > Enterobacter > Enterobacter sp. R-1.6.2. The sequence goes on from NZ_JASEYI010000002.1 coordinate 241,107, forward strand.
CTCTGTGAAGTTGCTGAGGTATGCCCGATAAAAAACCCGCCGGAGCGGGTCAATCGTTTGTTACTGTGTAACCTTCGTTTTCAAGCCAGCGAACCACATCAGATTCATCCATTGCATCAAGAAGTGATTCCGCCGTGTACTCAGAAATAATTTCTTCAGGCTTAACACATTCAACTAACTCGATACTGTCGATATCGATTTCCATATGCCTATTCCATCCGTCGCCGTATGGGTTAATAGAGTTAATTTGCTTAACTTTTAACGTCGCATCTATTGCCATCGCCTCACCCTCTGTCGTTACCCGCTGATGCGGGAGAAATGCTTTGGTGCTGGCTCCCCACTTTCAAGCAGCAGGGAGGGCCGTCGTCGCCTTGGTGAGCCATTACCTCACCAACTAGCTGATAACCGTCTGCCAGCCCAAAACATTCCAGTTAGTGCCGGGATGTTTATCCGCGCCCGGCGCGCGCTTTCCCGCTATTCCCCAACAGCAAGAAATCGCTTACTCTTTAATCTCCCCAACAGTAGAAAGGATATATTCATGCAAACCATGCGGACCGTGTGCCCTGACTGCGGAAGTGAGATGTTCAACCAGCCCGATGATTTTGACTTTGAGACAAATTTCACCGGCGTCAGTTGTGCTGACTGTGGTCGAGAAATCACTAAGGACGATGTTGTCAATCAGGCCACGGACACGGTCAAAAAACAGATCGACGACATGCTCAGGAATTCCCTGAAAGGAACTGGCTGGAAGTTCTAATAGCTTTAAAAGCTCCCCGGTCTGAGTAAGCACCTCGCTGGCGTCTACGTTAAGCAGTAGTGGCGCCGTTTTTTTATCTGACATATACACCCCTCTGATTGTTTACCGTCAGCCCCTCGCAAAGAGCTGCTGGTAAAGATTCCCCGATGTTCGGGAACTGAGCAGCAAACCATTCCGGTGCGGAGTCCTCTTCGTGTGCTATACCCGCCACGCGTTACACACCTGCCTCAATCCCATTGGGCGCCATTTCAATTTGCCAGGAGCGCTCCGGGTGATTTACTGCTTGACTGAATTCTTAATGAGCAGGCGACTTGCTGTCCGCCGCTGGCTAACTTCGCTCAGCTGTCGATGTTTCGTTTCGATGGGCTTATTAAAAACCATAGTTGTTTTATCGTCAACAACAATAGTTGTATTAATGATTAATGTGGTTTTATTTGGTTGTTTTTAAACGAAATTTATTTTTAGCTCCGATGATGGTATGTTTGAAAAAACATCAAAAAGGAGTGGGTAATGGACTTGGATGAAGAAAGAGTGAACATGATGGTTCACGCCATGGGGCGGGCGGTCATGGAGTTGTCACTGGCAGATTTACCTATGACCCAGCAAAACATCATCGACAAGCTGGAACGGTACCGGAAGGAAACGGGAAACGTGATAGGTAAGGGGGCTAACAGGGATGCGGCGGAGTTGGTGCGGAAAGGTAGTAAGGCTGTGAAGTAAGCATTAAAACCCGGCCTGGCGCCCGGGTCATTTGATAAAGTATTTAGAAAAGACAGCTATAAGCACAGTTATGACTAGAGCTGTAATGATTTTCCATGTTTGAGCATTCAACTCTTTATGTAGCTCTGTCTTTACTGACTGAATATCTTCTTTTGAGGCTAGCTTGTCTTTGATGATTGCAACATCGGTTACAAGGGTTGCGACTTTTGTTTCAAGCTCTTTCACTCTCTGAAGCATATCGTCACCTCCGCCACTGCCGCTACCATGCTCAGTATTATGAGGTGCATAATTTTTGTTTTCAAGGTTAGGCCTGTTTAATTTAAAAAGCTCTCCCATCTACTCAAAATCCCCCGCTACGATAAAGTGACTTTCCTTAACATCAATTAGATTTCCCTTTTTCCCGTCTGCCCCGCTGTCATAGAGGGAAACCTTCGCAGTGTATAAACCTGGGTTCGTTAACCTTATGCCTTTCAGGTAGAAAGAAGAAACGGAGGAGTAGTGGTCTTTGTTTGGATATCCACTACCTAATACGTTGAAAGTACTTTCACCATCGAATGCAGGATCAATGACAGATTTATCATTAAAGGTTACGTCAATCTCGTTCCAGTAAATTTTAGATGTATCTGTTAAAAATCCGCAGGTTACGACTAATGAATAGATCTTAAGTGGGTCAACATCAAAAAGAACCACGTTTGGAGTGTTAAAACCGGCAGCCGCCATTCCTTCCTGCAATAAAGTGGTATAAACAAATAAAACCTTTTCATAAATCATAATCTTAATTCCGCAGAAAGGAACTTAAACCAGCCGCAGCTTCGTCTCTATCCAAAAGTCTCATCAGGCCACCATAAGCACGATCGCAACAACCGAGAGCAAAGTAACCACGCCTACTATCAGATATTCTCTTATCACCCAAACACCTCATCAGGCCACTGCTACAGTTTGTTGTAAGCTATCGATTCATGGATCAGCGCTTTTCCCATGATGTAGAGCTGGTCCTGATTCTCTTCTGTTACATACCAGTCTTTGTAAGCCGGGTTATCTGAAAGCACGGCTAATTGCAGGCCCTGCATTTGCAGACGCTTAACATGGAAGTGCTGCCCAAAGACAAATGCGTATACTCCGTCAACCTTGAAGTTCCTCACTGACACATCGAAGAAGAGGCGATCACCAGACTGAATCGTTGGACACATACTGTCACCGTCTACAGTCATCACCTTCACATCATGCTGTGCGCGATTGCCGAAGAGGGCGCGGGCATGCTCATTTGTGAACTCAATAGCATGCAGAACTTCTACAAACTCAGAAATCATGAATGATCCCGGTCCCGCACTAACAGTGAGGTCGAGAACGTCTACGCGGAATACGTCCGAAGCTGCATTAGTTAATAAAGCTGCCCCTGATTGCTTTCCGTCATTAAGCATCGCCCCTTCTCCAGAGCTGAGCCAATCAGGCATTACCCCGAGCGCGTTAGCAATTTCCACAAGCTTGGTGGTCTGGCTGGCTTTTCCTGTTTCAATTTTCTGAATAGCCGCCTGGCTAACACCCACGAGATCCCCGAGCGCCTTTTGTGTCAGGCCTCGTGCCGCGCGTGCTTCTTTCAGTCTTCCAGCAAGTGTCGTTTTCATAAGGTTAAATGTACAACCGTGGTTTTATTCCATCAAACGAAAATGGTTGTTGACTAAATACAACCATAGTTTTATTCTTCGTTTATATTCACTATGGAGGTTGTTATGAACCCAACCATTAAAACCGCTATCACCATCGTCGGGTCACAAAAAGCCCTTGGTGAAGCGTGCGCAGTGTCGCAGCAGGCGGTTTACAAGTGGCTACACAACAAAGCGAGGGTTTCTCCGGAGCATGTGAACAGCATCGTAAAAGCAACTGGTGGCGAGATTCAGGCCTACCAGATTCGCCCTGATTTGCCGACGCTGTTCCCGTCACCGGCCGACAATAACGCCGCCTAACCGGCGGCCCTAACAACGAAAGGGAAAGCAATGCATTCACTTGCGTATCAACAAGGTAACAAATTTTCGCCAACTGCGATGATTTACCAGAATCGCCGGGAACCTGATTCCAGGGCGTTAAACATCGATGGGATCCGCGCAGCTGTTCGCGCCTGGGCAGCTGATTGCCGCAGCCGTGAATTTGTCGCGGCGCTGATTGTTGAAGAGTGGCGGGCAACCGGCGGCACCGGTCTGGATATCCCGACTGACTCGCACCGCCAGATGCAGAAGGTATTCCGCTGGATTGATGGCGACACCGAATACGCCGCCAACAACATTCGCCAGCTGGCCCCGGCAATCATGGCCGCCCTGCCGCTGGAGTACCGCCATCGACTTCTCCCAGAGGACAGCTTCATGTCCCGCTTAGCACGACTTGAGAAGGAAACGAGTGAGGCGAAAGTGGCCGTTGCGATGAACGCCCCGCGTCACCAGAAGCTCAAGGAACTCAGTGAGGGGATCGTAGAGATGTTCCGTGTCGACCCGGACCTGACCGCGCCGCTGATGGCCATGGTCACTTCAATGCTGGGGGTTATGTGAGAACTACAGAAATGGCGAAAGCCGGTCTGCGCGAACAGAACCGACTTTCTGGTGCAAAAACGACAGTAGTTGCAGGAGGAATAATGGCAAAAAATCCACGCTATTACCATACCGCTGTACATAAAAACATAACCCGCGACCGCTTCATCCGCTCGGTTAATCCGATTGTGGCAGAGAAGATGCGCGCCATCCTGGAAGAGCTGAAACGTAAGGAGAGTGGCCGTGGGTAACGTATCCAATTTAGCCGAAGCCAGAGAGGCCAGAAGGCTCCAGAAACCGCGCACGAATGACGGTAAGGGGTTTGCCTTGCTGCACCGTAAAATTATGGATGTGCCGTTCTACAAGGACGCTGAGGCGGCTCATTTATGGGTTCACCTGCTCCTGCGCGCTAATCACGAACAGACACTGGTATCGACTGATGTCGGCGATGTGATCTGCGAACGCGGAGAGTTCATTACCGGGCGAAACACGCTGGCAATGGAAACGGGTTTGACCGCTGATCGCGTTAAATCACTGCTCCGTAAATTCCAGAATCTGGGCATGATCACCACCAAATCAAACAACCGTTTTACTGTTCTAAAAGTGGTCAAATATGACGAATATCAGTCAAATTTTTGTCCAGCCGATGTCCAGCCGGTGTCCAGCCCAAACGCAGTAGTACCAATGCCTGTGGAGGTGGAGTGTCCAGCCGATGTCCAGCCAGTGTCCACAGATAACAATATATTAAATAACTTACTACCTAACGGTAGTAAGTATGTCGCAAATGACCAGAAACCCGCTGAAGAGAAAAAGTCCCGTTTGTCATGCGATGAAGTATGGCAATGCCTGAAAGACGAACTGCCTGAAGCCCGGGGATGGAGATGCCTCACTGATGAGCGACGCAATCTGATCCGCACCTTCTGGGGTAAGGCCAACAAAATTGCCCGCAACCTGGACGGTAAGCCGATGGATATGGACGGTTTCAGAAGCTATCTGCGCTACATCGCTCAGAACTGCCGCTGGATGCTTGAAGACCGACCAGACCAGAAATCCGGGAAGACCTGGCGCCGCATGAAATTCGATAAGTTCCTGACCGAAAAGCTCTACATCGAAGTGCGCGAGGGGGATCGTGATGACCGCTGATTTCATGGCTGTACCACAAAACCTCGAAGCAGAGCAGAGCGTTATCGGTGGCCTGCTGCTGGATGATGACAACAGCGAGCGAGTCCAGAAGGTTCTGGCGATGCTCAAGCCTGAGTCGTTCTACAGCCGACCTCACCAGGTGATCTTTGCCGAGATGCGCCAGATGTTTCGTGACAACAAGCCAGTAGATGGCCTGACATTGTTCGACGCCCTTGAGGGCAAAGGCCTTGCGGAGCAGGTAGGTGGCTTTGCTTACCTGGCTGAGATCGCCAAGAACACTCCCAGCGCTGCAAACATCGTGGCTTACGCAGCATCAGTCCGGGAAGCCGCAATGGAGCGCTACGGTATCAACCGCCTGACCGAAGCTACCGAACTGCTGTATTCCCGCAACGGCATGAGCGCTACGCAGAAGTACGAGGCCATTCAGGGTATTTTCACCCAGCTCGCAGACCATTCAAAAACCGGCAGTCGTCGGGGGTTGAGGTCTTTCGGCGAGGTTATGGATGACTGGGTAGCGGATCTAGAGAAACGGTTTGACCCTTCAGGTGAACAGCGCGGTATGAGTACCGGTATCCCGTCACTCGACCGGCTGCTGGCGCCGAAAGGTCTGGTTAAAGGCTCTCTGTTCGTGATTGGCGCAAGGCCAAAGATGGGCAAGACAACCCTGTACGGGCAGATGGCGATCAACTGCGCGGTTCGTGAGAAAAAGCCAGCGCTGATGTTCAGCCTCGAAATGCCTGGAGACCAGATCCTTGAAAAGCTGGTTGGTCAGAAGTCGGGCATTAACCCGAGCATTTTTTACATGCCCGCTACGGATGACGCCGATGACCAGTACCAGGGCGACTACGACGGCGACTTTAAGAAGGCGATCGCCACAGCTGGGAGACTGAGTGAAATCGACATGCTGTACATCGACGACACTCCTGGCCTGTCACTGGGGCATATCGTTACCGAATGCCGTCGAATTAAGCGCGAGAAAGGCTGCGTAGGCATGATTCTGGTTGACTAGCAAAGCACAGCCAGACCAAAACCAACCAGCCACATAAGGAAGCCGCATGAACAGTCAGCAACTGGAATACGTACGTCAGCAGCTCATTGTGGCGACCGCAGATCTGAGCGGGGCGCCGAAAGGGCAGTTGGTGGCCTTCGCCGAGAACGCGCAATTCACCGCGACCGCGCGCAGCCGGGGGCGTAAGAAAATCACTGACCCGGTCACCGGCCGAAAAGTTAACCCTGACGGCCCGGCAATGAGCGGTAGCCAGTCTCGCGCCAAGGGATCGTCAATCGCGCTGGTGGGGCCGGTTGAGTTCGTTACCGCATCCTGGCGCCGCGCTGTCCTGTCGCTTGAAGACCACCAGAAAGCATGGCTGCTGTGGAACTACAGCGAGAACATCCGGTTCGAGTACCAGGTGGCGATCACTCAGTGGGCTTGGGCTGAGTTCCGGGAGCACCTCGGCGCGAAGAAGGTGGCCGGAAAAACGATGGAGCGCCTGAAGAAGCTTATCTGGCTGGCGGCCCAGGACGTCAAAGCGGAGTTGGTGGGGCGTGAGACGTACGAATATCAGGCGCTGGCGTCTCTGGTTGGCGTAACGCCAAAGAACTGGTCAGAGACGTTTACGGACCGCTGGGTTGAGATGAGGCGCATCTTCCTGCGCCTGGACAGCGGAGCTTTGTTGCAGGTTACGCGATCACGTTCACAACAAAAGGCGACAAATTTCGACAGAAGTCTTGCAAAACTGGATTGAAACGCATATATTTCATGTAAATCTGATATCGTCGCCATAGCTTTGATTGTCGACACAAAGAATTCAAGCCCGAGGTTAACGCCTTGGGCTTTTTCCATTTAAGTTATCCCCGTGTTCAATATGGCTAACGAAATGAGATAAAACTCATTGCGATCGCATTTTTCTTGAATTGTTTAATGTTTCTGCCTACTTGAAGTGGTAATCTAAGCTCCCGATTTACGACTTTAAAGCCAGCACTGAATGCTATCATTAGAAGAAGTTGCCCAACTTACCTATAACACGCTTCAGTCCTATATGGACCAGCGTGGAATTGATTTAGCCGTCGGACCTTTAAGCGATATTGATGCCGGATCACTTGCCAGAGCTTATGGTGAGCTGAATTGGGAGTGGTACATCACTGAAGTTGGTAATCGTGATGATTGCTTTAGCCTTTGTATCAAGCTTGTGACATCACAAGAAAACAAAGTTGTTGAGCATTACCCTGCGGGTGTGGCATTGTGTACCTACTTCATCGACTCAAAAATCTTTGAAGTACATGCAGTTGAAAACTTCGTAAAAGATACAGAAGATCACCCATTGCGTCGTAAGATGGTTTTGTATACTCTATACGCCGCATTGATCTTCATGAACCAGGTAGATGGCGAGGCAATCCGCATTATCGAACCGGTTGAAGATAAAATTGAATACTACCGAAGCTTTGGCTTTGAAATGTTGGCAGACGGTTCAAACGCAATGCATTGTGACTTTGATAACTTTCAACGTGTTCTTGCAGAACGTGCAGGTTAACTAGAATCCTAATTTGTCTACGGGTACTTGTATCTTTGCTACAATGTACTCATGTTAAAGCCCATAGCACTTCGATTAGTAGCTGCTAATCGCATCAATAGCTTAAGACAATCGCTCTAAATGGCTATAGTGTTATGGATGCTTCATATACTAAGTGTTAACATGCTCATGTGAACATAAGCACGCATGCAGTTAGCACGGAAGTGTATGTTTACCTTGGAACGCAGTTTCCTTAGAGGTGATGTATGACTATGAAAAGAGAACGTGTTTTTGACACAATCCAAACTTACAAGAAAGCTGGCGAAGCATTGGAATTTCTGATGAAAATCGGCCCGACTCTTGAAGAAACCGCACAGGCTCCAAGCCAGGAACGTCAAGGTCGCCGCCGCACGCGTCAAGCTGCTTGATAGAGTCCGTTTGGAACATGTGAAAACCCGCTTAGGCGGGTTTTTTCGTATTCAGCATCTGCTTACAAACTTCCAGAACTGACGCCGGTGAGCGACAGTAGTCAAATTTCAGGCCACCTTCGGGTGGCTTTTTCGTTCTTACACAACGGAAATCGCTTTGAGTATGTGACGACATCCCGGTGAGACCAGGCACATTCCCCTGGCGCGGCAAAGCGATCCCCATTGTGATGAAGCTCAGCGGCGAGCTAGGGAATAGTTTTGCGGCTGTAATTCTCGAAAAGTAACCGCAAGGCGCGCGTAACCCAATCGGCAGCGCACAGATGGAAGCTGGTTCGACTCCAGCCATCACGATCATTATTTCAGGCTGCCTTCGGGCAGCCTTTTTTATTTCCCCACACAGCACCCGCACATAGCGAGGTGAGAGACCATGAAAATGAATGATTCAGGGAACATTTTCACGCAGTTCTTCGCGTGGGTAGCAGCTCTGGCGTCAGCCATTGGTTTTACCACTCAGGATATGGTGTTCATGTTCTTTGGCGCCGCTGGTCTGCTGATCTCGTTCGCCTCCTATGTCAATGGTCGCGTGGATGCCCACCGCAGGCGTAGAGAGGACGAGAAGCGAACAAAAATGGTTAATGACTACCTGAAAGGCGTTGGTGATAAACCCCTTCACGAACGTCCTGCGGCTGCAAGCGTGGTCGTTGAGGCATTACAAAAGGAAGGTGAGTGATGGGATCCAGAGCAAAATTAAGTGCTGCTGTTCTGGGGTTGGTACTTGCTGGTGCGCCAGCATCCGTCATTCTCGATCAGTTTCTGAATGAGAAAGAGGGAAACAGCCTTACAGCGTACAAAGATGGCAGCGGCATCTGGACGATTTGCCGGGGAGCTACCACGGTTGACGGCAAGCCTGTTACCCCAGGTATGAGGCTATCGCCAGAGAAATGTAATCAGGTGAACGCCAGCGAGCTGAACAAGGCGCTGGCTTGGGTCGACCGCAATATCCAGGTACCACTGACCGAACCGCAGAAAGCGGGGATTGCCTCATTCTGCCCGTACAACATTGGTCCTGGTAAATGCTTCCCTTCTACCTTTTATAAACGCATCAACGCCGGTGATCGTAAAGGGGCATGTGAAGCAATCCGCTGGTGGATTAAAGACGGTGGCCGCGATTGCCGACTAACCAAAGGCCAGAAGAATGGCTGCTATGGTCAGGTTGATAGACGGGACCAGGAAAGCGCGCTGGCGTGTTGGGGGTTAGATTAGTGAGCCGATTAACAGCAATCATCTGTGCTGTCGTTATCTGCCTGATGTTTTCCATGGCTTGGGCGATTAACCACTACCGCGGCAACGCCATCGCCTACAAAGACCAGCGCGATAGGGCGATGGTCCGTGCAGAAACATCGGAGGCGATCACCAGCAACGTGATCACCACGATGAACGTCATCCGTGAAATTTCACAGGCTACCCAGAATGCAAAGAACGAACTGGCTCAAAAGGGCGAGACGCGCATTGTCTACATCAGACAGGCGCTTGAAGGCGATCCGTGCGCTAACAAGCTTGTTCCTTCTGCCGCTGCTGACAGCCTGCGGGAATTCGCAGACAGTTTACGTGCCAGCCCCAGTGGTGCCGATAAGCGCTGACCTGACCGCAGACACGCCGATCCCAGGAATGATGGTCCCGTTCACGTGGCAGGCAAGTCTGGAGTTAAACGCTCAGCTCTATACGGCGCTGGGGCAGTGCAATCTGGATAAGGCGGGGATCAGAAAAATTGAAGAAGCGAGAAAAAAATAAATTGAATTCGAGAAATGAAAGTAGTAAAAGTCATTCATGCTGTGAGCAGTCCAGCTGAAGAGAAATCATCAAGTGTCAAAAACAAAATTCTGAGCCTCGGCAATCGCCGGGGCTTTTTTGTATCCGCATTTCACCGCGCACCGCAGCGCATTCAACCACGTCGAACCATACCCTTTGAAATGAGCCTTTGAGGAAGTCAGTTAGTGCTGGCGAGCCTCGACGGGCTGATTTCCTATGCGGCAAAGGTTCATCTCAAAGAAAGGTACACGCTATGACATATCCAACTGTGATCGTGAATGGTGTCTCTGTCCGTGTGGACGAGAAGGGGCGATATAGCCTGAATGACCTTCATGCCGCCGCCGTCCTGAAAGGTGAGGCTACTGAGTCTCAAAAGCCGGGCAAGTTCATTCGTAGTGCATCAGTAAAGCGTTTCGTTCAGGCGCTGGCAGGCAAAGGACAAAAATGTCCTATGGAAGATAACCTGGCACTTAGAGTAATTCGCGGTGGTGACGAGCCCGGCGTATGGGCTGCAGAGCTACTCGCTATTCGATATGCCGCCTGGATTAAGCCGGAGTTTGAAATCCACGTTTACGAAACCTTCCGCGAGGCTGTGCTCAACGGTCTTAGCAATATGAACCGACTCAACCGACTTGACCTGCTGATCGCCAATGAGACCAAAGAGGTCAGCGCATGTGCCCGGGCAATGAATAAGTGGGGCGTCGGTGGTCGCAAGAAGCTTCTCAATTGCGCTCGTGAGCGGATCGTCAGCCAGATGGACCCTGACATGGTCGCGTTGATGGAAGCGAAAGCAGGATAGCCAACGAAGAATTGCGTCGGCAAATATCGGCATTACAGAAGCCCTTCACTGAGGGGCTTCGATAATGATCTATGTAACCCCGCAAGGATGGTGATCACATCTTGCTGACGGGTAAGCCGTAAGTGGCTAAGCACTTCTGAGAAGCAGGGCAGCAGCTGCGACACGTGGAGAACGAAATGGCTACTGTTTACAGAATCACAATCACCAAAAAATCCAAAGAGTCCTTCACCGGGCTCATGACCAGAAGCCAGCCAGAAATCGTTAATGGTTTTGTTGCCCTGGCAATGGATGACGGCAAATGGCGCTACTTCAGCCAGGACAGCATTGATGACTTCCTGTTCGAGCCTGTAGATCAACCGGCAGAACAAACTACGGAGTAAGCCATGGCTAATGATGACGAGCGCAGGCCATATCCGCCAGTTAACTTCATCGCCTCCGACAACTGGCAGTCATACACCAGGCTGATCCCCGCTAACGAAGTGCATGAGTGGGTAAGCCGCCAAATCCTCAGCGATACCGGCAGCATCCATAACCTTGACCATGAGCACCTGCTTGATGCTGATCTCTGCTTCATGTGGGCGTCTGACTCATTCGCGAAGAAAGGGCGCTACGTTCTCGGTCAGGCTGAACAGGTAATGCTACGCGCCGGTGGCTGGCAGAAAGCCCGAATGGAACAGCAGATGCATGAATGGTTCGGGCGCATCCCGAAGTTCATTATCACCCTGGCGGCTGATTACTGCTCACAATGCAGTGACCTCGAGTTCTGCGCACTGGTAGAGCATGAGCTTTACCACATCGCACAGGCCACCGATGATTTCGGCGCGCCTAAGTTCAACAAAGAGACCGGGAAGCCAGTGCTCACACTCCGCGGCCACGACGTCGAAGAATTCACTGGTGTCGTACGTCGATACGGTGCCAGCAAAGAAGTACAGGAGCTCGTTGATGCGGCTAATGCGCCTGCTGAAGTGGCTCACATCGATATAGCCAGATCATGCGGCACATGCACGCTCAAGCTGGCCTAACAATATGACTGATTATGACAGGCAGGTAATCCATGGCGACACTGAAAGGTGAGGTCAAAGCCTTCATCGTTCAGTCCCTTGCCTGCTTCGATACCCCATCCCAGGTGGTTGAGCTGGTCAAAAAAGAATTTGGCCTGAGCATCACTCGTCAGCAGGTCGAATCCCACGACCCGACGAAAGCAAACGGCAGGGGGCTGGCGCAGAAGTGGGTTGAGCTATTCCACGAAACCCGAAAACGCTTCCAGACCGAATTAAGCGATATCCCGATCGCCAACAAAGCCTATCGTCTACGTGCGCTTGACCGGATGATGAGCCGCGCTGAAGGAATGAAAAACATGGCACTGGCTGCCTCGCTAATGGAGCAGGCCGCCAAAGAGGTTGGCGACGCGTACAGCAACAAACAGAAGGTCGAGCACACCAGCCCGGACGGAACCATGACTCCGCAGCCGACCATCATCCAATTACTCCCCGTTGAGCCGAAAGCATGAGTGAAGCCGTTCAACTGCCGATCCCCGCGAAGCTTGCGCCGCTGTTCACTGCCGTGAATAAGCGTTACCGGTGCTCGCACGGTGGGCGTGGTAGCGCCAAGACGCGCACATTCGCACTGATGACTGCAGTAAAGGCGTATCAGTCGATGATGAACGGTGAAAGCGGCGTGGTGCTCTGCGCGCGTGAGTTCATGAACTCGCTGGAAGAGTCGAGCATGCAGGAAGTGAAACAGGCGATCCTCTCTGTTCCCTGGCTGGCTTCCAACTTTGATATCGGCGAGAAGTACATCCGCACTATCGATAAGAGCGTTAACTATGTGTTCTGCGGTCTGCGGCATAACCTCGACAGCATCAAGTCGAAAGCGCGCATCTTGCTTTGCTGGGTTGATGAGGCTGAATCAGTCAGTGAAATAGCATGGCAGAAGCTGAGCCCAACCGTTCGTGAAGAAGGATCAGAGATTTGGGTGACGTGGAACCCGGAGCGCGACGGTAGCGCAACGGATAAACGTTTCCGCAAAGAAGCTGGCGAAGACTGCATCACCGTTGAGATGAACTATACGGATAACCCATGGTTCCCTGACGTGCTGGAAGGTGAGCGACAGAACGATCAGCGACGCCTCGACCCGGCGACATACGCATGGGTGTGGGAAGGCGCCTACCTCGAAAACTCCGATAAGCAGGTTTTGGCTGGGAAATACCGGATTGCCGAGTTCTCGGACCAACTATGGAAAGAGTCCGATCGCCTGTTCTTCGGTGCCGACTTCGGTTTCGCCAAAGACCCTAACACGCTGGTGCGCTCGTTCATCCTGCATAACCGGCTGTACATCGAGTACGAGGCATACGGGCAGCAGACTGAGCTCGACCACATGCCGGAGCTGTACGACACAATTCCCGGATCGCGTGACTGGCCCATCAAGGCCGACTCCGCTCGACCCGAGACGATTAGCTACCTCAAGCGGCAGGGCTTCAACATCTCGGCTGCCGAGAAATGGCAGGGGAGCGTTGAGGACGGTATCGCGCATCTTCGCGGCTTCGACGAAATCATCATCCATCCGCGCTGCAAGAACGTGGCGCGCGAGGCCCGCATGTGGTCGTACAAAACGGACCGAATCACTGGAGAGGTGTTGCCTAAGCTCGCCGATGGTTACGAACACTGCTGGGACGGCATTCGCTACAGCCTCGACGGACACATTAAGCGCAAAGGCCAGATGGCCGGGATGATGATTCCTAAGCGTCTACAAAGGAGATAGCCATGGCAGATAAATGCAAGTGCCCGGGATGCGAGAGAAAGCGCAATGAATGGCCTGGTTATCATCCATGCGCGTCGAAATCTTCCGGCAAGGTATTACCACCGCCAAAACAACGATAAGGGGGCGCGTACATGACCGAATATTGGTGCTGCGCCTGTGGGAAAATCATCAGATTCGAAAGAGTTATGCCTCTAAATTACATCCCAAGGCACTGCCGCACTCTGATGCTCAGAAAGATTGAATCATTCACTCCGGCAAAAGGACCAAAAATCCCGCCGCTGAAACGCTGACGGACAATCCATGACTGACAAATTAACTCTCGCCGTCAACCATGCGTTGAACGATGCGCGGATGGCTCGCGCCCGTATGGGCCTTATGGCGCCTACGATGGGGCTGGACAATAAGCGCCATTCAGCATGGTGCGAGTATGGCTTCCCTGAGCAGGTCACTTACGAAAACCTTTACGCCCTGTACCGCCGCGGCGGTATCGCTCACGGTGCCGTTGAGAAGCTGGTGGGCAAGTGCTGGCAGACGAACCCGGAAATCATTGAGGGTGATCAGGCAGACAAAAAGCGCAAAGAAACCGCCTGGGAGAAAAAGTCCAAGCAGGTATTCACCAATCGATTCTGGCGCTCATTCTCTGAGGCGGATCGCCGCCGTCTTGTAGGTCGTTATGCAGGAATACTTCTGCACATCCGCGACGAAAAAGACTGGAGCCTTCCAGTCACCAAAGGGCGAGGTCTTCAGAAAATATCCGTGGCGTGGGCCGGATCGCTCACGGTTGGTGAGTGGGACACTGGCCTAAACTCGCAGACGTACGGACAGCCAAAGATGTGGCAGTACGCCGAGCGGTTGCCGAATGGCTCAAGCCGCCGCGTCAATATCCACCCTGATCGCGTTTTCATCCTGGGTGATTACTCAGACGATGCCATTGGGTTCCTTGAACCAGCTTATAACGCATTTGTGAGTCTGGAGAAGGTAGAGGGCGGGTCTGGTGAGTCATTCCTGAAGAACGCCGCGCGGCAGCTTAATGTCAACTTTGAGAAGGAAATCGACTTCAACAATCTCGCGTCTCTTTATGGCGTGAGCATTGACGAGTTGCAGGATAAGTTTAACGAAGTTGCCGGGGAAATGAACCGTGGTAACGATGTTCTGATGACAACCCAAGGGGCTACAGTCACACCGCTGGTCACTGCGGTAGCGGATCCGTCAGAGACCTATAACGTAAACCTGCAAACAGCCGCCGCAGGAGTTGATATTCCTACGCGTATTCTGGTTGGCAACCAGCAGGCTGAGCGCTCCAGCACCGAAGATCAGAAGTATTTCAATGCTCGCTGCCAGTCGCGCCGTGTAGACCTCGCTTTCGAGATAGAGGACTTCTGCGACAAGCTCATCGACCTGCAGATCGTCGACTCAGTCAGCCAGAAGGCTGTTATCTGGGATGACCTGAACGAACAGACCGGTACTGAGAAGCTCACTAACGCCAAGACCATGGGCGAGATTAACCAGACCATGCTGGGCGGCGGCGACGAACCAGCATTCAGCCGTGAAGAGATTCGTACAGCTGCGGGTTATGACAATGACGACGAAGAGCCGTTAGGAGAAGAGGATGGCGACGAAGAAGACGAAGCCACCAATTCTACCGCGTAACTATCAGGATCCGACCGGAGCCGATGCGCTGGAACGCCGGGCAATGAAAGACTTCGCCAGGCGAATGAACAAGATTGGTAAGGCGTACAAATCAGCACTCGAAAAAATACCTTCCTCCCTTGCAGTAAACGCCAGATACGAATACCAGCTAAACCCAACGCTACTCTCCATCATTCTGAACGATGCCAGTTACCTAGTGGATCAGGTGCTGCTTGAAGGTGGCGACTACGACCTGTGGTTTTACGAGTACATCGATCTGGCTTCGGAGAAAGGGACCGGGCAGTCGTTCTACAACCTCAGCCAGCAGTCGCCGGTGTACGCAGCTGGTCGCGAGTCGTTAGCGTCCATCCTCGCAAGCGACCCGTATCAGAAACGCATGGCGCTGGTGCATGCGCGCGTGTTCGAGGAGATGAAGGGGCTGACTGCTGACGTTAAGCGAGATATGGCGCGAGTACTGACTGATGGTGTTGGGCGTGGTCTCAATCCGCTGGACATTGCCCGCAATCTGACTGACCAGACCGGCATCGAGAAGCGTAGGGCAAACCGGATAGCACGCACTGAGGTTACAAATGCTCTTCGACGAGCGCGCTGGGATGAGTCAGAAGAAGTGATGACTGATCTTGGGCTTAATCTAAGGTTGCTGCACCTTTCAGCATTAAGCCCTACCACGCGAATAAAGCACGCTCTGAGGCATGCGCACACCTTCACAGTTCAGGAGGTCAGAGACTGGTATGCAGTTGATGCAAACGCAATCAACTGTAAATGCGGGCAGGTCGAGGTGCTTGTGGATTCAGACGGCAATCCGCTTTACCCGAACGTCATTGAAATGGCTAAGAAGGAATTCGACAGCCACTGGAAAAAGATGAAGGTCAATCATTCAGCTTGTCACTGCTGCAAAAAGGCAGCTTGAGGTTTAACCATGCCAATGCAGGTCAATATCACCACGAAGGTGAACAGCCAGTCTATCCGGCGAGAAACATATAACGGTCGTGAACATCTGGTGCTGCCGAGTTATACGCTGCCGGCGAACGTCGTCATGAATGGCGGCTTGTACACGCAAGAGCAAATCGACGCCCACTATAAGGGGCTGGAGGGTACCCTGGCACCGCTTGGGCACCCTCAAGTTAACGGTCAGTTCGTTTCTGCTTTCTCCCCAGAGGGGATTAACGCAGGCCATATAGGAGCGTGGAACCGCAACGTTAAGAAGTCCGGTAATCGCATCTACCTCGAAAAGTGGGTTGATGTTGCCCGTGCCAGCGAGTCGGAAGGTGGCAGGGAGCTACTTGATCGCGTCGCTGCCATTGAGCGCGGTGAAGACGTTCCGCCGATTCATACCAGTGTTGCAGCATTCCTCGACCAGCTTGAACCCAACGATCAGCAGCGCGCCACAGGTGCTGAGTGGGTGGCAGATATCCACGGCATGGACCACGACGCAATCCTTCTGCACGAAGTCGGAGCTGCAACACCTGAGCAGGGCGTTGGCCTGATGGTAAACGCCGATCTGGCGCAGCCGCTTAAAGCGAACTCCGGCGCGCTGGTGGGTGAATCCTACCGGGAGCGCGAACAGCGTCTTGATCGCGCAGCCAAAGCGAAGTTTGCGGCGGGCGCGGATGAATATGCCTGGGTTGCTGACTTCACTGATTCGCAGGTAGTTATCGTGCGAAATGGCGGCGATGCGCAGGTTTACGGCTATTCCGCTGATGGCGGGAAGATCGCTATCGACGACAGCGGCACCGTGGTAGCGCGCCAGGAGTCGTGGGTGGCCGTCGTAGCAAACAAATTTAAAGCTCTATTCACACCGCAGGAACAGCCTGCACCAAACCACAAAACGGAGGGCAACATGCCTTTAACCAAAGAAGAACTGGAACAAATCGGCAGCATGATCGGCCAGGCTGTTGCGACCAATACTGAAGCGGCTATTAAGCCTCTCGCGGAAAAGGTTGATGCGCTGCAGGCCAATCAGAAGCAACTCGCGGAAACCCTGACCGCCAACTCCCGTGCCGAAGAGAAAGCAAAGCGCGAAGCGGTTGCGAAGGTCCATGGCGATATCGTCGCGAACGCTCTGTCAGGCGAAGCTCTTGACGCGATGTACAAGTCGCTGGGCGAAGCTGCGCCGCTGGGCACAAACAATGCTCAGCAGCACAAAGAAACCGGCGCACCAGCCGCAGACGAACACTTCAAGTAAGGAGCCGGAATAATGCCACGTTATCGTCGCGTTAATATCGATGGTCAGTCTCTGTACAAGACCGAAACCCGCACTACGGCCGCAGCGCTACTTCCGGGTACCGCCGCAACCATCAACTCATCCGATGAATTCGCTCAGGCCACTGCGCTAACCGGACGCCTGTACATCATCGATGTCGGTTACCACCAGGGCCTGACAATCACCGAAGAAATCCCTGCCGGGGATTCGGCAGTAGGTAACTACGTCGAAGAAGGTCGTGAGCTGGCGCTGCGCTGCCTGCCTGGTGCGTATAAAAAAGACAGCCCGATCAAGCTGGGCACTGCCGGTCAGTTTACCCTGGCAACCGATGACACTGATTCAGTGATCGGATACAGCCAGGATGAATACACCATCGCGGCCAGCACCACCGACTTCATCCGCGTGCGCATGCGCGTTGGCACTGCCGCCGCTGCTGGCGCGTAACAAAAGGATAAAAACATATGTACTTCTCAAAAGAGACGCTGGCGACTAACTCCCGCCTTGGCGGGCACTGGAGTGAGCTGTGGGCAAACCGCAACATGTGGAACCTACAGAACGATTCCATCATTGCAGCTAACCGCGCGATGATGACTGCTGACATGCTGGCCTGTAACGCAGTGGGCGGTTTTTCCCGTGACTTCTGGGCTGAGATTGACCGTCAGGTGCTCCAGCTGCGTGATCAAGAAATCGGCATGGAAATCGTGAACGACCTGATCGGCGTTCAGACGGTGCTGCCGGTCGGTAAAACCGCCAAGCTGTATAACGTGGTAGGCGATATCGCTGATGACGTGTCAGTAAGCATCGATGGCCAGGCGCCGTTCTCCTTCGACCACACTGACTACGCGAGCGACGGCGACCCGATTCCGGTGTTCACTGCTGGCTATGGTGTTAACTGGCGTCATGCTGCTGGCCTTAACTCTGTAGGCATTGATCTGGTGCTGGATTCGCAGATGGCGAAGATGCGAAAGTTCAACCAGAAGCGCGTTAACTACTACCTCAACGGCGATTCAAAAATTCAGGTTCAGTCCTACCCGGCGCAGGGCATTAAGAACCACCGAAACACCAAGAAGATCAACCTCGGTTCCGGTGCTGGTGGCGCGAATATCGACCTGACTACTGCCGACATGACCGCGCTCTTTGCGTTCTTCGGTAAAGGCGCATTCGGTACCACCGCACGCACGAACAAAGTCGCCGCATACGATGTGATGTGGGTTTCCCCGGAAATCTGGGCAAACCTGGCGCAGCCGTACGTGGTGAATGGCGTTGTAAGCGGCACTGTATTGCAGGCGGTTCTGCCGTTCGCGCCGGTGAAAGAAATCCGCATGAGCTTCGCGCTGACCGGTAACGAGTTTATCGCGTACGTTCGTCGCCGTGACGTGATCTCTCCACTGGTTGGCATGGCCGTAGGTGTTGTTCCGCTGCCGCGCCCACTGCCTAACGTTAACTACAACTTCCAGATCATGTCTGCTGAAGGTCTGCAAATCACCGCAGATGATCAGGGCCTTTCTGGCGTTGTCTACGGCGCTGACCTGGCGTAAGGAAACAGCATGGCTAAATACGAAGTTGTGCGCCCATGGTTCGGCGTGAAGGTTGGCGACGTGGTGGAGTTGAAAGATCTTCACCCGGCGCTGAAGTCTAACGTCCGGCTGATGAAAGGTGAGGCGGGTGGTGAGCTAAAACCTGGAACACCTGATGCCGGTACCGGTGAGAAATCCCGCAAAGAGGTTATCCAGGCTCGTCTGACTGAACTGGGCATCGAGTTTAAAGGCACCCTGGGCGCTGAAAAGCTCAGTGAACTGTTGCCGGATGGCGAACTCGAAAAGCTTTTCCCTGCTGAATAACAGCCGCCGCTAAGGCGGTTTTTTTATGCCCCGCTCCGGCGGGGTATTTCACGGAGTCGATAATGGTAACTCTCGAACAGGCGAAGGAGTATCTGGAGAGCCAGGGAATTACCATTCCCGATTTTGTTCTTCAGGCTCTCGTCGACCAGGCCAACAGTATTCAGGAGTGTCTCGATGCACATTATCCTGCATCGACCGCGCTGTTGATTCAGCTCTATCTGCTGGCGCTTATGGGGCTCGGGCAGGGGGATAAATACATCTCCAGCCAGACGGCTCCAAGCGGGGCGTCGCGCTCTTTCCGGTATCAGTCGTTCACCGACCGCTGGAAAGCATCAGTGAACCTGCTGCGCGGGCTGGATAAGTACGGTTGTGCAACCTCCCTTATTCCTGCCGACCCTACCGCCACCCCGTCATTCGCTGGTATCTGGATCGGTAAGGGCGGCTGTATGTGCGGGGATAAGTGATGACGTACAAATCAGTTAAGCACGGGCTGCCGCGCTCGTTCACCCGCGTCTGGGTGATGACCGACACCGGGCGGGAGACTACCGGCTACGTGAAATCGGACGGCGAGTGGTTCATCAACTGCCCGCGCATCCGGGCGACTGGCGCGAAGGTGCTGCGCTGGAAGGAGGGCTGATGTCATCGGTAGCGAACTGGAGCTATACCGCCACGGCGACCATCTGGCGCAAACTGGAAGGAAATGACGAATACGGCGATCCGCTTGGCTATGCCGAACCTGAGCAAATCCTCTGTGATTACGAGGGCGGGCTCAGCAAGAAGTTAGCCAGCCTGGGCGCTGAAATCGTCGTGAAAAACACCATCTGGACGGAGTTCTCTCTGGCGGCCGCGGGTGATTACCTGCTGATTGGCGTATCGACCGAAGCGGACCCGGTTGTCGCCGGTGCCGACGAGGTGCGGCAGGTTATCCGTTACGCCGACACGTTCGAGCGCCTGGCGGATGATTACGCCATACTGACGGGAGTGTAGCAATGGGTATCAAAGTGCGTGGCACTGCACGTGTTGAGCGCAATATTGACCGAATTCTGAATGATATTCAGGGTAGAAAAGTCATTCGCGCACTCCAGTCGGCGATGATTCTTGGGGCGGCAAGAGCGGCCCTCTACACGCCTATCGATACCTCAGCACTTCTAAACAGCCAATTTCGCGAAATCGTAACTGATGGGGCGGTAATCACCGGCAGGGTGGGTTATTCAACCAACTATGCCGTTTATGTTCATGATCCGGCTAACCCGCAGAGATTCCGTCGTTCAACGGCTAAAAAAGAATTCCTCACACTTGGATTTGAAGAGGAGCGCTCTGCAATCGATGATGTTGTGCGTAAGGAGCTTTCGTTATGACACCCATGATGCATGAGCGGGTGCGCAACATGTTCGGCGATGCCGGGCTAACTGCCGGATTCACGGTGCAGCAGCTGATGTACGACGACCCTGGCGACCTGTCGAAAGCGATCATGGTGTTCAGGCCAAATGGTGGTTCGAACATCCGCACCGATCTTGGCTCTGAGTATCATGTTCTGGTCGATGTCGTGGGCGCAAAAGATAAGCGCAAAGACGCACTCAATGCCGTGCAGCGCATCGTAGATTACGTCCAGGCCAACCCCATGGCTGACGAGTGTGTCGGATACATCCAGAACATGGGCGCAATTCCCGCGCCGGTGCTCACAGAAGAAGGGCGAATAGTCTTCCGATTGCAATTTGAATGCACGTTTGGCGACTAGCCATTCCCAACCAAATAACCCGCTCTGGCGGGTTTTCTTTTATACGTCAAAGAGGAGTTTCACATGGCTAATTGCCAGAACTCGAACGAGCGCCTGTTCGGCGGTGCGGTCGTGCTGGAAGTCGCCGATGGCTGCCCGGACGTCAAACCACTCGAAGCAGAGTGGATGGCGCTTGCCGCTGGTACGTCGAAGGGCTTCGACTTCAACCCGAACTCGGTTACCTCTGATGCGGATGACGGCGGCGGCTATGTCGAGACCATCATCACCAACAGTGACTTTACCCTGAGCTTTGAGGGAGAAGTGCGCAAGAAGGATAAGCTGGATCAGTACGGTGTCGGCAAGTTCATCAAGTATTTCGCCGATGAGCTGAAGGCCAAGCGCCAGCCTGGTATCTGGGTGCGCATGGACTACGGACCGGTTGAATTTATCGGCTACATGAACATCACTGCGCTGAGCTCTGATGGTGGAACCAACGATATCGTCACGTTCTCAACTGAGTTCAAAGTCGGTGATGCGAGCACCATCGAAGTTAATGAAGTGACTGCTGTTGAGGTTACCGGCGTAACGGTAACCCCGACAACCAGCACCGGCACGGCAGGCGGTACCAGCACTTTCACAGTGAATATCGCACCAACTGGCGCAACCAACAAAGACTTCACTGTGGCTTCTACCGATGCGACTAAAGCAACGGCCACCGCCTCCGGCAACACCGTTACCGTGACGCGCGTAGCCACCGGCAGCGCGCAGATCATCATCAACACTGTAGACGGCAATTTTGTGGCCGTGCATACGGTTACCGTTTCCTAACGGACATTCCAAAGGGCGGCGTGCTGCCCTTGATAATGACCGCTAAACGGAATTTACCATGATCCCATTAAAAGAAATTGGCGAATTCCTGATCGCCGCTGGTGATAAGGAATATTTTTTCCGACCATCGTTTATCAACATAACTCGAATAGGCGAGCCAGAAGATATCGTGCGCGCTTTTTATGACCTTCATCATGATGAGATATCAGTTCTTCTCATGTCGGCTATCGATGCTTATGGCGCCGTTCCTGAATGGCTTGTTCAGCACATAAGAACTACCAGTTATGGAAGAAAGGCAATAATGGCTGCAATGACGGTGCTTTCATCCTGTTGCGACACAGATGTAACACCACTGATCGGTGAGCTATGTATAGCCAAAACCAAAGGAAAGTCATTCAAGCTGCGGCGTGGAGCAATGGACGAGTTTGATATGATTGTGATCGCCCAATCACTCATAACACACGGCATTATCGGAAAAGCCAGGGTAAGAAAACTCCAGCGCCATGAGAATACCGGTACCACGACAGAATTTAATGCATTTGAGTATATCAGCGCAGCCAGAAATCATTTCAGCATGAGCCGCAATGAGGCGGAACAGCTTACCATGACGGAGTTTCAATATTTAATTGCCGCCAAATACCCTGACCAAAAAGGGTTTACCAGGGAAGAATATGACTCAATATCAGAGGATTATTTAGCCAAAAAAGCAAGAAGAGTGTCGATGGCTCAGCAGGCGGCATGAGCTGTTCATTACAGTAACCTCGCTCAGGCGGGGTTTTTTATTGCCCGGAGATTAGATTATGGCTGGTACTGTCAGCGCTGGAACGATTGTTTATGAAGTTGACATGGACACCGCCGGGATCCTTCAGGGACGCCGGGATATTGATGCCGCGTTGAATGGTCTTAACGGTAGCATGGGTCGTCTTGAGGCTGGGTTAAACCGCACTGAGCGATCCCTGTCTTCGATTGAAGGCGCTATGTCCAGCTTAACTGGCGTCGCGAAAGCGCTCATTGCCGCTCTTTCTGTACAGCAGGTCGGCGCATACGCCCAGGCATGGCAGGACCTGAGTAATAAACTGGCAAACGCCGTCAGGGATTCCGTACCTCCTTTTGAGACCTTGGCTGATGTCACCGAGCGTGTTTTTGATATCTCTCAAAAGACTCGTTCAGGTCTCGATGCCACGGCCACTCTCTATGCACGTCTCGAGCGATCAACACGGAGTTATGGTGTCAGTGTTGAGGACATTACCAGGCTGACAACCATTATTAACCAGGGTTTCGTGGTCTCAGGGGCAACAGCCGAGGAGGCAAGTAACGCAATCATTCAGCTTGCTCAGGGGCTGGCGTCCGGAGCTTTAAGAGGTGATGAATTTAACTCTGTGAACGAGCAGGGTAACCGGCTCATGATTGCTCTTGCTGACTCTATGAATGTCAGCATTGGGGCGCTCAGAAACATGGCTGCAGAGGGCAAGTTAACCACTGATGTGATCGTGAATGGCTTGCTCTCTCAGGGCGATAAAATTGGACAGGAGTTCGCTAAAACTACTGCCACGATCAGCCAGTCTCTTGAAATTGCCAACAACAACATCACGAAGTTCTTTGGCGAGAATGCCACTGTAAAAACTGGTGTCAAAATATTCAGTGATTCAGTTATTTCACTCAGTGAAAACCTGGACGTTCTCAGCGCTACTCTGACCATTGTTGCTGGCGTTATGGGCGCGCGATATGTCGGTGCGTTGACCATGGCTACCTCAGCGAAAATCGCTGATATCGCAGCATCCCGTCAGCAGGTTGTCGCAGACAATCAGACGGCACAGGCTGCTCTGGTAGCCGCTAATTCTGTTCAGCGTAAGGCTCTTGCTGATAAAGAGGCTGCTCTTTCTTCTCTCGCGCTGGCCCAGGCTGAATATAACGTGGCAAAAGGTAGCGCTGCAGAGATGCTGGCAATGGATGCCCTTGTAGCCGCAAAAACCAGGGCTACTACCGCATCTATAGCTCTTGCCGAGGCTGAAACTGCCCAGGCTGCTGCGTCGGCCCGTGCAGCGACAGCTGCTCGTGCAGCGTCCATTGGTATCGGAATGGCTCGTGGTGCGCTTGCTCTTATAGGTGGTCCAGCGGGGGCGGCTATGCTTGCTGCCGGCGCGATCTTCTATTTCTGGCAGAAAGCTCAGCAGGCAAAAGAGGAGGCTATCGCCTTCGCCGATGGTCTGGATAAGCTCAACGCCGCCATGAATGCAATGTCGAACACGCAGCTGCGTGGGGCTATTGCAGATGCCAATAATTCTATTCGAGCTCAGAAAGAGGCTGTTGCGGATCTGCAAAGTGAAGTTGACTCGCTGAGAGACAGATACCAGAACTTTACCCCGGCTGCCCAGAAGGTTGCTGAATCTATGGGGCAAGGTACAGACTTCGCTCGCCAACAGGCGGAAGTGTCTGATGAGCTGGCTCGCAAGACGCGAGACCTTGAGGCCGCTAAAGATAAATTATCCAGAACAGAAGAAACCGCGTCAGAGGCGACTCGCACGCTCACGAACAACATGCTCACGGCGATGGGAGTTCATGATCAACTCATCGAAAAATCCTGGTCTCTTGAGCAGGTTCAGGGTGCGGTAGCGAAAGCCTTTGGGGAGACGGCTGATGAAATAAACCGAGCCAATCAGGCCGGAAAAAGCTTCGACCCCAAAGCGCTGCAGATATCTCCCGCGACCAAGGAGGGCGATAAAGTTATCGCTACTCTGGAAGAGCAGAATGAATTACTTAAAATTCAGGACGAGAGAGAGCGGGCGATAGCCAAAGCCAGGATGCAGGCTGCCAAGGTCACTGACAATCAGAATCAAATCTCTGCAGCTGGCAGGCTGGCTGCTGAAAATTATGATTTAGAGAAGTCAGAAGAAGCCAGGAAAAAAGCTCAACAAGAGAGTGAGCAGCAGGGGAAAAAATCAGCGTCTTCCGCTGAATCTGTTGCTCAGAAACTGGCAAACCTGAAGCAGCAATCGGAGCTTGCCGCTGACTCAACGAATAAGCTGAGCCGTGAGCAGGCCATCCTGAATGCGCAGCAGTCCCTTGGTAAAGGAGCTACGAAAGAGCAGATCGCACTGGCCGGACAGTATGCGGCAAAAAAATGGGATACGGCCAACGCTATCAAGGCAGAGGCTGCAGCTCAGAAGCTTCTTCCTGAGTCACGTGAGAACGCCACTTACAAGCAGGATGTTGAGGATCTGAATACCGCACTGGCGGCGAAAAAAATCAGTCAGGAGCAGTACAACCAGACTTCTGAAAGGCTCGCAGCAACACACCAGGCCAACCTTGCCAAAATCCAATCCGAGCAGGCCGTAACTCCGCAGCAGGACGCTGTTGGTAGCGTTGATCCGGTGCAACAACTGGCTAACGAGAACGCGCGAAAACTCGCGCTCATCCAGGCTTTCGAGCAGCAGGGACTGGTCACTCACCAGAACGCGCTGATGCTACGCGCCAATGCGGATAAGAGTTATGAGCAGGCACGTATTGCTGCGCAGTGGGAAATGTGGAGAAATCAGAGTATCGGCAACGAAATGCTCGCGGCCAGCTTTGATTCCCTTGCAGGTAATGCCTCGAATGCTTTTACCGGGATTCTGACGGGGAGCATGTCAGCACAGGAGGCGATGCAGTCTCTCGCCAGCAATGCTCTTAACAGCCTGATCAACGGCTTTGTTCAGATGGGTGTTGAGTGGGTTAAATCAGCTATCACCGGAAGTGCAGCTCAAATTGCTGCTACCACTGCAACTACCTCGGCGGCCGTGGCCGGCACGGCTACGACAACCGCGGCGAGCGTTTCCTCTGCGGCGGCCACGACCGCGGCGTGGACACCAGCTGCAATCGTCGCCTCCATCGGATCGTTCGGTGGTGCTGCGGCCATTGGTATTGGCGCAGTTATTGCCGCCATGGCGATGGCTGGTGGTATCGCAGGCAAGCGTAAAAATGGCGGTCCTGTATCAGCAGGCTCTATGTACCAGGTAGGCGAGGGCGGCATGCCTGAAATCTACCAGGCCAGCAATGGTAGCCAGTACATGATCCCAGGCGACAACGGAAAGGTGATTAGCAATAAGGATCTGACGAATGGGGGAGGTGGTGGTGTGGTAGTCAATATCAACAACTACACGTCATCAAGCGTAGATGCGCAGGCAACACCAGACGGAAATGGAGGGTGGACGGTGGATGCATTCGTTTATGACCTCGATAACGGTGGTCCTGCCAGCCAGGCCATACAGCGAAATCACCAGGCACCACGTAAGGCAAGGAGCTAACTATGCCAATCCCATATCCTGACTGGCTGCCACTGGCGCAAAAAGGGAAGATACCCTCGACCGATACCGGTTTTCGGACGGACCAGCCGGCGGTCGGCGCGCCAATATTTCAGAAGCTCACCGATGACCTGAAGACCACCTTTTCTCTTACGTGGATATTCACCAGAGATCAGCACCGGGCTTTCATGCAGTGGTTGCGCAGCCCGAACTACCTCGACAACTGCAATCAGTGGTTCACGATGCGCCTCGGGACCGGTACTGGCGACACAGGCCTTGAAGTTCAGGAACTGCATTTCCTTTCCTGGCCAACATGGTCGCAGTCCGGATCCATTTTCACCTGGAGTGGTGATGTTGTTGCGCGACAACTGGTTAACTCAGATGACGAGTTTGACGACATTATCGTCGAGCTTCCGCCGCCGTGGGGTTCATGGCTCGATATTATCGTCACCGGCTATCCGGATGGACGCGATCCGGAAAGCCTTTCGAGGGTTCCGTAATGCCCACACTGAGAGAATTTCAAAGCCAGAGACCTAATCGGATACTGTACGAGACGATCACCTTCTACAACGAGACGTTTGGATATGTGCGTCTGGTGAACAACCAGATATTCCCAAAAACGTTAGGCGGCCAGGTGTTCACTCCATGCCGGATGGAGCTTACGGAGAGCCAGCAAAGCAATACGCCGGTACTCGACAGCACGGTTAAATTTAGCCGCCTGGCGCAGGACTTTAAGCAGAAGCTGAAACTCTGGAAGGCGCATTCGCGCATCACACCGATCTCTGCCACCTATCAACAATTTGACGCTGCAGACATGAGCACAGCCATCAAGTCATGGACGCTCTACGTCAATGACTGCTCGATGGATGACAAGGACGTCACATGCAGCCTGACGCGCATTAATCCGCTAAACCGTAACGTTGGCCGTCTGTATACCGTCGAAGAATACCCGGGGCTTCAGAATGCATAGAGAAGAGTTCATTTCTCGAATTGAAGGCGTGCCATGGAGTAACCGGGCGTGCAGTTTCGACGCAGCAGACTGCTGGGGTCTGGTGGTGATGTATTACCGGCATGTTCTCGGTATCGAGGTACACCAGACTGCGGACTACGAATCCGGGCGCGACTTCATGACGTGTTATGACGCTGATGTCGTGTTCTGGCAGCGAAGCGAAACATTTTGCGATGAAGGGATTTTCGTGGCCTGGGTTGGCAGTCAGCCCGTGCATGTCGGCCTGATACTTGAAGGCCGGGCGCTACACAGCCGCGGTGAAAACGGGCACGTCAGGTTTGACGCGATACGGACAATTCACAAGCTATTCACCAAAGTTGAGTTCTATACCTATGCCAATCATCGAAATTCATCGCGTCCCGGGGATGCCGAAGGACAGGGCGGAAGTTGAAGCAGGGACGGTGTTTTATGACTGGCTTGCTCAGGAGAGCTTCCACCGCGATATCCGCATCAACGTTAACGGCAAAGAACTGCAGCCTGAAGAAGAACTGGGCTTTGTTCTTCAGGAAAATGACCGGGTAGTCATTTTTGACCAGCCTAAAAGCGGCGGTCTGATTGGTACCATCCTGAACCCGCTCGAGCACCTCAACCCGATAAAATTTACTCAGAAAGTACTTTCCGGGCTGATGCCGAAAGCAAATGCGGGCGCTGCCGGCGGGAACAGCAAAACGTCGCCAAACAACAGCCTGAAAGGCCAGACCAACATTGCGCGTAATGGCGAAGCCAAGCCTGATAACTTCGGTCAGGTACGTTCGTTCCCGGATCTGGCTCAGGAATCGCTTTTTGAATATGAAAACAACCTTAAATACATCACTGAGTTGATGGTGTTCGGGCTCGGTAAATACGACGTTACGTCTGTGCGTTTCTCAGAGTCAAATCTCGGTTCAATGGCCGGTGCTAGCTACACCATTTACCAGCCAGGTGATGTCATACCGGTGGTAAATGAGGGTTATCAGTTCGACGACGTCGACGGGCAGGAAGTGCCAGGCCTGAATGAAAGTGGCGATTTCCCGATCGAGACGGCGACGGCAAACACTGTCATCAGTGGCGTTTATGCTGGCGGCCAGATAGCGATGAAAATCCTTAAACAGGCTGACTTTGACTACTTCGCCGATTTGACTTTTCCGCACCCGGTAACGTTCACCATTAACGTGACGTATCCGATCACCGGCGGAACCCGCACTGAAGACGTCACGCTTTCCGGTAGACTCATCAGTTTTGCTGAGACGAACGACGGCGCCGTTGTTAACCCGAAATATTACTACACGTTCACTTTCGACAACCTGAATGGCCCATCCATTCCGATCCAGGATGCGACTATCAACACGACGAAGTTCATTTTGAGCGATAACGCCGCGCTGATCGTCGGTCCGTTCTTCTCGCCGATACCATCAAGCCAGCTGTGGCTGCATACCCAGTCCGGGCTCGGCGGTAACAGCGAAACGAACTGGGTGGTCAAAATCTGGAAGGTCGACAATGACAACAACCTGATACCCGGAACTGAGCAGACGTTTACGTACCGGCAGACTACGCCTCACGACTACATGTCGGAGACGTTTAACCGGACTGACAAACTAACCCCGGCGGGCGGGTTTGGGCGCTATGCGATCACCTTCCAGAGGACGGATAACAGCAGCGACGCGAGCAAGTTGCAGGTCGAAGAGATTCACGCTGTAAACGTCAGGACTAACGTCGTTCACGCTGAAGATTCTCTGGTAATGGTGAAGGTCCGGGCTACCGAGAACGCCACAAGCGGGCGCGACAGGAAGTACAACGCGCTGATCACCCGCCACGTCATCAGCTACAACATGACGACGCAGCAGGTCGACTACACGCTCAGGCCATCGCGCAAGTTTGCAGATATTGCGCTGTTTAACTGGCTGGTGGTAGGGCAGCAGCCGGAGTCGAGCATTGATATTTATGGCCTGTACCAGATCCAGGCTGAAATCGACGCTATCGACCCGCGGCTGGGGTATTTCGATTACACCTTTGACGATGAGGATGTGTCGCTCGGTTCGCGCATGGAGACCATCTGCGATGCCGCCAGCGTGTCGGTTTACGACGACAACGGCGTGCTGTCATTCACCCGGGACAGTAAAAAGACATCTGCGGCCACGATATTCAACCGATCAAATACAAAGCCAGATGGTTATTCGCTTTCTTACGACATGACGCTCCCGGGCGGTTATGACGGCGTTGAGGTGCAGTTCCGCAACCCGGACACCAATAAGCAGGACTTTGTACGGTACCGGATATCAGGAAATTCCATCATTGAAGGATCGCCGGCCAAAGCGAAGAAGTTCGAAATGCTGTACGTCAGGAATCGCTTCCAGGCCAACGAGCGCGCGCTTCGGGAATGCAGGCGGCTTATCTACTCCCGCATGACGATGCAGGTAACGGCCATGGCAGACGGAGAATGGGTAAACATTGGCGATATGGTTCAGGTGCCGGATACATACGATACCAACCAGCAGGCCGGTTATATCGTGTCGCGGGTCGGGAATGACTTCGAGACGAGTGAACGCATCAACTTCTCAGGAACCATGTTTGTGCAGGTCACCGATTCGTTCGGCGCCACCACGGCGCGATACCCGGCTTCTCCGCGTGCTGATACTGCGTTCGGCTTTACTGCTGCTATCCCGAATATCGATCTCAACCTTTTTGATGGGTTCGACGTCCAGTCACCTTCCAGATACGTTATCGCCACGTCTCAGGAGCTGGATGCCGGGCAGTGGACTATCACCGCCAAGCAACCTGATGGAAAGGGTAGTACCGCATTAACCCTCGCTGAGTATAGCGATCTGATTTACCAATAAGACCCATCCCGATCACCCAGACCCGGCCACCGCGCCGGGTTTTTTATGGAATCAATATGGCTACTCAACCAACTCAAAACGCTGTACCAAGCGAATCACACCGCGACCTGAAGTTTAACGCTGGAAAAATTGATGAGTTTGTCACTTCATTTGTTCAGCAATACATCGATCGTTTTGGCAAAGCGCACTATACGATTGAAGGTCTGAAGCAGTTAGTGCTTCAGCAGATATACAACCTTGGATGGAACCTGAGGGGCTCTTTCCAGGATGGCGGCACTGTGACGTCAGCTGGCGACCTTCTCCAGGATGAGAGCACGAATATCTGGTACCGCTGGGATGACCTCGAAACTTTGCCAAAAACTGTTCCTTCTGGCTCTACCCCAGCATCAGCTGGTGGTACAGGGGTTGGTAAATGGCAGCCGGTTGATGTAGCAGATGTCCTGCGGAAAGATCTGGCATCGTCATCACCTGGGAAGGGGGCCTCACTGGTTGTATTGGAAAGTGGTGATTCAGTCCAAAAGGCAATTAATAATATTTTGGCGATTCCACAGCGCTGCACACATGCTGCTAATTTATTAGCAGATGGAAGTTCTATCATTATTGAGTGCTTCGGTGACTCCACTATGTGGGGATCCATTCCTGGCGCTACTACTACTCAGGACCCGAAAAACTCAGTTGCTGAGTTGCAGACAACGCTGAACCTTCTTTTCCCAGGAAAAGCCACCGTTCGTAATAAAGCATTACCTGGGACTAATCTCGAATCACTTCTAAATGGTACTGACGGCGGCCCTGGCACGTTTGATTCTAGAATGGCCGCCTCAGACGCGCTGGTTATATTCAGTAACCACTGCCTGAATGACTGTAACTCATATCAAAGCGATGAGCATGAGTATAAAGATAACCTTTATAAATGGGTGAATATAGTAAGGAAATATAACAAAATACCCGTAATAGTAACTCCAACCATCATCTCACCAACAGATGACGGCAAAGAATTCATGATGAAGCGCATGCCTGCATTTATTCAGGCGCAGCGTGATGTAGCTTCTGAGATGAATGTCGATTTGGTGGATAATTTCTACTACTCGTATAAAACATCGCGCATGTTTAAAGTTACTGACATAGCTGGTGATGGTGTTCATTTAACTCAGTCATCTTACCAGTCAGCTGGAAGAAACCTTGCCATCCCTCTGATTGAACCTCATTTTTTGAAAAGGCCAGGCGACCTTAGCGGTCTAGCGACATCGTACTGGAAAGATACGATTACAAATGCACGCGCTATCTTTAAAGTTGACTCACGATTTGGCTCTGTCTTGTCAGGTGATTCAATAGCTACGCCACAGAATATTTATTATCCAGTTGTTCTGGATAACCCGACCGACGATACAACGATCGCGATCGGAGGGTTGCAGGGCACCGGCGGCGGGTATGGCGTATTCACGTATTCAGGGGCCAACGGAGACGCAAGATTTAGCGGAATTATTGACTTTAAACGTTCAAATTCTCAGGATTATGACGCCTTATTTATCCCTAAAATATGTAAATTAGGGGCTGGATTGCATATTTTAGGCGTGCTTGCCAGTACAGGGCTTAATGGCCTTAACTTTACTTTCGGCGG
Organism: Enterobacter sp. R-1.6.2; assembly: GCF_035064085.1. NCBI lineage: Bacteria > Pseudomonadati > Pseudomonadota > Gammaproteobacteria > Enterobacterales > Enterobacteriaceae > Enterobacter > Enterobacter sp. R-1.6.2. The sequence continues at coordinate 272,514 of NZ_JASEYI010000002.1, forward strand.
GGCTATGCTTCTCCCGCGTAGAGAAGTCAGCACTGGCTATCCCGACGGAACAGGTAGAACACAGTCAAGGTTAATTTGCACAGGAGATGAAATTCGTTTTTCTGCTTATTTTGCTAAAGATGCTACCAGCCAAGTCGCATTTTCATTAAAGGGAAATTTGTATACAGATACATCAAATTCACTTGTAATTAATAATGCTCTTGGCGTGCTAACCATGGTTGCTGGAGGTGTAACTACTAATATTGGAACGCTAACTCAAAGCGGTTTCCAGGATTGCAGGATAGTACTCAATGATGACCGGACAATTAGCGTTAGCGTTGGCGGATTTTCAGCCACATCGACAGCTATGAGCGCTTCCTTACCTACGTGCTACGTGTCTTCACCCGGAGTATACAGTGTAAGAAAACCATAGCGTAGTGATTTGACTGTGTTGTGATACATTGTAGAATCCCAGCCAAATGTTTTTGTTGGGATTCTACAATGTCAATTTCTAGAAGAAAGTTGCTTTCAATGGCTGCGCCGGCTGCTTTGGCTGCTGGCGCTGCTCCTCAGGCATTCGGTGGCAAAAGTAAAAAAACTGTGTCAGCACAAGCAAGCATCGTCAGGGCTTCAAGAGCAGCAAATTTACTCGCGGATGGAAAGAAAGTTGGTATAGCCTGCTTCGGTGACTCCACTATGTGGGGATCCATTCCTGGCGCTACTACGACCAAGAATTACTCTAACCCACCGAATTCCTTGCAACTTGCGCTTGATTTAATTTATCCAGGTCTTACTACCGTTTCAAATAATGCAATACCTGGCACTACAATAAAAAAATTACTTAACGGGACAGATGGTGGGGTGGGTTCATATGAGGACAGATTATCCAAGTCTGACGCTCTTGTGATTTATTGTAACCACTGTCTGAATGACTGTAACTCATATCAAAGCGATGAGCATGAGTATAAAAGTAATATCATGGAGTTTGTGAATATTACAAGGCGGTACGGAAAGATACCTGTAATAGTGACACCTTCGGTGATATCACCGATTAGAGATGGCAAAGAATTTATGATGAAGCGCATGCCTGCATTTATTCAGGCACAGCGTGATGTGGCTGCGGAAATGAACGTCGATTTGGTTGATAATTTCTACTATTCACTTAAAACTAGCAGAATGATTCCAGCCAATAAGATAAATGGGGATGGTGTTCACCTGACAGATTCTGCTTATCAAAATGCAGGTTGGAATATGGCTATACCATTAGTATTGCCAAATAAGTTGATTAATAATTACGATCTGTGTGGCCTTTCTACAACTCAATATTATGATAATATTAAACATTCGAGAGCGATATGGGATGTTGAGAATAGATTTGGTTCTGTTCTAACTGGTGATTCTCTTCCTGAGAAGCAGATCATAAACTTCCCACTGTTGCTTGACTCGCCGACAGACCATTCTACACTGTCCATATGCGGTTTCACTAGCGAGGCAGGTGGCATTTCGAATATCACCTACTTTGGGAAAAGTGATGACTTAAGATACTCTGGAAAGATTAACTACAAAATTTCCAGTGGTTTAAAGCATGACCAAGTATTCAATTCAGAAAAATGCTTTCTTTCAGCAGGTTTTCACATTATAGGAATTGAATCTTCAAACGAGATGGGCAGTGGAAACTTTAACTTTGCAGGCGTTCAGCTTTGCCCGAAACCATCAAATGCATAATCTACAGATGGCGCTTTAGAGCGCCTTTTAGTATGTGAACGTGCAACAATCCCTCGCATTGCCTGTATTGAGTTTAAGGTCTTGTTAGTGTTCAAGGCGCTGGCCGACATCGCAACATCATCCCGTTTCGTATGCAATAAGTATTTTCTGCATTCTATCATGAGCTTTCGCGTTCTCTATGTTCAGTGACACATTTGTGATTGACGAGGCAAATCCGCATGAACTACTGTATGTATAAACAGTGTTTATCGGAGGTGCATTATGGGGTTCCCGAGTCCTGCAGCAGACTACGTTGAAGAGCGCATATCACTCGACAAGCGTCTTATCTCTCATCCATCAGCCACCTACATGATGGTGGCCGGCACGACATACCTGCGTGCGGGCATCATGAAGGGCGCCATGCTTATCGTCGATTCATCACTGACACCGAAAGACGGTTCTCTGCTTGTCTGTGCTGTAGAAGGTGAGTTCAGGATCATGCGCTACAGAACACATCCGAAGCCGCATTTGGAAAACCCTGAAAATGGAAGGAGGGAGCCGTTACCATTAAGGGATGAGGCCAGCGATTCTTCACGGCCAGTGTTTGGGGTGATCACGTACAGCATCAATGATGCGCGCTCGGGCGAGTTCGACGACTGCCCGGTGATGTGATGGGGAAAGGTCATAGCTATGCCAGGCGGCATGGCTGTGCACTCTCTGTGTCACAGATGTGTCATGCATGGACGAACCATAACGAAACGCAGAAGCATGTAACGACACGAAATGACACAAATCCGGCGCGAGCGCGGAAAAACTAATGACATTACAGTGTGTTAAATAGTACTCTACGTTCTTCTAAGCCGTAGGTCGTAGGTTCGAATCCTACAGGGCGTGCCATTTCATTTCATAGAGTTACGCCTCTTTCACATCCTCCTGATTTCCGCTGTGGGACATATTTGGGACATCGCCCCTAAAATTTACCGGTCAAGAAGGACATTTATGTGGTATCTACTCGCAACTTCGCTTGCCGCACTCTCCCTTAATAAAAGCCTGGCTTATCTAATGCTGGGATTAACGGCATTTCTCGGCTGGAAACAGGGCATTCTTGACGCCCCGGCGCTGCTGGTTATTGCATCAATCGTTGTTGGCTGGTCTGCTGTTGAATGGCTACGTAATAAAAATAATAAATATACCTATCTGGTCGAAGGCCTGTGCGTGGCCATCGCCGTTGCCCTGGTTTTGCATCTGATCCCGGGTTTTCATAACCCCAAAGTGCTGGATGCTGTCGTCGTTGGTCCGCAAAGCATACCGTTCAGTATGTACTTTAATATGGACAAGGCAGTGGTGCCGTTCTTTTTAATTACGTGCATGCCAACGTTATTCGTCGCAAAACCCCTCTATAAAGCGGGCAAGGTCGGCTGGGGAATATTGGTTCTTGCGATACCCGTGCTGTTACTTCTGGCTGTTGCGTTGGGCGGACTTAGAATTGAGCCGCATGCGCCTGAATGGTTCGCTCAATTTGCCCTTGCGAATATTTTTTTCGTCTCTTTGGCTGAGGAAGCCTTGTTCAGAGGCTACCTGCAGCAACGCTTGTCCCGGATTATTCATCCTGTTGTCGCGCTGTTGATTGCCTCAGTCATCTTTGGACTGATGCATTATAGCGGCGGTTTACTACTGATTATTTTTGCCAGCCTCTCCGGCATTATTTACGGCCTGGCGTGGATGTGGAGCGGCAGACTCTGGGTTGCAACGTTATTCCATTTTGGGCTGAACTGCGTGCATTTATTGTTCTTCACCTATCCTATGTATGCCCCTCATGCGGTTATGTGATGCTTTTTAAATTAGTCGCCTTATAAATTTAGCGACCTCCGGATAAGCATAAAAAGCCCCGCAAGATCGGGGCTTTTATATCTGCCGGGCGCATGAATAACAGATTTACCTTCGCGTCATAATGAATAGAAGGCTAATGAATTTCACTGTAGGCAGGCTTAAGGTTTTCTTAATTTAAAAATTATCTCTCATTAAAATTTGGATTTTTATCATTCTAAAATCTGCTAAAAAGAAATTTTACACTTTTACGACTAAACTCGATTGATACTAATTATCATTAGCGTTGTTGTATGCTTTAATCCTGTCCCACAAAGCTATGAGTCGTTAATCCCGTTGGTCTATAAAGGATATGTTCATGAATTCTCGCCTGCTGTCCTGCTTCTCGCTTGCCTTGTTGTCTTCATCCCTTTTCCTTTCCACACAAGCGGTTGCCGCTGATAACAACGAAGGTATCGTTGTTTATAACGCGCAGCACGAAAACCTGGTGAAGTCGTGGGTTGACGGTTTTACCAAAGAAACCGGCATTAAAGTCACTCTGCGTAATGGCGATGACAGCGAGCTGGGTAACCAGCTGGTTCAGGAAGGCAGCGCGTCACCGGCAGACGTGTTCCTGACGGAGAACTCTCCTTCTATGGTGCTGGTGGATAATGCCAACCTGTTTGCGCCATTGGATGCAGACACCCTGAAGCAGGTACCGGCAGAATATCGTCCGGCGCACGGCCGCTGGATTGGCATCGCGGCCCGCAGCACGGTGTTTGTGTATAACCCGGAAAAGCTGAACGAAAAGCAGCTGCCTGAATCGCTGATGGATCTGGCAAAACCCGAGTGGAAAGGGCGCTGGGCGGCATCACCGTCAGGCGCGGATTTCCAGGCCATCGTGAGCGCGATGCTGGCGCTGAAAGGCGAAAAGGCCACGCTGGAATGGCTCAAGGCGATGAAAGCCAATTTCGTTGCCTATAAAGGCAACAGCACCGTGATGAAAGCGGTCAATGCCGGTCAGATTGATGGCGGCGTGATTTATCACTACTACCGTTTTGTCGATCAGTCCAAAACCGGTGAAAACAGCAAAAACACCCAGCTTTACTACTTCAAACACCAGGATCCGGGCGCGTTCGTGAGCCTCTCTGGCGGCGGCGTGCTGGCGTCCAGCAAACACAAAGCGCAGGCTCAGGCCTTCATCAAGTACATTACCGGTAAAGAAGGCCAGGAAAGCCTGCGGACCAACAACGCCTTTGAATATGCCGTGGGCGTGAACGCGGCCTCAAACCCGAAACTGGTCCCGCTGAAAGATCTTGATGCGCCGAAAGTTGAACCTTCAACGCTCAACAGTAAAAAAGTTATCGAGCTGATGACGCAAGCCGGCCTGCTGTGATCCTGAGAGTGAAGTGAACGTCTTATGTCTGGTCTGAGTCTCGACATCGGAAAAAACAGAGTGCAGGAGCCTGCCCGCAGGCGTCCTGCACTGCCGATGGTTGCGTTAGCTGTGTTGTTTTCATTAATGGCGCTTCTGCCTTTGGGGTTTATCATTGCCATTGGCATTGAGACCGGCTGGGAAACCATTAAGGCGCTGGTGTTTCGCCCGCGTGTTGCTGAGCTGCTCAGCAACACGCTGTGGCTGACGGCTTTAGCGGTTCCGCTGTGTATCGTGACGGGCGTGGCAATCGCCTGGCTCACGGAGCGCACGCAGCTTGCCGGGCGAGGGATCTGGTCCGCACTGGCGGTCGCCCCGCTGGCGATCCCCGCGTTTGTGCAAAGCTACGCCTGGGTGAGCGCTGTCCCGTCCATGCACGGGCTCTCCGCGGGCGTGTTCCTCTCGGTTCTTGCCTACTATCCGTTTATCTATATGCCGGTTGCGGCGGTGCTGCGTCGCCTTGACCCGACGCTTGAAGATGTCGCCGCTTCGCTGGGTACGCCGCCGTGGCGGGTCTTTTTCCGCGTGGTGTTGCCCCAGCTCAAGCTCGCTATCTGTGGCGGCGCGCTGCTGGTGGCGCTGCACCTGCTGGCGGAATATGGCCTGTACGTGATGATCCGCTTTGATACCTTCACCACGGCAATTTATGACCAGTTCCAGTCTACCTTCAGCGGCCCGGCGGCGAACATGCTGGCGGGCGTGCTGGCCTTGTGCTGTCTGGCTATATTAATGCTGGAGGGCGTGACGCGCGGAAAAGCACGCTACGCGCGCATTGGCGCCGGGGCCGCGCGCGAGCAGAAACGCTGGCCGCTGAAGCCAGCGGCCGCCGCGCTGGGCCAGCTGTTTTTCATCGTGCTGATCGTGCTGGCGCTGGGCGTGCCGTTAATTGTCCTGTGTCGCTGGATTTGGCTCGGCGGCGTGCAAAACTGGATGAGTGCCGATCTCTGGCACTCCCTGCGCCAGACGCTGATGCTCGGCGTGGGCGGTGCGCTTCTGACGACGGCGTGCGTGATCCCCATCGCGTGGCTCGGTATCCGCTATCCGCACCGCATCTTCCGGATGCTGGAAGGGTGCATCTATATCACCAGTTCGCTGCCGGGCATCGTCACGGCGCTGGCGCTGGTCACCGTCACCATTCATTACGCTCGTCCCATTTACCAGACGGAAATTACCCTGTTCCTGGCCTACCTGCTGATGTTTATGCCCCGTGCGCTCATCAACCTGCGGGCGGGGATTGCGCAGGCGCCGGTCGAACTGGAGAACGTGGCGCGCAGCCTGGGCAGCACGCCCGCGAAGGCGCTCTGGAGCGTCACGATGCGGCTGGCCGCGCCGGGTGCGGCGGCGGGGGCCGCGCTGGTTTTCCTCGGCGTCAGCAACGAGTTGACCGCCACGCTGCTGCTCTCTCCGCTGGGCACGCGCACGCTCTCCACCGGATTCTGGGCGCTGACCAGTGAAATTGACTATGTTGCCGCCGCGCCTTACGCGATGCTGATGATCCTGATTTCACTCCCGCTGACCGCCATTCTCTATATGCAGTCGAAAAAAATTGCAGGGCTATGACATGCTTGAATTAACCGCCATTTCTAAATCGTTTTCTGATGTGCAGGTGCTCGACAGCTTAAACCTGAGCGTGGCGCCGGGGAGCAGGACGGCGATTGTCGGGCCGTCCGGGTCGGGGAAAACCACGCTGCTGCGTATTCTGGCCGGGTTCGAAACGCCTGACACCGGGCGCATTGTCATGCAGGGGAGAACGCTGTTCGACGAAAACAGTTTTGTTCCCGCCCACCTGCGCCGGATTGGTTTTGTGCCTCAGGAGGGTGCGCTGTTCCCGCACCTCAATGTGGCAGACAACATCGCCTGGGGGCTGGACGGCACTCGCCACGAGAAGCGCCAGCGCGTTGAGGCGCTGATGGAGATGGTTTCTCTGGACAGGCAGCTCGCAACGCACTGGCCCCACGAGATTTCCGGCGGACAGCAGCAGCGCGTGGCGCTGGCCCGTGCGCTAGCCCAGCGACCTTCACTGATGCTGCTGGATGAACCGTTCTCGGCTCTGGATACCGGCCTTCGCGCCATGACGCGTAAGGCAACGGCCGATCTGCTGGCCGAAGCGGGCGTGGCCTCGATTCTGGTCACCCACGATCAGAACGAAGCGTTGTCCTTTGCCACGCAGGTTGCCGTCATGCGCTCCGGGCGCTTCACGCAGGTCGGTACGCCTTATGACGTCTACACCCGTCCGGTTGACGAAGAGACGGCGCTGTTTCTTGGCGATGCCGTGATCCTCCCTGCTCAGCTCGCTGCCGGGTATGCCGTGTGCGCGCTGGGTGAAGTGCCGACGGACAACGCGCAGGCGACAGGACAGGGCAGGGTAATGATGCGTCCTGAACAATTACGCGTGACGGCATGTGCAGCGCATGAAAGCCCGATCTCGATTCTCGACGTGGACTTCACCGGCCAGCTGTCGACGCTCACCCTGGGATTAGCCGGGCAGCAGCAGCCCGTAATTCTGAAGACCGTAAGCCAGCCAGGATGGAACCCGGGCACGGCTGTACGCATTGATATTGCTGGCACCGCGCGGGTATTCGAATATTCTTAATATTCGTTAGTAATTTCATGCAACGGGTTGTTATAAAAGATTTTTCCCGAACGCATGGCAATTCCTGAGATTCTCTACCATGCTCATAAAACCTCACCACACTGCGTGAGGTTTTTCGTAGTTGCTGATTAATCTCAAGGAAAAAGGTTATGAAAAAGACGACTGCTATTTTGTTGGGAACGGCGTTACTGTTTACGACCAATGCTTTTGCTGCCCAGCTACTCACTAAAAGCGAGTTCAAGAAAGTTGCATCTCAATATAAAAAAATCGGTACGGTAAACACCTCGAATGAAGTATCGGTGGATGATGCGAAAAAAGAACTGATTGAGAAAGCCGATAAGCAAGGTGCGGATGTCCTGGTGCTCACTTCAGGGAACACCAACAATAAAATTCACGGTACGGCCAATATCTACAAGAAAAAATAATGTTATTGCAGCCATCCCCGAAACGGGGTGGCTGTTCCCCCTCTTTTCTCGCCAAATCTCCTTATGAACGCGGTTACGCTTGCTAACGCATGGATAATGCGTATAGTTCTCATTTGCATTGCATTCAATACATTCTAAGGCCCGACAACGGGTCATTTTTGCGCGCACTTTAAAATGAGTTAACGATGAACAACACCAAAATACACAAGACGCTGCTGGCGCTCGCCGTTGGCGCGGCGACACATTCCGCCTTTGCGGCGGACAATCAAAAAGAGGACACCCTCGTTGTCCAGGCTGCACCAGCCAGCGATTTCAAACCCGGCGGCGACCAATTGGTACCGGCCTTCCTTGACGGACAGGTGGCGAACGGCGGGCGCATGGGTATGCTGGGCCAGCAAAACGCCATGGACGTGCCGTTCAACATCATCAGCTACACCTCGAAGCTGGTGGAAGATCAGCAGGCGAAAACCATTGCCGATGTCGTCGCGAACGACGCGGGCGTGCAGTTCGTTCAGGGGTACGGCAACAGCGCGGAGACCTACCGCATCCGTGGCCTGAAGTTCGACGGCGACGACATGACCTTTGGCGGCCTGTCCGGCGTGCTGCCGCGCCAGGTGGTGGATACCCAGATGGTCGACCGCATCGAGATCTTTAAAGGGGCCAACTCGCTGATGAACGGCGCGGCAAGCTCCGGCGTGGGCGGGATGATTAACCTTGAGCCAAAACACGCGGGCGAACTCCCGCAGGCGAAAGTCGGCGTGGACTACACCTCGGATTCCCAGATTGGCACCACGCTGGATGCGGGCCGTCGCTACGGTGACAGCGACCAGTTCGGCGCGCGGGTGAACCTGGTTCATCGCGAAGGGGAAACCGGCATACCGAATGACCGCCGCCGCACCACGCTACTCTCTACCGGCCTGGATTACACCGGCGACCGCTTCCGCACCTCGCTGGATCTGGGCTATCAGAAGAAAACCTTCCACGGCAGCCCGACCAGCGTCAATATTTCCGCGGTGGATTTCGTTCCGGAGCCGCCGAAAAACGATCGCAACTTCTCGCAGAAGTGGGCCTACAGCAACATCGAAAACGAATTCGGGATGTGGCGCAGCGAGTACGACATCACCGACGGCTGGACCGCCTATACCGGTCTTGGCGCGCAGCACGCGCACGAGGAAGGCATCTACAGCGCGCCGAAGCTGGTGGATAAAAGCGGCAAGGCAACGGTCAGCCGTCTTGATACCAACCGCATAAGCGATTCCGTCAGCGGCATGGCGGGCGTTCGCGGTAATTTCAATACCGGCTTCGTCTCGCACAAGGTCAACGTTGGCTATTCGGCGATGACCAAAAATGAAAAAATCGCGTGGAAAATGTCGGCGACGAAAGATAACCCGACCACCAACATCTACCACAACACCGGCGTCGACATGCCGGATAGCACCAACTTCAACGGTTCCGGCGGAAAGTACAGCGATCCGCTGACCAGCGGGCGCACCCGTACCCAGGGCTGGCTGCTGAGCGATACGCTGGGCGTGCTGGACGACAAGCTGCTGTTCACCGCAGGTGCCCGCCATCAGAAAGTCGTCATTCGCGGGTATAACAAAGTCACCGGTGCGGAAAACGCGGCGGACGGCTTCGACGGCAGCCGCTGGATGCCCACCTACGGCGTGGTCTACAAGCCGTGGGAGGCGATTTCCCTTTATGCAAACCACACCGAAGCGCTGCAGCCGGGCAAAACCGCACCTAACACCGCCACCAACTACGGCCAGAGCACCGGTATCGTTCACTCTAAGCAGAACGAAGTGGGCGTGAAGGCGGACTTCGGCCGCGTGGGCGGATCGCTTGCGCTGTTCGAAATCAAAATGCCGTCGGCGATCCTCGACGACAGCGGCCACTACGGCCTGGACGCCGAGCAGCGTAACCGTGGCGTGGAGCTGAACGTCTTCGGCGAGCCAATGCTGGGGATGCGTCTGAACGCCAGCGCCACCTGGCTGCAGGCCGAACTGACCAAAACCAAAAATGGCGTGAATCAGGGCAACGATGCGATCGGGATCCCGAACTTTTACGCCGTGCTGGGCGCTGAGTACGACATCAAGCCGATTGACGGCCTGACCGCCACCGCCCGCGTGAACCACTCCGGCGCGCAGTACGCTGACCTGGCAAACACCAAAAAGCTGGACAGCTACACCACGCTGGATCTGGGGATGCGTTATCGCTTCGCGGTGAACCACAATGAAAACCAGATGACGGTTCGTGCGGGCATCGACAACGTGACCAATGAAAACTACTGGGCCAGCGTGGATGATTCCGGTACCTATATTACGCAGGGCGAACCGCGCACCTTTAAGGTTTCGGTTGGCTACGCGTTTTAAGCGTTCCATCTCGTTATCCGGGGCAGGGATGCCCCAATCCCTTGCTACCTCCAGCATGAAGTGTTAAAACGTGCCCCTTCTAAAAAAGAGACAGGGGTAGGACGTGAAAGACGCGTCATCCGCTTCAGGCCATGGTAGCGCTGAAGCCTCGTCGGATCAGAATCCGACGCTGCAACGTGGTTTGCAAAATCGACATATTCAGTTAATTGCCCTTGGCGGCGCGATCGGTACCGGGCTGTTTCTCGGCATCGGCCCCGCTATTCAGATGGCTGGCCCGGCGGTGCTGCTGGGTTACGGTATCGCCGGGATTATCGCCTTCCTGATCATGCGCCAGCTTGGTGAAATGGTCGTTGAAGAGCCGGTGTCAGGCTCCTTCGCGCACTTTGCTTATAAATACTGGGGTCCGTTTGCAGGCTTCCTGTCCGGCTGGAACTACTGGGTAATGTTCGTGCTGGTGGGGATGGCGGAGCTGACCGCCGCGGGCATTTACATGCAGTACTGGCTGCCGGATGTTCCGACGTGGATCTGGGCGGCGGCCTTCTTCATCATTATTAACGCCGTTAACCTCGTCAACGTGCGCCTGTATGGCGAAACCGAGTTCTGGTTTGCGCTGATCAAGGTGCTGGCGATTATCGGGATGATCGGCTTTGGCCTGTGGCTGCTGTTCTCCGGCCACGGCGGCGAGCGCGCCACGATCGACAACCTGTGGCAGCACGGCGGCTTCCTGGCGACCGGCTGGAAAGGGCTGATCCTCTCCCTGGCAGTGATCATGTTCTCCTTCGGTGGACTAGAGCTGATCGGCATTACCGCCGCGGAAGCGCGCGACCCGCATAAAAGCATTCCCAAAGCGGTCAACCAGGTGGTGTACCGGATTCTGCTGTTCTACATCGGCTCGCTGGTGGTGCTGCTGGCGCTCTATCCGTGGGTGGAAGTGAAGTCCGACAGCAGCCCGTTCGTGATGATTTTCCACGATCTGAACAGCAACGTGGTGGCCTCGGCGCTGAACTTCGTCATTCTGGTTGCATCTCTGTCGGTCTATAACAGCGGCGTTTACTCCAACAGCCGCATGCTGTTCGGCCTCTCCGTGCAGGGCAACGCGCCGAAGTTCCTCACCCGCGTCAGCCGTCGCGGTGTGCCGGTGAATTCCTTGTTACTTTCCGGCGCCATTACGTCGCTGGTGGTGCTGATTAACTATCTGCTGCCGAAAGAAGCCTTTGGCCTGCTGATGGCGCTGGTTGTTGCCACGCTGCTGCTGAACTGGATCATGATCTGCCTTGCGCACCTGCGCTTTCGCGCCGCGATGCGCCGCAAGGGACGCGAGACGCAGTTCAAAGCGCTGCTTTACCCGGCGGGGAACTACATCTGTATCGCTTTCCTCGGGCTGATTCTGGTGCTGATGTGCACTATGGATGAGATGCGTCTTTCGGCGATGCTGCTGCCGGTGTGGGTTATCTTCCTGTTTGTGGCGTTTAAGCTTTCCCGCAAAAAGTGATCCGCTTTTCTCCCTCTCCCTGTGGGAGAGGGCCGGGGTGAGGGCACCAGACTGCACCAGCTTTCACGCCCGGTGGCGCTTCGCTTACCGGGCCTACAAACGGATTATCTGGCGATAACGCCCGCCAGGGATCGAATATCGTTCCCGGTCGGGGACTGGTGAATACGCAGCCCAAATTCATCCACCACCGCGAATATATGGTCGAAGATGTCGGCCTGAATCTCCTCATATTCTGCCCAGACCACCGTGTTGGTGAAGGCATATATTTCAATCGGCAAACCATTCGCATCAGGCGCTAGCTGGCGCACCATCAGCGTCATATCTTTGCGAATACGCGGATGGTTGCGCAGATATTCATTCAGGTAGGCGCGGAAGGTCCCAATATTGGTCATCTTACGCAGATTTAATACTGACTCCCCTTCACCGTTCTTCTGATTCCACAGGCTAATTTCCTCATGTCGCGCGGCCAGATAGGGCTTCAGCAGCTTCGCCTGAATAAGTTTCTGCTGCTCCTGCTCGTCGAGAAAATGAATGCTGGTGGTATCAATATTCAGGCTGCGCTTAATGCGTCGCCCGCCGGAGGCGGACATGCCGCTCCAGTTGATAAAGGCGTCGGAGACCAGCGCCCACGTCGGAATGGTTGTAATCGTATTATCGAAGTTGCGTACTTTAACGGTGGTCAGACCGATGTCCGTTACCGTGCCGTTGGCACCGTATTTGGGCATCTCCAGCCAGTCGCCGAGCTTGAGCATGTCGTTGGCAGAAAGCTGAATCCCTGCCACAAGTCCGAGTATCGGGTCTTTAAACACCAGCATCAGCACGGCGGCCATGGCGCCCAGACCGCTGATCAGAATCGCCGGGGACTGGCCGATCAGCAGGGAGATAATCAATATCCCCACCAGGATGGCGCTCACCAGCTTGATGCCCTGGAAGATCCCCTTCAGCGGGAGCTGTGATGCGGTGGCCATTTTCTGCGACAGATTAAAAATCACGTCCAGCAGCGAGAAGAAGGAGAGCAGGGCATACACCATGACCCACAGCTTTGCGCAGGTAGTGAGAATTTCCGCCGCTTCGCTGCCTTTTTGCAGCCACAGTACCGCCTGGACATTGACGATTATCCCCTGAAGGGTAAAGGCCAGACGGTGAAATAATTTATTCTGGGTAATGATCTGCAGCCATAAATGGCTGCTGGCCTGCGCGCGTTTTTCGAACGCGCGAAGCACCACTTTGTGCAGAATAAAATGAACGATGATGGCGGTAAGAAAAATAATACCAAAGATAATCACTAAAGAGGTGGTGTGATTAATTTCAATGCCTAACTCTTCAACCTGAGCAATTAATTCCTGCATAACGTCTCCTGTATTGATGCAGCCCCATAATGGCGGCTGCGGATCTATTATGCAAATTCCCAGGCTTATTTGGTGGCCTGGCAGACCTTCACCACCGGCAGGCACAGGCTATGGCGGATGCGCAGCGTCGCCAGGGCAAGCACCACCATCATCGCCGTTTCCACCATCAGGAAGACGTTAACCGCATGGGTGTAATCCCCGTGATGGTTTTGCAGCGCGTGCAGCAAAATCGCGCCAAAAATGGCCGGGCCAAGCCCCAGCGCGGCCTGCTGCAGCGTGCTGAGAATGGCGCTCGCAGCCCCCGCGTCGTCAGGCTGAATATCGCGCATCCCGATGCGGTAGAAGCTGTTCACGATCAGCGCCTGCCCGTAGCCGACCAGCCCGGTCGCGGGTGCCAGCGTCAGGGCGGTATTCTCCATTCCCCAGACGCGGAACGTGGCGATCAGCGCCAGCAGGCCGGCAATCTGGATCGCCAGACCCGTCAGCAGAATGGTACTGGTGCTGTAGCGAGCAATCAGACGCGGCGCGAACCACGCCGAAATAAAGTAAGTTACGCCCAGCGCGATAAAACTGTTTCCGGACTGCCACGGTGCCATCCCCAGACCGGTTTGCATGGTCAGCGCCATACAGAACATAAACCCGGACCAGACGCTGAAAAAGAGCATCGCAATCAGAATGCCAAAGCGAACGCTGCGAAGCTGCAGCAGGCGCGGCGGGATCAGCGGATGGGCATTCTCACGCTCCTTTTTGCGCGCATTCAGCGCCGTCAGCCAACCCAGCGGAATAATGGCGAGAAGCATAACCTTCAGCGGCCACGACCAGTGCCACTGGGGGCCGAGCGCCATCGGGAACAGCAGGCAGCAAAGAATGATCGCCAGCAGCACGGTTCCGGTCCAGTCGATGCGTGACGGCGTCTCGCGACGGGTTTCGGGTACGAAATGGCGACTCAGCGCCAGCACCACCAGACAGATCGGCACGTTGATAAAGAAGGCGTTACGCCAGCCCAGCCCGGCGATATCCGCCGACACCAGCCAGCCGCCGCCCATCTGGCCGACGATAAACGCAATCCCACCGATGCCGCCAAACAGGCTGATGGCCTTAGCGTGCGCCGTACCTTTCAGCGTCACGTGCAGCGTGGCAAGAATTTGCGGCACGATCAGCGCGGCTCCCGCCCCCTGGACGATGCGCGCGGTCAGCAGCTGTTCAATGTTCCCCGCCATCCCGCACAGCAGCGAGGCCAGGCCAAAGCTCGCGACGCCCCACATGAACAGATGCCGACGGCCAAAGTTGTCCCCCAGCTTGCTGCCGAGCGCGAGGCAGACGGCGAAGGCCACGCCGTAGAGGGCGACAATCAGCTCCAGCTCGGTGGCGGTGGCGTTCAGCGAATGGGTGATGGCGTCCAGCGCGACGTTGGTGATTGAGGTATCAATCATCGGCAGCATCTGGCCGGTTAGCAGCAATATCAGGCCAGCGCGGCCCGGTGAAACAACTGACGTATTCATGGTAACTCCATTGCGTCATTCAACAGATGGTCGTAGCATCAACCATCTGATAAACGGGTACCAGTTCTTGCTTATACTGGTACTGGCACTACCATGCAGGGGGATTTATGGCCTTGATGTCTGAACCCGTCGTCTCACTTCAGGATGACACCCGAAAACAGCTGGGGGCATTTTTACGCGCGCGACGCGAAAGCCTCGATCCGCAGCGTCTCGGCCTGCCGCGCAGCGGTCGTCGCCGCACGCCGGGTCTGCGCCGGGAAGAGGTAGCGATGCTCGCGGACGTGGGCGTGACCTGGTATACCTGGCTTGAGCAGGGCAGGGACGTCAATCCGTCCAGCGCGGTGATGGCGGCTGTGGCAAAAGCGCTGCAATGCACTCCGACCGAGGCCCGACACCTGTTCGTGTTAGCCGGGCTGCCGCCGGGTGAAGCCCCGCAGGCGGTCTGCTGCGAGGGTATCAGCGAGGGCACGCGCCGCCTGCTGGATACGCTGATGCCTAAACCCGCCAGCATTCAGAAACCGAATTTCGACATCGTGGCGTGGAACGACAGCTTTGGGCACCTTATGGGCGTCGATTTCAATGAAATTCCGCCGGAAGACCGCAACTGTATTTACCTGTTCCTCACCCATCCGGCGTGGCGCGCTCGTCTCGGCAGACGTGACGATGTGCTGCCCATATTTGTCTCCTATTTCCGGGCGGCGATGGCCGAGCACCGGGGCGATCCGCTGTGGGAGGCCAAACTGGCGCGCTTCTTTGCGGTGTCGGAAGAGTTTAAAACCCTGTGGCACCAGCGCAACGACGTGCGCGGCGTGGAGAACCAGCTCAAGCTGTTTACCCATCCCGAGCTGGGGGATTTTACGCTGCAGCAGATGTACTGGTACTCCGCGCCGCGAAACGGGTCGCGGCTGCTGGTGTATTTACCGGTGGATGAGGCGGGAGAAAGGGCAATGGCATGGTTGGCGGAGCAGAACAAATAAACCTGGTTTCCCGGGTCAGTAGTTATCCGGAAGCCTGTTTATTGCCATTAAGAGCCCACGTTCAATTTTAATATAGTTGCCTGTTTTCAAATCGCTCAGGATCTTCATAATTCGACTGCGCGAAAGATGAGTCTTTTCCTGTATGTAGTCACAGGCATTAACAGACAGACGAAGGTCTTCCTTCTCTGTCATCAGTGACACAAGATTAAGGCGAATTAACTCATAAGTAGACAACCCAACCGAAGTTTCATGAGCTTCCAGTAACCGTTTAATGGCGTACATATACGAATAGGCGGCTTCCTGCCAAAGATTGCGATTGTTAATAATTACAAATGTAGATTTTAGCGGTTTGATTTCATATCTAATTTCACCGCAGGCCTGCATATAAAAGCCCGCATTGGTATCAATAAGATTATTCATACCAACGATCATCGGGGCTTCGATAAACTTCAGCAGAAGCCGGTCTCTCGTGCGGTAGACGGCGACGATGCCGGAATGGAGTATGAATGTCATTGGTTTTTCATGCTGATCCAATGAAATGATTTGCCGTTGGTGTCCTACCCTGACGCGCTCCGGTTCAGAGAGTTCATGTATAAGTTTTATAATATAATTTTCAGGTTTCATAGCGTACAACATACCCAGAGAAATATCACTACGAGTATTTCAGAGGTTGATAAAAGTGATGGAAGTGAGAACAAGGTTATGAATGACACCATGGGCTACACGCAACATATAACACGTTATCTTAATAGAGGCTGAAAGGATGAAGGATGTTTAACGTAAAGGCGATGGGGAGAACGCGTGAATGCAGCCAGCAAAGACGCAAAGCGAGAGAAAATCATGATATCCCTTTCAGCACCCTACAATGAAAAAATGACCGGAAACGGCCATCCTTGAGCCGTATCCGGGAGAAAAACCCGTTTGTTAGTTATACGTGAATGACATCGTGATAACGGAGCTGATTTTTCCCGGTGTCGCGCCACCGTCTTTACTGAAAGCGCGAGTATGCATCTTAAAGGTGGGTGTCGTGCCTGCGGAGGCAATATCAATAGTCGCCGTTTTGCCATTGCCGTAAGCTTCATTAGCCAAACCTTCAAGCTGAACAGCGATATTTTTAGCCGCTTTGTCTTCTCCCGCATCTACCGCCGTGTTGCTGTACAGCGTGTTAGGATCGCCAGCATCGGCTGTGCCATGGAATGTTGCGGTTATCGTTGACGTACCCGCCGGACAGCTTTTGAAAACGACGTTAATTGGTACCCATGCAGAACTGCTTCCTGCTGCGTTCAGATCGGCGCTTTGCAACTGGTCGCCTAGAGAAATATTTAACGACTCACTTCCCGTATCGATTACGCAAGGTGAGGCGACAATATTGCCCGTTACGGTAATTTGTACTGGGTCTGCGGCAAACGCGGAGTGAGCCGAGCCGACAGTAAGAAAAATACAGGCTGTTGATGATAAAAAGAATTTTTTTACATTGAACATAGTAATGGCCATTTAAGCAGATTTTGAGTGCATCTTGCCCACAGCGCCGAAGTCGCTAATGACGCTGAATTGAATATTTCCGGAATTAACTCCCGCAGGGAGCGTAAACGATGTTGTTTTGCCCGGTGATGCATAGGAGACATTCGTAAGTTTTTTTCCGGCAACACTTATTTCATTGAAATTAATGTAGCAGGGCGTCGGATTGTTGATATTCAGTTGGTTGCCGGAAATATGCCAGCTGAGTTTGTCGCTTTCTTTCTCTACGTCCAGGTTTTTCAGCGAGTCCGGGCGATAAATCAGTTTAATGCTGGTTGATACCGCAATTTGTAGCGTATTTTTTTCACGTGGCGCTGAAGGGATCGCCTTAACACGTAGCCAGAACATGGACTCTTTATCTTGTGGAAGATTGCCTGACTGGATAACGCGCATTAGGTTTTCTTTCCCTCCATCAAGGCGATAAAGCGGAGGGGTGATGATGAAGGGCGGTTTTTGCTGACCACTCTCAAGATTATCGATAACCGTCTGAATAAGATAAGGACTACTGTCTGGATTACGAACGCTGAGTGACACTTCTTTTTTTGCACCTGCATAGACGAGGCGTGTTCCGCCAATATTGACCGTTGCGTGAGCCATCTGGCAGGTGGCGGCGACAGTGCAGCCAAGCAGTAAAATAGTAATAATTTTCACGGTAAAACTCCGAGAGATAATATATGTCTCCTTAATGGAAAAGTCAGTTCTCCATGCTGATGCTGTAATTCTAAGTGCCGCTAAGGGTATTGTCCTTCTAAACAATATCCTATTTAGGATCCAAGAAAGGATCGTATTTCATTTTGACTAAAAAGTTAATGTTGTAAAAATACCCGTGTAAATAAAATATTGTTACAACATGCTGAGTGTTTTTTCGCTGAAAAATAATGTTTTATTTGTGAGAACAGGATTTTTCTTTTTTATTATAGGTATCTGGAGTTTTAAATGAAGAAGCATATGTTAGCTGTAGTTATGGCATCTATTATGGCAAGCGCTACCTGTGCACAGGCGGCAAGTACTACGACCGTTAACGGTGGTAATATTAAGTTTATGGGTTCTGTGGTAGACGCACCGTGCGCTGTTGCCCTGGAATCTGAAGACCAGGTTGTCCATATTGATCAAATTACGTTGAAAAGCCTCGGCGCTAAAGATGCCGTTTCTGGCCAGTCTAAGCCGTTCTACGTGACCCTGACTAACTGCGATGTCAGCACCTATACCAATGCGGCTATCACCTTCAGCGGCCAGTCTGACGCTGCTTCCGCAGGTGCGCTGGCTAACACCGCAGGTTCCGGTGCAGCAACGGGTGTTGCTTTGCGCCTGTTCGGGCCAGATGGTAAGCAGATGGACGTTAACTCTGGTACCGCATCTGACACCATTCCGCTGTCAAAAGGCGACAACACCATTCCTATGAGTGTTGATTATCTGACAACTGGTGATAAACCAACTGCGGGTGCTGTTGAAGCTGTTGCAACATTCCAGATCATCTATTCCTGATTGCTTTATTTATCCCCTCTGGAATGCCGGGGGGGATATTTCTGGCGCTTCATCATAATTTTTTTATTGAGATAAACATGTTTCGTCTGATAGCACTGATAATTTTCGTTCAACTGCTATTGATTCAGCCAGGTATTAGTAGCGATATATCAACCGTGGGAAAAGTGCATTTCTATGGTGCTGTGGTTAATAGCTCATGTTCAATTGATACGCAGAGTTTTGACCAGAGTGTCATGATGGGTCAAGTCCGCACCGGTTCATTTTTAGGGCCAGGAAGTTGGGCTGAACCGGTCACCTTCTGGATTAAGCTTGAAAATTGTGCCACTTCAACCAGCGAGTCGGCAAGCGTCACCTTCAACGGACTGGCTGATCTTAAGGATCCACAGGTCTTTCAGGCAGGTTTTGGCTCTGGTGCTGCAAAGGGCGTCGGAATTGGTATTTTTGATATGAGAGGCAACCAGGTGATCCCTGATAGCCAACCTCTCGCAAAAATGCCGCTGATTGCCGGAGAGAACACATTACTGTTTACCGCCCGATATCGCTCTGTATCGATGCCCGTTACGGCGGGGGATGCCAGTGCGACCGTCACTTTCTCGGTGATTTATCAGTAAGTAAAAATGGATAAGTACTCACCAGGATGCTTTTTATTTTTTTGGATTTTTAAAATGAAAACCTTTATTTCAACGTTGCTCTTATTAATGATCTGCCTGGGAAATAGTCATTTAGTTTATGCAGAAGGGATCGCGCTGGGGGCCACCCGAATCATTTATCCGCTGGGTGAAAAACAAACCAGCATCAATGTTGTTAACACCAATAAGAAAGAGACGTTTTTGGTGCAATCTTGGGTGTCCGATCTCCAGGGTAATAAATCCACACAGTTTACCGTGACGCCGCCATTGTTTGTGATGAAGCCTGAAAAAGCGAACGTTCTGCGCATCATGTACGTAGGCCCAAAACTTCCGGAAGATCGCGAGTCAGTATTTTACTTCAATAACAAAGCAATACCTTCACTCGATAAAAAACAACTCCAGGGTAATACCTTACAGATCGCTACGCAAAGTGTGATCAAATTATTTGTTCGCCCTGCGCATTTAAAAATGAAATCAATGGATGCACCTGCAACGCTGCGTTGCCAGCGTAGTGGAAAAAGCATCACCATTACAAACCCTTCTCCCTATTTTGTTTCGCTGGTGAAATTCAGCGTTGGAGGGAAAGCATTGCCGAACAACATGGTTCCCCCAATGGGTAACCTTCAGGTAACGGCGCCGGATAATGCCCAGGGCAGTATTTCTTTCCAGACCATGAATGACTATGGCGCAGTAACCCCAGCACTAACATGCAATGCGTAATGCAGACAGGTCATAAGTTGTTATGAAACTTCGAAAACAAGCTCGAATGATTAATGCAGTCCGCTGGCGGTTATCTCCATTAGCGTTAGTTATTGGAACGGGTTTATTTTCCAGTGTTTTGCATGCAGAGAACTATTTTAATCCGGCTTTTTTAGCGGATGGCAAAAATCAGGTTGCCGATCTATCCCGCTTTGAAAACGACGGCAGCCAGGCCCCTGGGGTATATCGCGTAGACATTTATCTCAATAATGATTTTATCACCAGTCATGATGTCGAGTTTCAGGCCCGGCAAACGCAGAATTCCAGCGCCCCGTCATCCTCCGATGATACAGGTTTAACCGCCTGTTTATCCGGAAAAGTATTGGATGGTCTGGGTATCGATCTAAGTATTCCGCAAGACCGAAAACAGTCTGTAGACGGGCAGTGTATCGACATCGCGACTTTGATTGAGGGGGCTAAAGCCAGTTTTGATTTTAGCAAGCAGCGCCTGGATCTCAGTGTGCCACAGGTTGCGCTTAAAAATAGCGCACGGGGCTACATTCCTCCGGAAAAATGGGATCAGGGGATCAACGCCCTGCTTCTGAACTACAACCTGAATGGCTCGAGACGAAAAGACAGCAGCGGCGAAGGTAGCAGCAATTTTCTGGGGCTAAACGGCGGTGTTAACCTGGGAGCATGGCGTTATCGTGACTATTCTACATTTAACCGTAGCACCAGTAGTAATGGAGAGACAACCAGCCAGTGGCAACACATTAGTGGTTTTCTGGAACGCACGATCATCTCGCTGAAAAGTGAACTGACGGTGGGGGACAGTTATACCAGTGGTGACGTGTTTGACAGCGTTAGCTTCCGTGGTGTTCAGCTGGCCTCAGACGACAATATGTTGCCGGACAGCCTGAAAGGCTTCGCCCCAACGGTGCGCGGTATTGCAAAAAGCAACGCTCAGGTGACGATCAAACAAAACGGATACGTTATTTATCAGACTTACGTAGCGCCTGGCGCCTTTGCAATAGACGATCTCTTTCCGACATCCTCAAGCGGGGATTTGACGGTAGAAGTAAAAGAGCAGGATGGTGCTATTACCTCCTATTCTGTCCCTTATTCCGCCGTCCCGTTACTACAGCGCGAAGGTCGTCTGAAATATTCTGCCACGGCCGCGAAGTACCGCACCAGCAACGAACAGCAAGATCAAGTCTCTTTCGCACAAGGAACATTAAGCTGTGGCTTGCCGCATGGTTTTACGCTGTATGGCGGCGCACAGCTGTCTGACAATTACAAGGCAATGGCGATCGGGACGGGGGTCAATATGGGCCACTGGGGCGCGCTGTCTGCGGATGTCACTCACGCCCAAAGTACGCTTATTGATGAGACCGAGCATAGCGGTCAGTCATTGCGTTTGCTTTATGCAAAATCGTTAAACGAAATAGGAACTAACTTCCAGTTATTAGGCTATCGCTATTCAACGTCAGGCTATTACACCTTTACGGATACTACGTACAAGCACATGGATGGCTATAACAGCAATCCGCTGAACGAGGATGATGATGATAACAACGATGTGCCGCACTGGTTCGACTACTACAACCTCTATTACACCAAGCGCGGAAAGTTGCAGGTCAATATTTCTCAACAACTGGGTGGTTTTGGCTCCATTTATCTCAGCGGAAGCCAGCAGAGTTACTGGCATAGCGATGGTAAGGATACGCTGGTGCAATTTGGTTATAACACCACCTGGAAGGATATTAATATCGGTGTGAGTTATAACTACAGCCAGATGTCCGGCCAACCCGTAGCCGACAAAATGATTGCATTCAACCTGTCATTACCGATCGGTAAATGGCTTTCTCCACAGGGTGCCACGTCGCCAAATAATACGTTTGCGACATACAGCTTGAACCAGGATAACGACGGTAGCGTCACCCAGAATGCCGGGATCAGCGGTACCCTGCTGGAAGGCAATAACCTGAGCTACAGCGTTCAGCAGGGCTACGGTAATCAGGGTACAGGTAATAGCGGTAATGCCAGCCTTGCTTATCAGGGCGGGTACGGGAACGCCAACGTGGGTTACAACTATACCGATAACGGCGATTCTCAGCAGGTGACCTATGGCGTTGCCGGGGGCATCGTGGCGCATCGCCAGGGTATTACCCTGAGCCAACCGTTGGGCGAGACGAACGTTCTGATAGAAGCGCCGGGTGCGGATAACGTTAAAGTTGAAAACTCCACTGGCGTGAAAACCGACTGGCGTGGTTTCGCTGTTGTTCCTTTCGCGAATACCTATCGTAAAAACCGGATAGGCCTGGACACCACGACTTTAGGTGACAGCGTTGATCTTGATAACGCTGTGGTAGACGTTGTGCCTACGCGCGGCGCGCTGGTTAGGGCAACATTTAAAGCGCATGTCGGTATCCGGGCGTTATTAACACTAATGAACAATAACAAACCGGTTCCGTTTGGGGCGACAGTGACACGTAATGATGATGGCGCGGGCAGTATTGTCGGAGATGACGGGCAGGTCTATTTATCCGGGTTGGCTCCGAAAGGTGAGTTGCAGGTTCAGTGGGGGGAAGGGGCCGAGCAAACGTGCCGGGTGAAATATCAGTTCCCTGCTTATGCAGAGAATTCCGCCATTACTCAGATGAACGAGCTTTGTCATTAAAGAGGATGCAAACGATGAAACTATATTTGAAATATCTTAACGTCGTGACGCTGACGCTTTTGGGTAATCTTTTTTTTGTTCCACTTGCATTGACAGCCGATTCGACGCTATCGATTGCGGGTAGTATTACTGCCAGTGGTTGTACTGTTCGATCTCCGGATCAATCTATAATGATCGGTGCATTTTCTGGGAAAGATTTTCCTACGGTAGGAAGCACCTCTTCATTCAAAGCGATGAATATTGATTTAGAAAATTGCTATCCAAAATTAAAGAATGTCCAGGTGAGTTTTTCAGGTAAAACGGACAGTGATAATCCTACACTATTGGCAATAACCGATACTGGGAAGGGCAAACTGTTAGCAACGGGATTAGGAATAGAGTTACTGGATAACAGTTTTAAAATATTGCCTTTTGATAGTGTGAAACCTTTAATCTATGAACTGGATGGGGAAACAAATACGCTGTCATTTTTAATGAGATACAAGTCTACTAAAGCCGTGGTAACTCCTGGAGAAGCCTCTGCTGTTATGTATTTTGATTTGACTTATCAGTGAGTGTTAATCATGTTAAACCTGAAGGTTTTTTATCTATTTGCATTTTTGTTTTGTGGGGTATGTTTTTGCAATGCAAATGCACATGATGGTGTAGTGAGTATATCAGGCACAATTGAGGATAACACCTGTGAAATTTCCAGCGAATCACAAGATAAATTTGTTTACATGGGAGCTGTACCTGTCAAAGAATTCACGATTGCAGGTACGCGATCTAATGCAATTCCTTTTATCATCAATCTTAAAAATTGTGGCCCTGCAGCGAGTGAGGTAAGTATAACTTTTTCTGGAGAGGTAAATTCTCTTAATGCTGATTATTTTTCGGTTGATTCAGAAACAGAATCATCAAAAGGAATCGCTTTAGGTATTTATGATGATAAAGATGTTTTAATACCGCCAAATAAAAAAAGCAATGGATATCTAATTCATCCGGAGCAAGATTCTATTGATTTAAATTTCTCGGCTCGTTATATATCTGTTTCCAATGTTGTTTCTGGAGGTAGTGCCAATGTTATTGCAACCTTTGTTTTGAACTATTCTTAACGCAATACCTCACTATGTGTAAATTTAATTGGTGTGTTATGAGTATATATCTAAAATCTCTGGCGTTACTTTTAATCATGATGTCAACATATTCATATGGTTGTAGCGCATACGTAGCTAGTAGTCCGAATGAAACCATAAAATTTAACCCTACGATTACAGTTCAACGTGATACTCCCGTTGGAAGTGTAATTACTTCTGCGAAAGGAACATTGACGGGCGATCCACATTACTTTTTAAGTAATGGTTGTAGTGTGTATGTGGTAATGCTCTATAATGGTGCACAAGCTTCTGGAGTTGATAACGTTTATAAAACAAATGTTCCAGGGGTAGGTATTCGTATAAGATTAAATAGTTGGAATCATGGCGGAGCTTACGCAGCACCATCCCCAGGCGGTTTCGTGTTCACTGCCTCTGAACCCGGGGGATTTGGTTTTTCTGAAGCCAACGCTGAATTAATTAAAACTGAAAATATAACATCTGGTGTATTGCTGACCGGAGAGGCAGTTAAATATGAAGCTGCTGATAATGAAAATACTGATGCAAACTCTCATGTAACATGGAGCATTGTTTCATCATCTACTATTAACCAAGTTGCATGCTCTATTGTCTCCGGAGAATCACTTGCATTTCCAATAGGTGATGTTATGGCTGGCCAATTTATTGCTCCAGGCACTGTTTCAAAGGAAGCAAGGACTGTAAATCTTGGGCTTGATTGTGATGCTGGAGCTAATGTTAACATTACTTTAAACGGCGTACAGTCCAATGAAACAAGTGATAGTAGTGTATTGAGTCTCACAACGGATGGTGGACAAGAGGGTATTGCCGAAGGTGTTGGAGTTCAACTTCTATACAATAACGAGCCATTAAAATTAAATAGTAGAATTGTGCTCAAGCAATCCCAGGGAGGACAAGAAAGCTTCCCTATCACCGCGCGTTATATTCAGACTAAAGATAAGGTTAAACCGGGCATTGCAAATGCTACTGCGGTACTTAACCTGACGTACCAGTAATGTTGAGCCGGGCAGGAAGCCCGGTCTCGCTCTTTCACTCACGCTTCTCCTCATTTATCTGAACATCAGTTATAATATTCCTCAACGGGCATCGTTTATTTATTGCTTAGTCAGCACTTCCAACACCCTTTTCTCATTGATCTCAATCTCCAGCGGCGTGTCGATTTGCAGCCTACGATCAGGAGCCCCTTGGTTTTTATTTATTAACATGCAAACTGCATAGCATCTTGATTTTCCTTGGCAATTTTTCACAGGATGGATTACGGAAAATTCTGTTTAAGTCTTTTCTTTCCGTATAAAAAACAAGGTGACAAGCGCGGCTGAATATATTTTTACCCTCTATGGTTTAAAGCGATCGTCCCACGGCATTAACCGATGCGCCTGTTTTTTTAATTTATCTGCCTCAATCTTACGATCTAAAAATAATAAGATATTAACCTCATCGTTCCAGGCATCTTCTTCCATATGCCATCTAATCCACTCGCCATTTTCTGTGGCATATCTTTCCAGTTCATCAATATCGCCCGCCTGGTTGAAATGCCACAAATGGAGTTGGCTAAGGTCACGCTGATAGCGCATCTGCATGAGTCCCGGCACGTGTAAACCGGTAATGCTCTCAGGGAAAGCAAGTCTGCCCGTCTCAAAATTACCCAGCACAACGCTGGCGAAAAAAAGCTGTGCAGAAAGCACTAAGCCATACAGTGCGATGAGCACCAGCGGCCAACATAATCGCGTACTGCGAACCTGAAGTGTGCGGAGTTTTCCGTCTGCCGATGCCATTAAAATCAGAATGGCAAAATAGTGCGCCACGGAATAATAGAGTGGAAATTCCACCTGAGTGTGCAGCAAAATCGGCAAGGTGGTGAGCAGTGCCGCCCACTGCCACAGGCTTTTTCGCCTCAGGAAAAGAATTATCCAGCCCCACAGGAGACACAGCCCGCCCGCCAGCGCCATCACGCCGCCCTCCGCCCAGATAAACAGCGTCTCATTGTGTGGGTGTTGCATCATTTCGCGGCTCGGGTTGTCACCGGGTAATGCGGCCATAAAGTGCTGAAATGCTGATTCGAACATCCCCAGCCCCCAGCCCTGCCAGGGGTGGACGCCGATCATGCGCAGCGTGTACGCCAGGGTCAGCCAGCGCTGTTGGTTAGAGCCTTCATGCAGGAGCGATTCCACAACCGACTGCTGAAGTATCGCCGTGCCGAGCAGACCGCCGAGCACCGGCTGCAGGATTATCAGCGTGCGCCGCCAGCGTGTAGTGCGGTGTCGAAAACGTGCCTGTGCGAACAGCACCGATGCGCAGACTATCGACGTTAACCCGCCAATCCAGCCAATACGGGAATGGAAGAGCACCAGCGTCGCCGTTATCACGATAATGGCGACGCTGATAGCCACGAACCGCACACGCTCGGCTTGCGGCAGATAAAGCGCGCGCCGCGTATCGGCAAGAAGATAGAGCAGGGCGGCAAGCCCGGTCGCGAGAAACGAGGCGGTCACGTTGAGCTGTTGAAAGACGCCGGGCGCGTACCCGTCATATATTTCCGCCAGCGAATTGAGGGGAAAAGGCAAATATTGCGGACAGTAAAACCCGGCCAGAGAGAGGGTGCACTCAATAACAGCTGCGGCGGCCAACAGGTAAAAGAGGGCAACGGTTTCATTTTCGCGAATGGGTTGCTGCAGAAGCGTGATATAAACCAACGCTCCGCCCCAGATGCCGACAAGCCTCGGTAGAGCGATGGGTAAGGCCTCGTGCGGTGACCAGAAAGCCGGAACGGTAAACAGCATCGCGCTAGCCAGCATCAGCAAACCGGTAGGGGTGAAGCGCACCGTTTTTTCCCGCTGTAATAGCCAAACCATCAAACCCAGCAGTGAGATAATGCCCCAGCTCAGCAGGTTCATCGGCAGGTTCATGCCGTAATCTCCGTTGTTAGGCCAGGGGATATGTAGTAGCACCAGCCAGTAAAGGCTGAAAGTGGACAGTATCAGCACGCGTATCGTGCGGGCTTTTAGCAATATATTTGCCAGCGTAATCAAAGAGGATGTCAGCGTGTTCATTAGAGCCTGAAGAGGGTAAATCATGATTGTATTTACCCCCTCCGACAGGGGCTAACGCTCCTGCGTCCATTCTTAGACTTTCAGTGTCAGTACTGCCATTGCACCGAAAATCCAAGCGTGACGGGACTGGTATGCATCTCATCCGGTTTTGCCAGTGGCACACCCGCAAAAAGGTCATAACCCAGGTGGCCTTTTACCCCACGTATGCCTGCGACCGCACCGGCAATGTGCTCCCCGCTCCAGTAATCATTTTCTGAGCCGCTGACTTCGCCATAGTCTGCGCCAATATACGGCTGCATTCCCCATACCGGCAGATTTAGATTGATATCATTACGCAGATACCAGCCTTTGTCGGCATACAACGAGGACTCTCCGTCAAAGCCGCGCACCGTCCAGCGGTTGCCGATGGTGAACTTATCGGGCTGGGTCAGCCTGTCCGGAGTGGTCTGTTGCTTGAAATGCGGTTCATAGCTGAGGGCGAACTTGCCCAGTTTGAACGGGAAAGTACCGTCTGCACTCAGCGTAATAATGCGCGCCTGCGCGTCGGCACTGCCCACCATCTCTTCAGCATCGGGTTCTTCACCAAACCACGGTGCGGCATGTTGATAACCGAGGCTTGCCGTAAGCTGACCGAAGGGAAGATAGGCTAAATGTTCCAGGCTGAGCTGCCAGCTGCTGGTGTCCCGGTGCTGAACCTCCACTTCCACGTCGTTAAGATCGTAGCGGGAATCCCGCTTGATCCCTTTAAAGCCCAGCGTGGTTTTCTGGCTCGCGCTGCGGTAAACCACGCGGTTAAGCGCGGCGGTCATTAACTTTTCATCGCTACTGTACCGGTAGTTAAAATCACCGCTATGGAGAGTCTGCGTCGTTCTGTACTGGCTGGCATAAAGTTCCAGCGCCCAGTATCCCCAGGGAACGGAGTAAAACGCCGAGGTATTATCGTTACGCTTGCCGTTTTCATTCTTGAAACCACCGCCATACGCGGCATAAAACATATCGTTGAGCGAGGTGGGGTTATCCAGATACAGCGCCAGGCCCCCCTGGTACCGTCCGGTGTATTTACTACCGGAATCATCAAACCAGCTGCCCAGTCGCCAGGCTTTACGCTGGTCGCGCTTGATCTCAACGCGCGTATCGCCAGGATTCTCCCCCGGCACCAGACGAATACTGGCCTGCGAACCGGGAATACGCTGCAGGTTTTCCAGCCCCTGTTCCAGACCGCGTAAATCGAGGAGATCGTCCGGCCCTTGTGGGACGTTATTCCAGCGATGAACGGGGAGGCCGCTTTCATCCTGAATAATGACATCACTGACGCGTCCAGGCAGAATTCGCAGGGTTAACGTTCCCTTGTGCAAATTTTGCTCCGGTATTAATACGCGGGTGGTAATAAATCCGTGGGATATTAATCGATTCTGCACGGCCGTATGTATGGCTTTAATTCCCTTCACGCCGATACAGTTATTCTCAGCCTGACGAATGATATCGCGAAAAGTGAGCCAGTGAGGAAGCGACTGCGTATTGTCGATGTTCAGATGCTGAATGTCGTAGCACACTGTCTCATGTGGCAGAGCAAGCGCATCAGTTGCGAGCATGCCTTCTGATGAAAGGACTGACTTCCCAGGCGGTGCAAGCTGTTCGTGCCTCGCCTGATCCTGCTGCTGAGTGGTGGCCGGTTCAGCATGTACAGTGTCGGGAAGTGACGCGAGCAGTGATAGCAGAACGAGGCCAGATCGATAATTAGTCATGTAAATAACTTTATGGACCGCGAAGGATCCTGAATATAGCGAAAAAATAGATAGCCCCATTCCAGGAATGGGGCTTTGGTTTACATCAAATGATTACGCGGTATAAATGGAGTAACCGCCAGGGTAATAAACGATATCCTGAATGACATACCCGTAATACAGATCGCCCGGATAATAGACAACGCCGTTTTCCCAAACGCCATTACCTTCAGGTGTCCCGTTTGGCTTAACAGTGGTATTTCCACTATTATCCGCTGTGGTATCTGAATCTGGTTTGGTATTGTTGTCATCAGCAGTGTTATTGTTATTACCGTTGTCTTGATTTGCTGCACCGGTCTCGTTAATTACGCCCATGTTATTAACATAACCTGTGGTGGAAACGCGATCGCCGGTAATATTACCGCTGGCTTCGTTGTTAATACCGCTGGCAGTATTCAGCGTAATATCACTTGCACTGGTGATGTTACCGCTGTTGGTCAGGTAGTTGCTGACCAGGGTAATACCGTTATCAGCAGACAGCGTACCGCCGTTAATGAGGTTGACACGGTCCATCTGTGCGTTGAGTTTATTACCCGCAGTCATCGTGCCGTAGTTATAGGCGGTACTCTGAGACCAGCCGTAGCTGCCCATTACGTTGAGATTAATGTCATGCGCCGCACGGATATCACCGCTGTTGTCCAGATTGTTCATGACAAACAGCATGGCATCAGAACCGGCAGCAATCTGGCTGCCTGCATCGGTCATCAGATAAGAGGCGGTAATGTTGATGTTATGGTCTGCGACGAGCGTACCGTTACCCCGGTTTTCCAGGCTAGTGGTGTTCAGGTTGATGTCATTCTTGCTGGCGATCGAGCCGCTGTTGGACAGGTCTGCCAGCTGAAGATCCATCTGATTAGCGGTAATGTCGCCGCTGTTGTCGAACTGGCTGCTGTTCATCTGCAGCGCCAGGCGACCGCCAGCCGCGATGGAACCGCTGTTCTGCGCCGGGCCGCCATAGCTATTCCAGCCATTAGAACCGATGGTTAACATCATATCCTGACCCGCCTTGAGGGTTCCGGCGTTCTGGAACGTACCGGTCACGGTCATGTCGATATTGCCGCCTGCTTCCATCTTACTGGCAAGGTCAGAATAGTAAGACGTGCCGTACATAAAGAGGTCTTTTTCGGCTGCGATGGTGCCGGACATATTATCCAGCGCGCCATTGATTGAAACAGAGCCGTCGCTGTGGATTGAACCATTGCGGTTAGAGAGCATGTTGTTGCCGCTCACCTGAAGCTGGCTGTCAGACCCCAGAGACTGAATCACACCGTTATCGTTATTCAGCATGGAGGCGTTGATCATGTTCCAGCCGTTCCCGGCGGAAATAAGACCGTTGTCGTTCGTCAGCGTGTCGACATTGACGCTCATCGCACCGTTGGTTTCTACGCGGCCAGCGGAGTTGTTCAGGCTGGCAGCATCTACGTTGAGGGCATCTTTAGCAACAATGCGGCCATGGGTATTATTCACGCCCTGCGCGTTGTAATTCCAGGAGGCGCGGCCGATCGTCAAATCGCCATTGCTGAGAATTTCACCGTCGCGGTTGTCCAGCGAGTCAGCGGTAATAAAGGTATTCTGGCTGCCCTGAATGGAACCATGGCTGTTAACGGTATTTTTGCCGGAAACATTCACCATCGCGGCTTTAATGACGCCGTTAGTGTTGTCCAGGGTGTTGTCTGCGGTAACGGACACCATACCCTCAGAGGTAATCTGACCGTTATGGTTCAGGACATCACTTCCCATTACGGTAGCTGCATTTTTACCGCTGATATGTCCCCCGTTGTTTTCGACCACACCCTCAACGTTGATTGACAGCGTGTCGGATGCCGTCAGGTCAGCACGATCGATATGCACGCCAACGCCGGCGTCAGTGCCTTCCATATAGATTTTATTCGCGTACATGGAGCCCAGCGCAGACACATCCAGCGCTACGTCAGGGGCATTGCTGCTGTCATACTTCTTCTGCACGCGACCATATTTATCGATGTGGTTGTTACCCGTGACGATATTCAGTTCGTTAGCCTGAACTTTCGCATTGACCTTCACTGAACGGGCAATAATGTCGGTGTACTGCGTAGAGCGGGTATCCATCCCTTTACCGGTGATGGTCACCTGGCCTTTGCTCACATCCAGACCGCTAACATTACCCTTGTTATCATAGGTGGCTGTACCGGTGGTCAGCGTAGCGTGGTTGGTATTGATAAAGCCGCAGCCGTCACAGGTGATGCCTGATGGGTTGGCGATAATCACCTGTGCGGACTGGCCTGCCACTTCGACCATGCCGTTCAGCTGGCTCGGATCGGATGAACGTACTTCGTTCAGGATCACCTTAGCGCTGCCGCCGGCCATATTAGCGT
Organism: Enterobacter sp. R-1.6.2; assembly: GCF_035064085.1. Taxonomy (NCBI): domain Bacteria; kingdom Pseudomonadati; phylum Pseudomonadota; class Gammaproteobacteria; order Enterobacterales; family Enterobacteriaceae; genus Enterobacter; species Enterobacter sp. R-1.6.2. The sequence goes on from NZ_JASEYI010000002.1 coordinate 303,456, forward strand.
TGCCATTGATCTGGCCTGCTAATTGGGTGTTGGTTGCCGTGCCGCTGTTATTCAGGATCACGCCGTTGCTGTCGACGTTAAATTCGGAATAAACGTTATGGGAAACCCCACCTGCGCTCGCCTTGTTGATATCAACAATGGTAGCGCCACTTGCATCCGTATGAATGGCCGGTTTATCGGTATTACCTGCCACGATGGCAGCCTGAGCTGGCATGATCATGCCCAGTGCAAGCATGGTCGCAAAACAGGTCGGCGCCAGTTTAGCGTGTAATACCTTTGTATTAGGCTGAGTGCTCACTGCACTTTTATTTTTCATATATCTATCCTTGTAATTCCTTGAAAAAGTGTTTCCATTTCTTTTAATGCGAAATGGGTGCATATAAAAACATGCAAAACCCCGATTCCAAAAATGGACATGTAACAATTCATACAAAATGCGCATTAATTAATGCGGCACCAGAAGGGAATAATTAACGTGAATGTGACAAAAAATAAATGGATATATTTTTGAGGGTTATTGATTGGAGTGCTGAGAGGCTGTAACTGGTTGATATCACATAAAAGAACGTAATTATTAATTATAAAATTGTATGCGAAATTTCCGATATAGGTATTTCTATGCTGTTACAAATAATTTGCCTGCTAACGGATGCATCTATACACAACGGGAGTATGCGGTATTGAAAACAGGCACGCCGGAACCCAGCGTGCCAGAGAAGATCAGCACTCAGTGACAATCGTGCTCAGCGGCAGGCGAGACTTCGGCAGCGTGGCGTTAAAATCTTCCACGCTGTGGTGCCCAACCGGTACTACCACAAGGCTGGTAAAGCCTTTCTCTTTCAGGCCAAACTCTTCGTCGAGAATAGCGGCGTCGAAACCTTCAATTGGTACCGCGTCCAGACCCATCGCGCCCACGCCGAGCAGGAAGTTGCCGACGTTCAGGTAAACCTGCTTCGCCATCCACTGGTCGTCATCTTTCAGATCCACGCGGTGCATGTCGGCGAAGTAGGTGCGGCCCTTATGGTTTGCGGCTTTGGCTTCCGGCGTGTTGAAACGGCCATCGGCCTCTTCCTGATCCACAACGCGCTCCAGCCAGGCGTCATCCATCGCGGTTTTCGCGCAAAACACCACCACGTGGGAAGCATCCAGCATTTTGCGTTCGTTGAATACATAGGTGCCCGCAGCGGATTTCGCCACGCGCGCTTTTCCTTCCTCGGTGCTGGCTACAATGAAGTGCCACGGCTGGGAGTTGGTGCTGGACGGGCTGTACTGCAGCAGGGTTTTGATTTTTTCCGCTTCTTCCGCGGTCAGTTTTTTGCTTGCGTCGAACGCCTTGGTAGAGTGGCGTTTCAGGGCGACAGAAATGATATCCATAACAACTCCTGGTGATGAAATTCGCCCGCTCGCGGGCGCGAAAGGAAAGCAGATTACAGCGGGACGCGGAAAAAGATAAGTGCAATTCGAGCGCTTAATCTGTTCGTCTCAGACGAACAATCAGACCGGACGGATCCACTTCTGGTCTTTTTTCGGCAGCTTATCCACCACCAGATTCCAGGAATCACGGATGAGGTCGGTAACCAGTTCCGGCGTCACGTCGTCGGTGCCGTAAAGGGAAATCCAGTGCTTTTTACTCAGATGGTAGCCTGGCTCGATCCCGCGATAGATCTGCTGATTTAACAGCGATTTCTCCGGGTCTGACTTCAGGCTGACGTGCGGTCGCCCGTGCGCGACCGCGGCGATCATGAAAATCTTTCCGCCCACTTTAAACACGTCAAACTCCGGCCCAAACGGCCAGCAGTGTTCGGTGAAGGGCAACTCAAGGGCCACGCGCATTGCGTGCTCCTGCAAGGATTTACTGTCCATCGCTCTCTTCCTGGGCCAGCCCGCGCCACATCACTTCAAAACCGAGCGCTTTAAAATCAACGGCGCGGGAAGGGTCGCGAGTGGCAAATTCCATCGTGGATTCGGCCAGCGATAAGAAAAGCGCATCGCCAAAGGTTTTAAATTCATCTGACATAAACACCTGACGCACCGAGCGGCGGCACAGTTCATGGAGTTCCGGGAACATCTCTTTCACCGCCTGTTCGGTTTCGGCGCTCAGCTTTTCACTGACGCCAATCTGGCGGATAGCCGCATGAGAAACGGGGTTACGAATACCCCAGTCCACGTAGCTGTTCCAGATATTGCGGGTATGTTCTTTGGGCAGCGTGATGGTGCGATCGAGGTTTGCCAGCATGGCCTGGCAGAGATCCTGCTTCAGGTGCAGATAGAGGGCATTCAGCAGATCGTCTTTAGTGGGAAAGTAGCGAAACAGGGTCCCTTCGGCGACGCCCGCGTTACGGGCGATTAACGACGTTGAGGCGGCAATACCTGACTGTGCAAACGCCACCGTTGCGGCTTCCAGTAAGGCCTGTTTTTTATCTTCACTCTTCGGACGTGCCACTAAATTTTTCCCCCTGTCAATTATAAAAACCCTGATTGAAACACGTGCTTTGACACGCTGCAACGCGGAATGTCAAAGATCGAAAACGTCTTGACGACTTTATCATCATATCTATAATGAGTGCTTACTCACTCATAATCAAGTTTACCCCGCGCAAACTATCGGATGGGGCGCGTTTTCGGGTCTGGATATGAAAAAACCTCTCTTCATCTGCGTGGTGTTAATCATGATTATTGCTTCAGCTGCGAGTTTACCGTTTGTTCTGAATGCCGGATTCGGCCAGCCGCCGCAGGGTGAGCAGCTCACTGAAGTGGAGGCCTCTCCCCAGTATCGCGACGGGAAATTCCACAATACGCTGCCGACGCCGGGCTATAACGGCGACAAAAACATGCTGGTCGCGACGTGGGATTTTCTGACCAAAAAAACCGAAAACGCGCGCCCGGCCCAGCCGCTGCCGCTGGTGAAAACCGATCTTGCGAGCCTGCCGCTGGAGCAGGACACCCTGGTGTGGCTCGGCCACTCCTCGTGGTACCTGCAGCTCGCGGGCAAACGCATCCTGATTGACCCGGTGCTCGGCAACTATGCCGCGCCGTTCTCGTTTCTGAATAAAGCCTTTGCCGGGGAATATCCGTGGCGCGCTGAAAGCATGCCGGAAATCGACCTGCTGATTATCTCGCACGATCACTACGATCATCTGGATTACGCCACCATCCGGGCGCTACTGCCGAAGGTGAAGCGCGTGGTGACGCCGCTGGGCGTGGGATCCCATCTGCGCTACTGGGGGATGAAGCCTGAGATTATTGACGAACGCGACTGGAACCAGTCGGTACGCATCAGCGATGAACTGACGGTGCATGTTCTGCCGGCGCGTCACTTCTCCGGGCGCGGCATCAAGCGCGATCGAACCCTGTGGGGCAGCTTTATGTTCGTCACGCCAGATCGGAAGGTTTATTACAGCGGGGATTCCGGCTACGGCCCGCACTTTAAGGCCATCGGCGAGCAGTTTGATGGCGTGGATGTTGCCATCATGGAAAACGGCCAGTACGACCAGGACTGGAAGTACATCCACATGCTGCCGGAGGAAACGGCGCAGGCCTCGGTGGATCTGAACGCGAAAGCCGTAGTGCCCGGGCATAACGGACGATTCGTGCTGGCGAAACATACGTGGAACGATCCGCTGATCCAGCTGGCTAAAGCCAGCAAGGATAAAAACTATCGGCTACTGACACCGGCGCTGGGCGAGCCCGTCCGGGTGAATGACGCCACGCAAACCTTTCGCGCGTGGTGGGAATAATGTTTAAGCGAGAAGCAGAGGGGGACAGCAGCATGACCATTTCCGCTCAAGTCATCGACACTATCGTCGAATGGATCGACGACAATCTGCACCAGCCATTACGTATAGAAGAGATTGCCCGCCACGCGGGCTACTCGAAGTGGCACCTGCAGCGGTTGTTTATGCAGTACAAAGGGGAGAGCCTGGGGCGTTATATCCGTGAGCGCAAGCTGCTGCTGGCGGCGCGCGATCTGCGTGAATCCGACGCTCGGGTGTACGACATCTGCCTGCGTTACGGGTTTGACTCGCAGCAGACGTTTACCCGTATCTTCACCCGCACGTTCAACCAGCCGCCTGGTGCGTACCGCAAGGAGAACCACAGTCAGGCGCACTGAGCTGTTTTCCGCCCTGGCGGGTCACAAAAATTGCCATCACAGGCCGGGTAAGGCGAAGTCGCCACCCGGCTTTTTTATTGGCTTACGACGCCAGTGAAAACCAGCGGCGCCAGACGAAACGCAGCACGAAGAATTCGATGGCACCCAGCAGTAAAAACCACACGCAGAACAAAATGGTGTAAAGCTGGTTCAGATCGACCATGTGAAAGGTCTGAACCAGCTTCTGCGCCAGCACCAGACCCAGCGACGGCGCGGGCAACAGCAGACAGGAGAGCAGGGCCAGCAATAAAATGCCGCCTGCCGTAAGCAGCGATTCTAACGGGTGTTTCATCGTAATGTTAATCGTCAGTTAAAAATGTCATTGTCCGGCATCCTGTAACGTAAAGCAATATCAGCGACTAAGACGTTATTGAATAAAACGAAGATATTATTTGGGGAATAAATAACAAAATACGACCCGGCATTTATATTAATATCGCGTTATGTAAATAAATGTCTTTGTCAGGAAAATAATTTTACAAATGTATAGGTGCTATAACCAATTAACGTGGCAATAACAATGGCCGCGATAACGTATAACACCAGTCGGCGTCCGCGATAAATACCCCACATGGTTCCCCCTCGTTTAGTGTTGGTTTAGAAATATTTTGTAAAAATCAGGCCATCGAAATAGTTTTAATCAGTTTTGAATAACCGAGAAGTCACTATATTGCGGTAGATCAATTTTACCCGCAAGACTTAAAAATGAATTTATTTAGCCAGAAAGGAATTCAGGCTTCTGTTCACCGGATGTTGAAGGAAAAATACGATGACCGAAAAAAAAGTGTCCCCAAACGTGCCGCCTTCCGGCGGGCTGGCATACCAGCAGACCGTAGAGCAGGTGCTCACCCACACGCAGAGCCAGGCCAGCGGTCTGGATCGTGCAGAGGCGCAGGCGCGTCTGCAAAAAACAGGGCCGAACGCGCTGCCGGAGAAAAAAGGCAAACCCGCCTGGCTGCGTTTCCTGGCCCATTTTAATGATGTGCTGATTTATGTCCTGCTGGCCGCCGCCGTATTAACAGCAATAATGGGCCACTGGGTTGATACGCTGGTTATTCTGGGCGTGGCGGTAATCAATGCTTTAATTGGCCATATTCAGGAAAGCAACGCGGAAAAATCCCTGAAGAGTATTCGCAATATGCTCTCCAGCGAGGCGCGCGTTATTCGTAACGGCAATCACGAAACTCTACCCACAACTGAAATAGTCCCGGGCGATATTATTGTATTACGCGCGGGAGATCGTATTCCGGCGGATATGCGTTTAATCGAAGCGCATAATTTACGCGTGGAAGAGGCGATTCTGACCGGTGAATCCACCGTGGTGGATAAACATATTAATCCGCTGAGCGGCGAACTGCCGCTGGGCGATCGCACCAATATGGTCTTCTCCGGGACGACCGTAAGCGCGGGCGGCGGCGTCGGCGTGGTCACCGCGACCGGTAAGGATACGGAGCTCGGCCACATCAACCAGATGATGGCGGGTATCGAAAAGCACCGCACGCCGCTGCTGGTTCAGATGGACAAGCTGGGTAAAGCGATCTTCGCCATTATTCTGGCGATGATGGCCGCGCTGTTTGTCTTCAGCCTGGTGTTCCGCGAGATCCCGATGGGCGAGCTGCTGCTCTCCCTGATTAGCCTGGCGGTGGCCTCCGTGCCGGAAGGTCTGCCGGCGATTATCTCCATCATCCTCTCGCTGGGCGTGCAGGCGATGGCGCGCAAGCGGGCGATTATCCGCAAGCTGCCGACGGTGGAAACGCTCGGCGCGATGACCGTGGTCTGTTCGGATAAAACCGGCACCCTGACCATGAACGAGATGACGGTTAAAGCCATTATCACCGCTGACGCCTGCTACCGCGTGGACGGCAACAGCTACGAGCCGGTGGGCAACATCTACCTGGAAGGCAGCGATGAGCCGGTCCACATCCAGCCGGGCACCGTGCTGGAGCACTACCTGCGCACCATCGACCTGTGCAACGACAGCCAGCTGATCCAGGACGAGCGCGGCCTGTGGGGCATCACCGGTGGCCCAACCGAGGGCGCGCTGAAGGTGCTGGCGGCGAAGGCCAGCCTTGAGCCGGTCATGACCACGCTGGTTAACAAAATCCCGTTCGACTCGCAGTACAAGTACATGAGCACCCACTACCAGATTGGCGGTGAGGAGCAGATCCTGATCACCGGCGCGCCGGACGTCATTTTCGCCCTGTGCGCGCAGCAGCAGACCCGCAACGGTGCGGAAGCCTTCAACCGCGCGTACTGGGAAACCGAGATGGAGCGCTATGCGCGTCAGGGGCTGCGCATGGTCGCCGCGGCGTTTAAGCCAGCGAACGGCGAGCAGGAACTGACGCACGACGACCTGAGCCACGGCCTGATCTTCCTCGGTATCGCCGGGATGATGGATCCGCCGCGTCCGGAAGCCATTGATGCGATTAACGCCTGCCAGCAGGCGGGGATCCGCGTGAAGATGATCACCGGGGATCACCCGCAGACGGCGATGAGCATCGGCCAGATGCTGGGGATCGCCAACAGCGAGCAGGCGGTCACCGGCTACGAGCTGGAGAAAATGGACGACGCCGCGCTGGCGGAAGCGGCGGTGAAGTATGACATCTTCGCCCGTACCAGCCCGGAGCATAAGCTGCGCCTGGTGAAAGCGCTGCAGGACAAAGGCGAAATCGTCGGCATGACCGGTGACGGCGTGAACGACGCCCCGGCGCTGCGTCAGGCTGACGTCGGTATCGCGATGGGCATCAAGGGCACGGAAGTGACCAAAGAAGCGGCGGACATGGTCCTGACGGACGATAACTTCGCCACCATCGCCAGCGCGGTGAAAGAGGGGCGTCGCGTTTACGACAACCTGAAGAAGACGATTCTGTTCATCATGCCGACCAACCTCGCGCAGGGGCTGCTGATTGTGATTGCGCTGCTGGCGGGGAATATCATTCCGCTGACGCCGGTGCTGATTCTGTGGATGAACATGGCCACCTCCGCCACGCTCTCCTTCGGCCTGGCCTTTGAGGCCGCCGAGCGCAACATCATGCGTCGTCCGCCGCGCCAGACCGGGCAGCACGTGATGGACGCCTACGCCGTGTGGCGCGTGGCCTTCGTCGGCACCATGATTGCCATCGCCGCCTTTGCGCTGGAAGCCTGGCTGGCCCCGCGCGGCCACAGCGCGGAGTTCATCCGCACCGTGCTGCTGCAGATGCTGGTCTGCGCCCAGTGGGTGTACATGATTAACTGCCGCAACACCGAAGGGTTCTCCCTGAACCGCGGCCTGCTGGCGAACAAAGGGATCTGGCTGGTCACGGGCGTGCTGTTCCTGCTCCAGGCGGCGATTATCTACCTGCCGTTGATGCAGATGCTGTTCGGCACCGAAGCCCTGCCGCTGCGCTACTGGTTTGTGACCCTGGCGGTAGCGGGCGTGATGTTCTTCGTCGTCGAAATCGAGAAGCGACTGACCCGCAGGTTCCGTAAGGCTGCATAACCAAAACCTTACCCCTCACCCTATCCCTCTCCCCTAAGGGGAGAGGGGACCGCCCGGTTTTCTCCCTCTGCTCTGAGGTGAAGGGGCTGCTCGGTTTTCTCCCTCGCCCCTTTGGGGAGAGGGCCGGGGTGAGGGGAGAAACAACGCTGAGGTACTCCCATGAAACTCCCACTCCTGTTCGCGCTCCTCGCCTGCACCCTGCAACCCGCATTCGCTGCCGCCATCCCCGTTCGCGTCGCCACCGTGGAGCAGACCGCCCACGCCGCCGAGCGCCAGATCCCGGGCCGCATCGAAGCCATCCACACCGTTGAGCTGCGCGCGCGTACCGAAGGCGCGATCGCCAAAATCCACTTCCGCGACGGGCAGTACGTGAAAAAAGGCGACCTGCTGTTCGAACTGGACGACGCCGAGCCGCGCGCCGCCCTGCGTCTGGCGCAGGCTGAGGTGAGAAGCGCCGAAGCCACGCTGCGCCAGGCGCAGCAGCAGCTGTCCCGCTTTGAAAGCCTGGGCAGCAGCAACGCCATTAGCCGTCACGACGTGGACAACGCCCGCATGCAGCGCGACGTCGCCAGCGCGGCGCTGGAGCAGGCCAAAGCCCGTCTCGAAACCCGTAATGTCACCCTGAACTACACCCGCATCACCTCGCCGATTGACGGTCGCGTGGGGCACAGCCGGTTCCACGTCGGCAGCCTGGTCAACCCTGCCAGCGGCGTGCTGGTGGAGGTGGTGCAGCTCGATCCCATCCGCATCGCCTTTGCGCTGGAAGAGGGCGCGTTTGCCACCAAAGCCGGACAGCATGCGGATATCAGCGCCATGAAGCAGGCCTGGCAGACGTTCATTGACAGCAACGGCCAGCGCGTCAGCGGCGAGCTGACGTCCGTGGACAACCGCATCGATCCGCGCACCGCCAGCGTGATGCTGCGCGCCGAGTTTGCCAACCCGCGCCATCAGCTGCTGCCCGGCGGCAGCGTGAACGTGACGCTGCGCCCGGCCAGCGAGCAGCCGGCTCTGACCCTGCCCGCCGCGGCGGTCCAGCAGAACGGCGACGGGTTCTTTGCCTGGGTGGTTAACGCCGACGGCAAAGCCGAAATGCGCCCGCTGAAGGTCGCCGGACAGATCGGCCAGCAGTTCCGGATTACCTCCGGCGTGAAGCCCGGTGAGCGAGCGATTACTGACGGCGCGCAGCGCGTGCAGCGCGGCGCGGCCGTCCAGATACTGAATTAAGGAGCCATCATGCTGACGTTTTTCATCAAACGCCCGCGCTTCGCGATGGTGATTGCGCTTGTCATCACCCTGCTGGGGGCCATTGCGCTGAGGATTATCCCGGTGGAGCAGTACCCGCAGATCGCGCCGCCGGTGGTGAATGTGTCTGCCAGCTGGCCGGGCGCCAGCTCGGCTGACGTGGCGGAGGCTATCGCCACGCCGCTGGAGACCCAGCTGAACGGCGTGGATCACATGCTCTACATGGAGTCCACCAGCTCGGACGAAGGCTCGTATAGCCTGAACATCACCTTCGCGGCGGGCACCGATCCGGACCTCGCCGCCATCGACGTGCAGAACCGCGTCTCGCAGGCCGTGGCGCAGCTCCCGACCGAAGCGCAGCAAAACGGCGTGCAGGTGCGCAAGCGTGCCACCAACCTGATGATGGGGGTAAGTCTTTACTCACCGGAAAATACCCACACGCCGCTGTTTGTGAGTAACTACGCCAGCACCCAGGTGCGCGAGGCGCTGTCGCGTCTGCCGGGCGTCGGGCAGGTGCAGATGTTTGGCGCGCGCGACTACAGCATGCGCATCTGGCTGCGTCCGGACCGCATGAACGCCCTGAACGTCACCACCGACGACGTGGCGCAGGCGCTGCGCGAACAGAACGTGCAGGGGGCGGCAGGCCAGGTCGGCACGCCGCCGGTGTTTAACGGCCAGCAGCAGACCCTGACCATCAACGGCCTGGGGCGCTTAAGCCAGGCCGAAGACTTTGCCGACATCATCATCCGCGCGGGCGAGATGGGCCAGCTGGTGCGCCTGAAGGACGTCGCCACCATCGAGCTCGGCTCGCGCAGCTACAGCTCCGGCGCGCAGCTGAACGGGCACGACTCCGCCTACCTCGGCATCTACCCGACGCCGTCCGCCAACGCCCTGCGCGTGGCCGACGCGGTGCGCGCGGAGCTGGATCGCCTCTCGACGCGCTTCCCGGACGACCTGGTCTACGAGGTGAAATTCGACACCACCTCCTTTGTGGCCGCCACCATTAAAGAGATCGGCGTCTCGCTGGCGCTGACGATGCTGGCGGTGGTGGTCGTGGTGTCCCTGTTCCTGCAAAGCTGGCGTGCGACGCTGATTGTCGCGCTCGCCATTCCGGTATCGCTGGTGGGCACCTTCGCGGTGCTCTATACGCTCGGCTACTCCGCCAACACGCTCAGCCTGTTCGCCATTATTCTGGCACTGACCATGGTGGTGGATGACGCCATCGTGGTGGTGGAGAGCGTCGAAACGCTGATGGCGGAAGGGCAGAGCCGCACGGCGGCGACCGCGCTGGCGCTGCGCCAGATCGCCGGGCCGGTCATCGCCACGACGCTGGTGCTGCTGGCGGTGTTTGTGCCGGTGGCGCTGCTGCCGGGGATTGTCGGCGAGCTGTACCGCCAGTTCGCGGTGACGCTCTCGACGGCCGTGACGCTCTCAAGCCTGGTGGCGCTGACCCTGACGCCCGCCCTGTGCGCGATGCTGCTGCGCCCGCGCCCGGCGCAGCCCGCGGCGATTTTCCGTGGGTTCAACCGGGGGCTGGAGGCCACGCGTGGCGTCTACACCCGCATCGTGACTGTCTTCAACCTTCGCCCGTGGCTGGCGCTGCTGGCCACCGCAGGCGCGGCGGCCGTGGTGGCGTTCAGCTTTACGTCGATGCCTAAAGGCTTCCTGCCGCAGGAGGATCAGGGCTACTTCTTTGCCAGCGTTCAGCTGCCGGAGGCGGCCTCTCTGGAGCGCACCGAAGCGGTGATGACCACGGCGCGCGAACTCATCGCAAAAAATCCGGCGGTGGAGGACGTGATTCAGGTCTCCGGATTTAACATTCTCAACGGCACCAGCGCCTCCAACGGCGGGTTTATCTCCATCATGCTCAAGGACTGGAGCGAGCGTCCGCCGCTGGACGAGGTGATGGGTACCCTGCAGCGCCAGCTGCTGGCCCTGCCGGAAGCGACCATCATGACCTTTGCCCCGCCGACGCTGCCGGGGCTGGGCAACGCCTCCGGCTTCGACCTGCGCATCCAGGCGCAGGCGGGGCAGAGCCCGGCGGAGCTGGAGCGCGTGACGCGTGAGGTGCTGGCGAAAGCCAACCAGCACCCGCAGCTGAGCCGCGTGTTCACCACCTGGAGCAGCAACGTGCCGCAGCTGACGCTGACCGTTGACCGCGAGCGCGCCGCGCGCCTCGACGTGCCGGTGTCGCGCATCTTCAGCAGCCTGCAAACCGCCTTTGGCGGCACGCGCGCCGGGGATTTCAGCGTCAACAACCGCGTCTACCACGTGGTGATGCAGAACGAGATGCAGTGGCGCGAGCGCGCCGGGCAAATCAGCGAACTGTTCGTGCGCAGCAACAGCGGCGAGCGGGTGCGCCTGAGCAACCTCGTCACCATTACGCCGACCGTCGGCGCGCCGTTCCTGCAGCAGTACAACCAGTTCCCGTCCGTGTCGGTGAGCGGCTCGGCGGCGGAAGGGGTAAGCAGCAGCACCGCGATGGCGGCGATGGGCGAGCTTCTGGCGGAGAATTTGCCAGCGGGATACGACTACGCCTGGAGCGGCATGTCTTATCAGGAGCAGCAGACCGGCAACCAGGCGATGTGGATCGTGCTGGCGGCCGTGGTGATGGCGTGGCTGTTCCTCGTCGCCCAGTACGAGAGCTGGACGCTCCCGGCGAGCGTGATGCTCTCGGTGCTGTTCGCCATCGGCGGGGCGCTGGTCTGGCTGTGGCTGGCGGGCTATGCCAACGACGTGTACGTGCAGATAGGTCTGGTGCTATTGATAGCCCTCGCCGCCAAGAACGCAATTCTTATCGTGGAGTTCGCCCGCGCGCGGCGTATGGACGGGATGGCGATTGTCGATGCCGCAAGAGAAGGGGCCTCGCGCCGCTTCCGCGCGGTGATGATGACCGCCGTGTCGTTCATTATCGGCGTCCTGCCGATGATGCTGGCGACCGGGGCGGGTGCCCAGAGCCGCCGGATCATCGGCACCACGGTGTTCAGCGGCATGCTGGTAGCGACCGTGGTGGGGATTGTGTTTATCCCCGCGCTGTTCGTGCTGTTCCAGCGCCTGCGCGAGTGGGGCCACGGTCTTACGGACTCGTCGCCCACAGCTCGCAGTGCTTCTGAACCAGAGAAATCAGCGAGCCGCCGTCGGCGATAAACTCCCGCATGCGCTGCGCCTCGCTCTTGCCCTGCTTTAACAGCAGGGCAATTTCATTGATTGCGCTCGTCGCGCCAAGCTTCTCGGCCGACGGCGCAACCTGCTCCAGCAGCCACGCAATGTCTTCCGACACGGTTTTGTGCTCGCCGGTGTGCACGTCCGTCAATATTCCCTCCAGCCCGTAGCGACAGGCCTGAAAACGGTTAAAGCGGTACAGCAGAAAATCTTTTTCCTGATGCTTATAGGGCCGCGCGGTCAGCAGCCAGTGCGACGTCGCCTGGATAAGCCCGGCGATGTTAATGGCGTGGCCGAGCGTCAGCGGCGTATCCATCACCCGGACCTCGACGGTGCCGAAGTGCGGGCTGGGGCGAATATCCCAGTGCAGATCCTTAATGCTGTCGATCATGCTGGTGGAACTCAGGCGGCGGAACAGCCCCTCGAACTCCTGCCAGCTGTTGACCCACGGCATCTGGCCGTTATCCGGAAATCCCGAGAAGATGTTGAGCCGCGACGAGGAGAACTTCGTGTCCGTGCCCTGCATATACGGCGAGGCGGCCGCCAGGGCGATAAAGTGCGGTACGAATCGTGACAGGCCGTGCAGCAGGTAAATCGCGTCGTCCCCGGTCCGGCAGCCGACGTGCACGTGCTGGCCGAACACCGTCGCCTGCAAAATCAGGTAGCCAAAGCGCTCCAGCGTGACGTTATAGCGCTCGTCGTCGCACACCTCCTGCCGCTGCCACTTCTGGAACGGGTGAGTCCCGCCGCCGCAGATCTGGATATGCTGCTCCGCCGCCGCGCGCAGGATGCTCTGCTGCATCACCGAGAACTGCGCCGCCGCCTGGTCGATGTTCTGGCACACGCCGGTGGCGATTTCGAGCATGCTTTCGGTGATGTCGTGTTTGACCTCGCCGCCTTTGATGTCGTCTTTGACGGCGGCGATGAGCGCGGAGGAGTCCTGGCTCAGATCGTAACCCGGCGGGTTAACCACCTGCAGCTCGAGTTCGATGCCGAGGGTGAAAGGTTCAGAGGACTTAAAATCGGGTAAAGGCATGGCGCACTCCGTTGTCTGTTGTGTGTTGAGTATAGACAACGACGTGGCGCTCACTTTTCAGGGTGGTATAACTGTTAGCAGGCTTAGCGAAAAGGGGAGTTAACCATGTCTGACAATCCAGTGATTGCGCTGATTGGGCCTGGCGCAATTGGGACCACCATCGCCGCGGTGCTGCATGACGTTGGCCGCACGCCGCTGCTGTGCGGACGCACCGCGCACGCGGAATTACGCCTGCGCCACGACGAGGGGGAAACCGTGGTGCCCGGTCCGGTATTAACCGATCCGGCCGTCATCAGGCAGCCAGTGGCTCTGGTTTTCATCGCAGTGAAAACTACCCAGAACGCCGACAGCGCCGGGTGGCTGCGCGCGCTGTGCGATGAAAACACCGTGGTCTGCGCCCTGCAAAACGGCGTGGAGCAAAAAGCCCAGCTTGAGCCGTGGGTTAACGGCGCGACGGTGCTGCCGTCGGTGGTCTGGTTCCCGGCGCAGCGCGAGCCGGATGCCTCCGTCTGGCTGCGCGCCAAACCGCGCCTGACCCTGCCGGACGTGCCGCAGGCGCAGCGGGTGGTGGAGGCGCTTCGCGGTACGCGCTGCGCGGTTGAGCTCTCGACAGATTTCGCCTCCGTCGCCTGGCGCAAGCTGCTGCAAAACGCGGTCGCCGGGCTGATGGTGCTTTCTAACCGCCGCGCCGGGATGTTCAGGCGCGAGGATATCAGCGAGCTTGCGCTGGCCTACCTGCGCGAGGGGCTTGCCGTTGCCCGCGCCGAAGGGGCGAAGCTGGACGATGACGTGGCGCAGGAGATCCTGGCGAACTTCCAGCGTGCGCCAGTAGATCTGGGCACGTCGATCCTGGCCGACCGCCAGGCCGATCGCCCGATGGAGTGGGATATCCGCAACGGCGTGATCCAGCGCTACGGCCGCAAGCACGGTATTGCGGTGCCCATCAGCGATGTGGTGGTGCCGCTGCTGGCGGCGGGGAGCGAGGGGCCGGGCTAACGGCCGCTGTTTTTCCGTTCGGCAAAATAATGGGCGGGCGTGCTGCCCATCGCTTTTCTGAACATGGTGATAAACGCATTCACCGATTCATACCCGAGCGTTGCCGCCACGTTCTGGACGGGCACGCCGCTGGCCAGCTCCCGCAGGGCAATAATCAAATGCAGCTGCTGGCGCCAGCGCCCGAAGCTCAGCCCGGTCTCGCGCTGCATCAGGCGGGCAAACGAGCGCTCGCTGAGGGCGAGCCGTTTCGCCCAGTCCTTCAGGGTGCTTCTGTCCTCAGGACGGCTGACCAGCGCGTCCGCCATGGCGCGAATTTTCGGATCGGTTGAGACCGGCAGGCTTAGCTTCTGCTGCGGCATGCTGGCGAGCTCGTCAAGCGTGACCCGGGTCAATCTGGCGACGTGGCCGTCGGGGGGATAATCCACGCCTTCGCGCGTCAGACGATCGACCAGCTCCTTAATCAGCGGCGAGATCGCCAGCGTGCAGCATCTTTCCGGCAGCGCCGCCGCGCCGGGCTCAATAAACAGATAGTTAAGATGCGCGTTCCAGGTCGCCCTGGCGCTGTGCGGGATCCCGCCGGGGATCCAGACGGCGCAGTCCGGCGGCACGATCCAGATGTCATTTTCCGCGTAACAGCTGACCGCACCGTATCGGGCAATAATCAGCTGGCCCTTGCGGTGGGTATGCAGCGGCACTTCCGCGGCGTAGTCCACGAAGTCCAGATGACGCGCCACCGCCGGGCTGGCGGTAGAGTCGGGGTCATACAGCGTAGTAGCGGGTTGAGGATTCACGTTTCTGGCAGCATTTAGGTATTTTTTGACAGAATAGAGTATTTAAGCGGGTCTGCAAGCCGGTAATAATCCCGGCATGAAAAACATTTTCTCTCATCCCGTGCACATCCCTGCCGCGCTGCGAAACGATGCGGGCGCGCTGATCTACTCTGCGAAGAGCTTTGCCGCGGCGATGCTGGCTTATTACATTGCGCTGTCGATCGGCCTCGAACGCCCCTCGTGGGCCATTATTACGGTTTACATCGTGTCGCAGACGTCGGTCGGCGCATCGCTGAGCAGAAGCCTCTACCGGCTGGCCGGTACCGTGGCGGGTGCCAGCGCGACCGTTGTGATTGTGCCTGCCTTCGCAAATACGCCAGTCCTGTGCAGCGTGGTGCTGACGGGCTGGATCGTATTCTGCCTGTGGCTCTCCCTGCTGGAACGCACGCCCCGGGCTTACGCCTTTGTGCTGGCAGGCTACACCGCGAGCCTGATGGGTTTTCCTGCGGTGTCCGATCCCGGCGGCATTTTTAACGTCGCCATCGTCCGCGTGCAGGAGATCGCGATTGGGATTTTCTGCGCGGCGCTGATCCACCGCTACGTGCTGCCCGCGCGCGTATCAGGCCAGTTCAACGCTAAATTATCCCAGACGCTACAGGCCGCGCGCGGGCGGGTGGCGGACACCCTATCAGGCAAACCTGACGCGGCTTCCGGCCCTCTGCATCTGGCCCTGGCGCTGCAGTTCCTGCAGGGCATCAGCCACCATATTCCGTACGATTTTGCCCTTTCAGCCCCGGTGCGACAGGCCAGAAAAGCGATCCACGACCGGCTGGCGCGGCTGGTTATCGTCAACTGTGAACTGCACGATCGCCTGCCAGCGAGCGGAACCCTGCCCGCCGACGTGCAGGCGTTGATGGGCGACGTTCAGGCCTGGCTTACCGCTGAAGGCGCTGATGCCGGCAGTACGGCAGAGTCGCTGCGGCTCCGCTGTGCGCTTCTCATCGATCGGTATGCCGCGCAGGCGCAGACGTTTGACGACGCGCTGCAGGTCAGTTTTATCCGCTACCTCTCGGAGGCGATCGTGCTTCTGCAGCAGTGCGAACGTCTTTCCGGGGCCATCCACCGTGCAAAACCCGTGTTTGGGGAGGTGCAAACCCGCGCGGCGAAAGGCTACGTTTTCCATCGCGATCCCCTAACAGCCGCCCGCACGGCGCTGGGGGCTTTCGCCATCATCCTGAGCGGCTGTCTGGTCTGGATCTTCTCAGCGTGGCCGGATGGCGGTACGGCGGTTTCGATACTCGGCGTCTGCTGCACGCTGTTTGGCAGCTTCGACACCCCGGCGCCGCACATCGTGAAATACATCGTTGGCTCATTCTGGGGCGTGGTCATTAGCCTGTTCTACAGCTTTGCGCTGCTGCCGCAGGTAAGCGATTTCCCGGTGCTGGTGGCGGTGCTTGCCCCGGCGTATCTGCTGGCCGGGTCGCTTCAGGCGCGTCCGCCCACCACGTTTATGGCGATGGGCATCACCCTGACGCTGCCCATTCTGTGCGAGCTGGGGGCGCACTACAGCGGAGACTTCGCCGTTGCGGCCAACACTGCCATTGCGCTCTTTGCCGCGACCGGCTTTGCCGTCGTCAGCATGAGCCTGCTGCAAACCGTGCAGGCGGACGGCGCCATCGCGCGTCTGCTGAACCTCTGCCAGCGCGACATTCGCCGCAGCGTGAAGGGCACGCTGCGGGTTGATGAAACGCACTGGATCAACCTGATGATGGACCGGACCGCCCTGTTGCTGCCGCGCCTGCAGCGCAGCGCGCGCGCGCCGGAGCAGGCGCTCGATCGACTGTTACACGCGCTGCGTCTGGGGCTGTCGATTATGCATTTACGGTGCAGTGACGCACCGCCCGGCAGGGAGGTTGATGCGCTTTTTCATCGGATAAACGCCGCGGACCGCCACGCCTTGCGCGAACGCATTGCCGCTGTTATCGAGAGCCAACTGCCTGCGGCAGATGAACACGCGCGGCAGTTGGTCTTCAGGCTGGTGGATCTGCACTGTGCATTACGGGGGCCAGACCATGGTTAACGATCTCAATATCGGCGGCGTTTTTATTCCGGGGCTGCTGATGGTCGCCCTCGCGGCGCTGGTCTGCACGCTGGGCCTCGTCGCGCTTTTCTCGCTCAGCAGGCTCTACCGGCGCTTGCCGTTTCGCCCGCTGATGGATGTTTCAACCTGGATCGTCACCTTTTTCCTGCTGATGCAGGGTCTGACCGCGTTGGGGTTATTGTCATGAAATCACTGCTCTCTTTACTGGCTCGCTATGCGCTGACCTTAAGCGCGGCCGCGGCGGCCTCGCTTCTGGCCTTTATGATGTGGAAACACTACGCGCAAACGCCGTGGACCCGCGACGGCCGCGTGCGGGCGGACGTGGTGCAGATTGCGCCGGACGTCTCCGGGCCGGTCATCAGCGTGGCCGTGCGGGACAATCAGTGGGTGAACCGGGGCGATGTGCTTTACACCATCGATCCGCGCTGGCTTAAGCTGGCGGTGGTCAGCGCGCAGGCGGACGTCGAGTCGAAACGCCATGAGATGCTGATGCGCCAGGACGCGGCCCACCGACGCACGCTGATTAAAAACGCCATCTCGAGCGAGGATTTACAGCAAACCGGCAGCGCGGCGAACGTCGCGGCGGCCAATTATCACGGCGCGCTGGCCGCGCTGGATCTGGCAGAGCTGAATCTGGCGCACGCCACCGTGCGCGCGCCGGTCTCGGGGTACGTCACGCACCTGCGGCTTCGCCCCGGAGACTACGCGACGGCGGGGGAGACGAAGGTCGCCATTGTTGATGCCCACAGCTTCTGGGTGGTGGGGTACTTTGAGGAGACCAAGCTGCGCCATATTCGCGTCGGGGATGCCGCGCAGGTGGTGCTGATGGGTTACGAGCCTGTCATCACGGGCCATGTGGAGAGCATCGGGCATGGGATCGGGGACAGCAACGATGAGGCGGGCGGGCTGGGCCTGCCCGACGTCGAGCCCACCTTTAGCTGGGTGCGCCTGGCGCAGCGCGTGCCGGTGCGCATTCATATCGACAGGTTGCCGGAGGGGGTTGAGCTGGTGGCGGGGCTGTCGGCGAGCGTGGCGGTGGGGCGGTAGATAAGGATTGAAGCGACTATTCCTTTTCTACAAACTTATCGGCTTCAGGAGAGTAATGCTGATAAACGCATGCGAGCTTATGCCCGTCAGGATCGCGCAGATAGGCAACATAAAAGTCGGGGCCGTACGCGCTTCGCGTACCAGGCTCGCCTTCATCCGTTCCTCCCGCAAGGAGGCCAGCTGCATGGAACCGTCTGACAAGATCCGCGTTATCTGCACTGAATGCGAACATTGTCCCGTTTCCCGCCGTCGCGGGCTGCTGGTCAAAAGGAGGACAAAGACAGAAGCTGAAGCCCTCGCCGGGATTATTTTCATCTCCCCACATTGCCCAGCTTTCAGTCCATGCCGGCAGACGTGAATAGCCCAGAACGTTAAAAACTGCGTCATAAAAATTCACGGAGCGCTGAAAGTTGTTTGTACCTATTGTGATATAAGCCAGCATCTTATGACTCCCGTCCTTCAATATTCGATTTAACAGCCTTCAGCGTCCTTTTACGGATCCAGCCGCTTCCCGCCCGTATTATCAGCCAGTAAGCCGACATTTTTAGTCGAGTGCGTCTGTCCGGACAATAGATGAATGTTTCCGTAGAGAGCTCATGTTTGCCGGGCGCCAGCTCCGTTACCTTGTAGCGCAGCAACAGTTTCGCGCTGCCCGGCTCGGCTGGGGTCTGAAAAACACTGGCATCCGGCACGTTTTCCAGACCGAAATCGGTACGCCAGAATTGCCCTCTTAAGCCATAGCAGAGCTCAGATGCAGAGTTCTTCAAAAGGGTAAAACTGTGCAAACCAAAGTTGCCGATCGACTGTGGCTTCTGGTTGCGCAGAAATTTTTGCGGTATTTGACGCAATGACATTAACCGCCGAATCACGGCATCTTGCCGGACGTCAAAGCTGGCAATCATCGGCAGAATATTTTCAGGGCGGCTAGTGTGAATGACCGTCAGGTGTTTTTCATGAAACTGGAACTGGGGGAGAAAAGCGGGAACATCCTTCCACTGAGCAAGCGCTTTGCGGGTAACGAATCCTGGGTTAAACATCTCTCTTCCTTGTCATCCCTTGCGTCCTGCCAGAGTAACAGATGGTGTGTTGCAGGCAATTACCAGGAAAAGAGAGGGCAACAGGGAAGTAAATGTAACGAGCCGGTTGGGTTAACCACGTTCGCTTCTTTGCGAATGGAGGAGCTCAGTGATTTCTTTGCGCTTTCTTGTTGCCCATTCAGGTTTGATAGAGAGCATTAAACTGTATTGCCTTCTGAAATAAACCTCTCTAAATTCTCGTTCAGATGAATGGCTTGCTGCATAGGTTGAGGCCAGCCCCGCCACGGCACTCTCCACAAACCAATACAGAATTTCATCGTCACTGAGCGTTACTTTTCGCTGTATCTCAAGGCCTCTTTCACTGACGATAAAATGATATTCTTTACCATGAATTTCAAGATAGGGAGTTGCAGCCCCATCGGGTTGGTCAGGGATAAAGAAGTAATGGTTTGGCCTTGTGCCTCCCCCTAGTTGCTCACCTATTTTTAGAAGCTCGTTTCGTAGTTCTTCAATTGTTTTCATAAATAGCTCTTTGTTCTTGTATGTAAACGACGCATTATCGCGGATTGGGTACAAAGCGCCTGCTCTCGATCACTTCCCCACAAACGCACTCACCGGCAAACCAAAACCCTTCGCCAGCGCACGCATATGATCCAGCGTTAACGTTGGTACTGATCCATCAGCGTTCGCAATAACGCAACGCCTGACGGAATGCTGGCAACACGCGCGTTAAATTTTGCAAACACCGGAGACTTGTTTTCGTATTTATCGATTTTAGTGGTGAGCATCTTCACCAACGTCAGCGCATCCTCGTAATCATGCCGCGACGGGCGTGAGCCCAGGAAAGGGAGCGCGTTTGTCAGATCGTTTGCCGCTTTGATGGCTGCTGCATAATTCATTCTTTCGTTCTCCGGTAGAGGTCCGTGAGCTTGTCATATTCTGCGTGTGTGCTGATGTGTTTGATGAAAATCTTTCCTCGCTCAAAATCAGCAAAAAACATCACCGCTGCCCACATCAATGACCCACCATTTCACCCGGTATTTCATCCTGTCCAGGCTGGGGAATCGCTTTCGCATATCGTCCGGTGACGGGTAGTGTTCCTCTTTAGTACTCGGTAAAGATCGTCCAGGGCTTGTGCTTGATTAGGAAATTGTCTGGTAGTCGCGTCGAAAGGCGCTCTTGAGACTACGTGCATCCTTGCCCCGTGTTTCCATATTGGAAATATAATAGGTGATAGTTGGTGGGTTGATAATATGGAAAAAGTGATGGAGTACAGTTTTCAAATGCTCGTGCTGACGGCGGTCATTTAATGAGTGTGAACACTGTATGAGGTGACTGTGAAAAAAATGTCCGCTTTGTGCCAGAAGCGGACGTGTAGGAGAATGTTAATTTGATTCGAAATATTTGCGTAATATCTTTTCTAATAGCGAGAAAACGACCGTCACCCTTTTTGGAGTAATCAGCTGGTAAGGCCGGTATAAATAAAATTGCCATTTCTCCTGTCGCAGTTCTGGCAGTGGGGGAACAAGTTGGCCGCTTGCTAAGTACTCTCTACAGATAAAGTCGCTTGACTGTACAACCGTTTTCCCGGCCAATGCGGCCTGAATTTCGGCATATGGATCTGTAGTATAAAACTCAATATGACGAGGTACAAAAGTATTTACTGCGTCACTCATAAACTCAAATGATTTTCCCGTCTCAGGATTAATTAAACCACTAAATGGATAGCGCTGTCGAAGATCTTCTAAATCAGTAGGAGCCCCCAGGCGCGCAATGAGTTCAGGGGATGCGACTAAAATATGTTCAACTTGCCCAATATTTTTAATGATAAAGTTTGGATTAGGTTCTCGCCCTACGCGTATACCTATATCGATACGATGCTCGATAGTATCAAGTTTCATCATATCTAAACGCCAGTCGATAAATAACTCAGGATAGGGACGTAGTGCAGTCAATAGTTCATACAAGATTTGTTCATGATTTGGAAGTCGAAGTAATGTGATACGAACAATGCCCTTCATTTCATTATCATCTTTTGCCGTCTGAAATAGTTTTTCTGAATCCTCCAGCAGTCGCTTCGCTTGGGGTAAAAATAGTTCGCCGAAACTGGTGAGAAAGATCGAACGCGTATTGCGTTTG
Organism: Enterobacter sp. R-1.6.2; assembly: GCF_035064085.1. Taxonomy (NCBI): domain Bacteria; kingdom Pseudomonadati; phylum Pseudomonadota; class Gammaproteobacteria; order Enterobacterales; family Enterobacteriaceae; genus Enterobacter; species Enterobacter sp. R-1.6.2. Next base: position 324,614 of record NZ_JASEYI010000002.1, read on the forward strand.
AATAGAGGTTCACCAAGTTGTTTCTCCAACTCAGCGACTGTTCGGCTTACTACTGATGGTGAAACCGACAGCTTGATTGCTGCTTCGCGGAAGTTCAAGGTCTCAGAGGCGATGATGAAAAATTTTAGAGCATCAAGTTTGTTCATGATTGTTGTGAAATTTGCATTAATATATTTTGATAATAGCAATTAATTTGCAACTATTCCAGTCATATAATCGAACAATAATATAAGTAACCTGTCTTACTTTTTATCAGAAATCAAAAGAGTAAATTATGTCAATTCAACCAGTAGAGTTAAACAAAGCCTATCGGCTATTACAGATCGGGCCAACGACGATGATATCGGCTAAAAATGATGGCATTGAAAATGTCATGGCAGCGGCTTGGGTGGGATTAGTAGGCAATAACAAAGTGATGGCTTTTATAGGTCCACAGGCATTTACTCGCGGGCTTGTAGAAAAAAGCGGATATTACGTTGTACAGATCCCAGTAGTAAATCAGATGGATATGGTCTTATATGCTGGAGGCCATAGTTATTCCGACACACCCGATAAAAACAGTAAAATTCCACTATTTTATCAAAAAGAGTTTGATCTGCCTTTAGTTGAAGGTTGCGCTGGCTGGTTAGTATGTAAGGTTATACCCAATGAAGAAAATGAAAAGCAGCACAACTTGTTTATGGGGGAAATTGTCGGAGCATGGAGTGATGACCGCGTTTTCAGAAATGGGCACTGGATTTTTGATGATGCGCCAGATGAATTACGTACTGTCCATTACGTAGCTGGCGGACAGTTTTACGCCATTGGTAAAGGTACAAAATTCAATTATGGCCCGGGAAAAGACTAATCCTTACTTCTGTATAAATGTAGCCATATAACATTGCTATATAGTGGTAGTAGCATAAAAAAACAACTTACTTAAGATGTCCGCTCCTCGCTTTTAGCAGACATTCAACGTTAGCGTAAGGTCGAAATCCTGCTTCTAACCAGCAGGATTCCGGCCACCTATCACCCACCTCAATGTGCCGAAATATAAGGCTCCTTTACAAATTCCGCCAGCAACCAGACCATATCATGCAGCAGCCCGGTGAGTTCTTTCGCCACGCTCGCAGGCAACGTTCCGCCCATAACCGCCAGCGTTAACGCTACGGCATAATCCACCTGCAGCGTCGTCTCCTGCCAGCAGTCCGGCACGCAGGAGGCAATCTTTTCCCCCGCAATCAGTTGTTCAACCAGATGCGAAGGCAGTTCGGCATTGCAGCACTCCCGCAGTCGCTTAAGCGCAGCCAGCAATCTCTTACAGAGCGTGTCAAATGTCACCGCGTCGTCAGTTTCCACCAGCACGCTGACATACGCAGTGCAGGCATCGGCCAGTTCGAAGAGATCCGCAGAATCGGAAATTGAAGTGTTGATGAGGTGATGAACTGCGCTTTCCTCAGAGAGCGCGTAAGAAAATCCAGGGGTAGTCGCCATTTAGCATCCTCTTTGTCCAAAAAAACGTCATGTTATGCTAACGGGTTCCTACGCCCGGTTACGGATGTGCCGCAACGCAGGCACTTTACGGCGGCGAAAAAGGGAAGGAAAGGGATCACCCTGAATTACATAAGGTTTCTTGAAAGTTTGCGAGGCGGCTTCCAGAAGGGCATTGCCGGGTGGTGGCTACGCCTTACCCGGCCTACAAAACCGTCAACCAACCCGCGACACGAACCGTAGGCCCGCGCAAGCGCAGCGCCACCGGGCACGGTTTGAACTACAGTTACTCCTTCACGCAGACCTTTTCATTTTGAGCAATCCTTCTAATAACGCCTGCGTCGCGCGGGAGGATTTGCCAGCCTGCGAACAAACCAGCCCAAACTCCCGGCACAGCGAAGGCGTCACGGGCACGACGCACAGGCCGCGTAATTCATCCGGCAGGGCGGATTCAGGTATCAGCGCGACGCCCATGCCTTCGCGTACCAGCAGGCAGGCGCTGATCCAGTCGCGGACGGTCACCCGCACGTCGGACAGCTGCAAGCCAGCCTGTTCCATCAGGCTTTTTCCATTGACGGCACAACCGCCCGTTGCGAGCACGAAGGGCTGGTCTGCCAGTTCCTCAAGGGTGATGCCGCGCGTACGTGCATAACGAGCCTGACGGTGACTGGCTGGCAACACCGCGACCCACGCATCCTGCCCTAAGATCGCTTCAGCACGCCCGGGAACAGGGTTCATGACCACGCCCACATCAACCGTGTCTGCCGCCAGCCACTCTTCGACCTCCTGGTCCGTACCTTCCAGTACGACCACCTCGATTTCAGGATGCAGGCGCTTAAAATCCCGCAGCAGTCCGGGCAAAAACGTGGATGTCACCGAAGGAAAACTGGCAAGACGAATACGCCCGCCGCTCAGCCCCCGGCTCTCATCCGCCAGTGCACGGATGGCATCCAGCCGCGCCAGCATACTCCTTGCTTCTTTGACAACCCGCTCGCCCAGGGCAGTCACGCCGATGTGGCGCCGCTCTCGCGTGAATACCGCAAATCCTAATGAGGCCTCTAACTGAGCGATCGCCTGGCTGGCGCCCGACTGCGTCATACCGACCTCTTCAGCGGCACGGGAAATATTACTGGCATCGGCCACTGCAACCAGCAAGCGCCAGTGTAAAAGATTCATCATGTATATCAGTAGCTCAGCTAATAGCTATTTTATGAATCATTAATTTTACAGTGAGAATGGCTTTAAGCACAGTGTATGTAAATCACACAACCGCTTTAACGGAGAGATTATGAAACTCTATTACGCCCCGGGCACCTGTTCACTCTCACCCCATATCGTGCTTCGCGAGCTGGCGATTGAGTTTGAACTGGTTAAAGTGGACAACAGGAGCAAGATTACCGCTGACGGGCGCGACTTCCTGACCATCAATCCTAAAGGTTATGTCGCTGCGCTTGAACTGGATGACGGGAAAATCCTGACCGAGGGGCCAGCCATTTTGCAGTACCTGGCAGACCTCAAGCCAGAAAGTGGGCTGGCACCGCGAGCAGACGGCTGGGAGCGGGTACGGCTTCAGGAATGGCTAAACTTTATCACCAGCGAAATACACGCGGGATCGGCACCTCTTTTTAACCGTGCGCTACCCGAAGAGGCCAAATCGATTTTTCGTGAGAAGCTGTTCAGGCGGTTCGATTTTCTTCAGGAAACGCTCTCCACAAGCGCTTATCTGACGGGAGCATCTTTCAGCGTGGCGGATGCCTATCTTTTCAACGTGCTGGGATGGGGCACGTTCTTCTCAATTGAACTCAACGACTGGCCCGCGCTACTGGCGTACAGGGAAAAAATCAGTGCCCGTCCCGCGGTGCAGGCCGCATTACGTGCGGAGGCGAAAGTCTAGGTCTGCGTATTCCGGCGCAGGTATTCATGCCTGAAGCAGGAGGTGAGTGAGGATGTGGAGCCAGGATGCGTTAGCTTACTGTCACTCTGCATCTGATTGTCTGGCGCTTTTCACGGCATCCTGCTTCCCCGGATTGCATTGCTGTTTTGTTCCTGGAAGATAAAATTTTCCCGACGCGTCCGGATTTGTTCCGCCCGGACAACCCGCACGGCCCGGAGCTGAGACGGTGCCATCCGAACCGTTTCCTCCATCAGAACCGGTTCCGCCATCCCCACCATTACCGCCATCGGCAGCATTTACAGCGAATGCGCCGAGTATGAGCAAAAATGCAATAACTCGTGTAGTCATCAAAACCTCCATTGTTCAGGGTATTTCAAGGCATCTTGCCAGCATGGATTCAGCATCTCTCTTCCTTGTCATCCCTTGAGTGCAGCCAGAGTAACAGATGGTTTGCGGCAGACAATTACCAGGAAAACGTAGTACCGAAGCGTGCATCAACATGACCTTTACCGTTCTAAGCACGACAGAGGCTGGCATTGCCGGGTGGCGGCTGCGCCTTACCCGGCCCACAAAAAACCAAAACCCCTCTATTGCCGTCACCCCTCGCTCATCATCATCAAAAACCGCTTCACCGTCCGCGAGCGTTCAAAGCGTCGCCAGCAGAGCGCGATATCGGTGTAGAGCTCCGGCGAGCTCAGCGCGTGATAGGTGACATTCGGCGGTGAAATGGCCGCCATGGATTTCGGCACCAGCGCGAACCCGCCACCCGCGGAAACCATGCTCAGGGAGGAGGAAAGCTGCGACGACTGCAGCGCGTGCTGCACGTCAATTCCGGCCCGCTCGCAGCAGCCGTGAACCCGTTCGTACAGCCCCGGCGCGACCTCCTGCGGGAACAGCACCACCGGTGTATCCCGAAGCTGCTCTAACGCCAGCGAATCGCACGCCGCCAGCGGATGATCGCGATGCAGCGCCACCACCATCGGCTCCCGGTCGAGGATTTTTAACTCGAACGCCTTGCTGCTCTCGCACGGCAGGCGCACGAAGGCGATATCCAGTTCACCCTCCGCCAGCATCGTCGTCAGCGACGACATATTGGCTTCCACCTGGTGAACCTGCACCGCCATGTTCTGCACCTGAAACTGGCGGATCAGCGCGAAAATTTTGGGATGAAAAGCGTCGGAGCTGGTGATGCCAATCGACAGGTTGCCGTTCAGCCCGCGCGCGATGCCGCGGGCTTTTTCCAGCGCGGCATCGCTCAGCGCCAGAATTTTGCAGGCGTCCTCGTAGAAGGCTTCTCCCGCCTCGGTCAGCTCCACGCCCCGCGTCAGGCGTCTGAACAGCGGCGTGCCCACTTCCTCTTCGAGCCGTTTGATCTGCTGACTCAGAGGAGGCTGTGAAATACCCAGCGCTTCGGCCGCCCTGGTGAAGTGTCGCTCGCGTGCAACCGCGACAAAATACCGCAGATAACGAAGTTCCATATCTAAAACGTCTCAAACCAGCATGGTTTCTATATTGGAACTCTCTGCTGAATCGGGTCAACATTTATTTAACCTTTCTAAATAAAGTTGAAGAGGACGAGCACGATGATGCATTCATCTGCCTGCGACTGTGAGGCCAGCCTGTGCGAGACCCTGCGGGGGTTCTCCGCCCAGCATCCTGACAGCGTGATCTATCAGACATCGCTAATGAGCGCCCTGCTAAGCGGCGTGTACGAAGGAGAGACCACCATCGCCGATTTGCTGGCACACGGTGATTTTGGTCTGGGCACCTTCAACGAGCTGGACGGTGAAATGATTGCCTTCAGCAGCCAGGTGTACCAGCTGCGCGCCGACGGCAGCGCCCGGGCCGCGAAGCCAGAACAGAAAACGCCGTTCGCGGTGATGACCTGGTTCCAGCCGCAGTACCGCAAAACCTTCGATGCGCCGGTCAGCCGTCAGCAGATCCACGACGTCATCGACCAGCAGATCCCCTCCGACAACCTGTTCTGCGCGCTGCGCATTGACGGCAACTTCCGCCACGCCCACACCCGCACGGTACCGCGCCAGAAGCCGCCGTACCTCGCGATGACCGACGTGCTGGACGACCAGCCGGTGTTCCGCTTTAACCAGCGCGAAGGGGTGCTGGTCGGGTTCCGCACGCCGCAGCACATGCAGGGCATCAACGTGGCGGGCTATCACGAGCATTTCATCACCGACGACCGTCAGGGCGGGGGCCATCTGCTCGACTACCAGCTGGAGAACGGCGTGCTCACCTTCGGTGAAATTCACAAGCTCATGATTGACCTGCCCGCCGACAGCGCGTTCTTACAGGCCAACCTTCACCCCAGCAATCTTGATGCAGCGATCCGTTCCGTCGAAAACTAACAGGAGAACTACCGTGAACAGTGAGAAACAGTCACGTCAGTGGGCGCACGGCGCCGATATGGTTGTCGGCCAGCTGGAAGCGCAGGGCGTGAAGCAGGTGTTCGGGATCCCGGGTGCGAAAATCGACAAGGTCTTTGACTCCCTGCTGGACTCCTCCATCGAGATCATTCCGGTACGCCACGAAGCCAACGCGGCGTTTATGGCGGCGGCGGTAGGGCGGCTGACCGGCAAGGCCGGGGTGGCGCTGGTCACCTCCGGGCCGGGCTGTTCTAACCTGATCACCGGCATCGCCACCGCCAACAGCGAAGGCGACCCGGTGGTGGCGTTGGGCGGGGCGGTGAAGCGGGCGGATAAAGCCAAGCTGGTGCACCAGAGCATGGACACCGTCGCCATGTTCAGCCCTGTCACTAAATACGCCGTGGAGGTCAGCTCGCCGGACGCGATTGCCGAGGTGGTATCGAACGCGTTTCGCGCCGCCGAGCACGGCAGGCCGGGGGGCGCGTTCGTCAGCCTGCCGCAGGATATCGTCGACCAGCCCGCCACGGGGGCGATTTTACCCGCCAGCGGCCCGGCGCTGATGGGCCCGGCACCGGAGTCAGCGATTAACGACGTGGCGAAGCTTATCGAAAACGCCAAAAATCCGGTCATTTTACTCGGCCTGATGGCCAGCCAGCCCGCGAACAGCGCCGCGCTGCGCAAGCTGCTGGAGAAAAGCCGCATTCCGGTGACCAGCACCTATCAGGCCGCCGGGGCGGTAAACCAGGAGCACTTCACCCGCTTCGCCGGACGCGTCGGCCTGTTTAATAACCAGGCGGGCGACCGGCTGCTGCATCTGGCGGACCTGATTATCTGCATCGGCTACAGTCCGGTGGAGTACGAGCCGTCCATGTGGAACAGCGGTGACGCGACGCTGGTGCATATCGACGTGCTGCCCGCTTATGAAGAGCGTAACTACGTCCCGGATCTGGAGCTGGTGGGGGACATCGCCGAAACGCTGAACCTGCTTGCTAACCGGATCGATCGTAAGCTCGAGCTGAGCCAGCGGGCCTCCGAAATTCTGGTCGATCGCCAGCATCAGCGGGATCTCCTCGACCGCCGCGGCGCCTCGCTCAACCAGTTTGCCCTGCATCCGCTGCGCATCGTGCGCGCCATGCAGGACATTGTGAACAACGACGTGACGCTCACCGTCGACATGGGCAGCTTCCACATCTGGATCGCCCGCTATCTCTACAGCTTCCGGGCGCGTCAGGTGATGATCTCCAACGGTCAGCAGACCATGGGCGTTGCCCTGCCGTGGGCGATTGGCGCGTGGCTGGTGAACCCGGGCCGCAAGGTGGTTTCAGTCTCCGGTGACGGCGGCTTCCTGCAGTCGAGCATGGAGCTGGAAACCGCGGTGCGCCTCAACGCCAACGTGCTGCATATCATCTGGGTGGATAACGCCTACAACATGGTGGCGATTCAGGAAGAGAAAAAATACCAGCGGCTATCCGGCGTCGAGTTCGGCCCGGTCGATTTCAAAGCGTATGCCGACGCCTTCGGCGCGAAAGGCTTTGCCGTGGAGAGCGCCGAGGCGCTTGAGCCGACGCTGCGTGCGGCGATGGATGTGGATGGCCCGGCCGTGGTGGCCATTCCCGTCGACTACAGCGATAACCCGCTGCTGATGGGCCAGCTCCATCTCAGCCAGATTTTGTGACTCAATATAAGGACAGAGAAATGCAAAAAGTTGCTCTCGTAACAGGCTCAGGCCAGGGGATTGGTAAAGCGATCGCGCTTCGCCTGGTGAAAGATGGCTTTGCCGTCGCCATCGCCGACTATAACGTTGAGACGGCAAGAGCCGTCGCCGATGAAATCATCCGTAACGGCGGCAACGCCGTCGCCGTGAAGGTCGATGTCTCTGACCGCGAACAGGTATTTGCGGCGGTAGAGAAAGCGCGCACCGCGCTGGGCGGCTTTAACGTGATCGTGAATAACGCCGGGATTGCGCCGTCTACCCCTATCGAATCCATCACGCCGGACATTGTCGACAAGGTCTACAATATCAACGTGAAAGGGGTGATCTGGGGGATCCAGGCCGCGATTGACGCCTTCCGCAAAGAGGGACACGGCGGCAAGATCATCAACGCCTGCTCCCAGGCGGGCCACACCGGCAACCCGGAACTGGCGGTCTACAGTTCCAGCAAGTTCGCGGTGCGGGGCTTAACCCAGACCGCCGCACGGGATCTCGCGCCGCTGGGGATCACCGTTAACGCCTACTGCCCGGGCATCGTCAAAACGCCGATGTGGGCGGAAATCGACCGTCAGGTCTCCGAGGCGGCGGGTAAACCGCTCGGCTACGGGACCGAAACCTTTGCCAAACGCATTACGCTTGGCCGCCTGTCCGAGCCGGAAGATGTCGCCGCCTGCGTCTCATACCTGGCAGGCCCGGATTCCGACTACATGACCGGTCAGTCGCTCTTAATCGATGGAGGGATGGTGTTCAACTAAATACTAATATACCCGTCATACTTCAAGTTGCCTGTGCGTTGGCTTTCCTCGCTCACCCCAGTCACGTACTGATGTACGCTCCCGGGGATTCGCTGCGTCGCCGCCTTCATGCAACTCGAATTATTTAGGGTAAAAGCTCTGACATGAGTTTTCCCCTGCACCCGTGCAGGGGCTTTTTTTTGTCTCCTCCGTCATTGTGCATTACACTGCGCGCTGCAAAACTTTAGTCATTACGATCTGACAGGCGGTAACAGCGATGAACGGTACAATCACAACGTGGTTTAAAGATAAAGGCTTTGGATTTATCAAAGATGAAAACGGCGACAACCGCTATTTTCATGTGATTAAGGTCGCGAACCCCGATCTGATTAAGAAAGATGCCGCGGTGACCTTTGAGCCAACCACCAACAACAAAGGCCTTTCCGCCTATGCGGTGAAGGTGATCCCCGAAAGCAAACATCTCTTTATTGCGGGCGAGCGCGTGAAGCTCTCCTCTATCAAATCTTTCGTGGTGTTTAACGAAGAAGAGCCGGCTGATACCAAAATCGACAAAGAGAACGCGGTGCTGTCGGTTGGGCTGCTGATGAACAGCATCAAGCCGAAATCCGAGAAAAAGCCGGGCGAAATGCGCACGGTGAAGAAGCTGGCGATCACCACCTTCCAGAACACGACGCTGATCTTCACCGAAGATGAGATCGACATCGATGCCACGGTGAAGCTGCTGAAGTGATTTTTTTGCCGGGTGGCGGCGACGCCTTACCCGGCCTGGAAAACCCGCGCGGCGCTCGCCGCCACGCGACTTACCCCATCCTGTGCTCGCCCCGCAACATCGCCTCACGGTCAAACACCCTCTGGATCTCCCCGTGCGCCATAAACGCCGCCCGGTCTGACATATGGGCAATCACGTCCGCGTCGTGGCTCACCAGCAGATAGGTCATGCCGTGCTCTGCCTTCAGGCGGTTGAGCAGGTTCAGAATTTCCGCCTGCACGGACATATCCAGCGCCGAAGTCGGCTCGTCCAGCAGCAGAAGCTGCGGGCGCAGCAGCAGCGCGCGGGCAATGGCCACGCGCTGACGCTGGCCGCCGGAAAGCTGGTGCGGATAACGTTTACCCGCGTCGGCGGAAAGCCCCACCTGCTGCAGCGCATCCGCTACCTTTTCGGCAATCTGCGTTTCGCCGTGGATGTTTAACGGCTCCGACAGGGTGCGCGCAACGGTGTGGTTCGGGTGCAGCGACGCCCACGGATCCTGAAACACCATCTGCACGTTGCGGCGAAGCTCGCCTTCAAAACGCCGTCCTGGCCGTAGCGCGTCTCCCAGGATCGAAATACGGCCGTTCCACTCGCGCTGCAATCCCGCCAGCACGCGCAGAATAGTTGATTTCCCGCAGCCGGATTCACCTATCAGGCTGAAGGTTTCCCCTTTTTCAATGGCAAAGCTGGCGGCGGACACCGCCGTTTTCTCCCCGAATCTCACCTGGAGATCCTTAACCTCAACGAGCGCCATTATCGGCCTCCTTCCACGGCTGCGTGCGGTCCAGCGTCGGCAGCATCTGGCCGAACGTTTGCGCATTGGGTCGGCAGGTCCACAGGGTTCGCGTATACGGGTGCGTCGCCTGCGGAAGTCGGCTTGCCGCCATCTCATCGACCTTCTCGCCCTGATACATCACCAGCACGCGGTCACAGTGCTCCGCCACCAGCGGCAGATCGTGGCTGATTAACAGCATCGCCATCTGGCGCTCTTCGCTCTGCTGCACCAGCAGCTCAAGGATCTGGTTGCGCAGGCGGGCGTCCAGCGCCGACGTCGGTTCGTCGGCAATCAGCACCTGCGGGTTGTTGATCAGCGCAATGGCGATCATCACCCGCTGGCCCATGCCCCCGGAGAGCTCGCCGGGGTAGCGCTGGAGGACGTGTTCGTTGAGCCCGACGGCGCGGATGATGTCGTGAATGCGCGCCAGGCGCTCGGCGCGGGGCAGGCGCTGGTGCAGGGTCAGCGCTTCATCGAGCTGAGCGGCGACGTTTTTCGCCGGATTCAGCGCGTAGCGCGGGTCCTGCAGGACCATCGCAATCCCGTTGCCGCGCAGCGCCTGCCAGCGGCGGGTGCTCAGGGTCAGCAGGTCGTTGCCGAGCACGTTAAGCCGGTTCGCGCTCACGATGCCGGGCTTACGCACCAGCCCCACCAGGGCGCGGGCGGACATTGATTTGCCCGAGCCGGATTCCCCCACCAGCGCCAGCCGCTCGTTGCCCAGCGTGAAGCTCAGGTTATTGACCACGCGCGCGGCGGGGTAGTCGATGTTCAGCGCATCGACGATGACGCGTTGTTCAGTCATGCTGTGGCTCCAGTACGTCGCGCAGGCCGTCGCCCAGGAGGTTAAAGGCGAGGCTGGCAAACAGAATCGCTCCGCCCGGAATGGCGGCAATCCACCACTGGTCGAAAATCACCTGCATGCCGTCAGCGATCATCGCGCCCCATTCGGCCATCGGCGGACGCGCGCCAAGGCCGAGGAAGCCCAGACCGGCGGCCGCCAGAATAATGCCCGCCAGATCCAGCGCCAGCCGCACAATCGCTGACGGCAGGCACAGGGGCAGAATATGGCCGACCAGCAGGCGCGGGCCGCGAATGCCCATCATTTCGGCGGCGGCGAGATAGTCGCTGTGGCGCAGACGCTGAATTTCACTCCGCGCCTGACGCGCGTAGGCGGGCCAGGTGGTTAAGGCCAGCGCCAGCGCGCCGTTGACCAGCCCCGGGCCGAGCATCGCCACAAACGCGAAGGCGAGGATCAGGCGCGGCATCGACATTACCACGTCGGTAAAACGCATCAGGATGCGCTCCAGCCAGCCGCCGTAGTAGCCGGACAAAATCCCCACCAGCAGCCCGGCGGGCAGGGTGATGACGGTGACTAACGCCACCAGCCCGAGCGCCGGACGGGTGCCGTAAATCAGGCGCGAAAGCAGGTCTCGCCCGTAGCTGTCGGTGCCCAGCCAGTGCTGGCTGTTCGGTGCCTGCAGGCGCGCGGCGGCGTCCTGCCAGTTCGGGTCAAGCGGCGCGAGCCACGGCGCGAACAGGGCGATAGCTACCAGCAGCGCGATGGCAGCCAGCCCGCAAAACGCGGCGGGGGAGCGGCGCAGGCGGCGTAAGAAAAGATAAAACGGCATCAGCGCACCCTGGGGTCGGTCGCCCGCACGAGCAGGTCGGTAAGGTTATTGATCAGCACAAAGCAGACGCCAATCAGCAGCGTGCCGCCCATGACGGCGGTGGTGTCTCCGGCGAACAGGGCGGTGGTGAGGTACCGCCCAATCCCCGGCCAGGAGAAGACGGTTTCGGTCAGTACCGCGCCTTCCAGCATGTTGGTGTAGGCGAGGGCGATCACCGTCAGCAGGGTGCCGCGAATGTTCGGCAGCACGTGGCGCAGCAGGATGGTCATCTCCCCGGCGCCCTTGGCGCGGGCAAGCAGGATGTACTCTTTGTTCATTTCGCTCAGGCAGGCGGAACGCGTCAGGCGCGTGATGCTCGCCAGCGAGTAATAGGCCAGCAGCAGCACCGGCAGCACCAGGTGGCTGAGGGCGTTGCGGAACGCCTCGCGATCGCCGGAAAGCCAGGTATCCACCAGCGCAAAGCCGGTACACGGCTCGACGGTGAACTGCCAGATATCATCCAGCCTGCCGGGACCCGCGCTCCACTGCAGCTTCGCGTAGAACAGGGCCAGCATCAGCAGGCCGAGCCAGAAAATCGGTACCGAGTTGCCGAGCAGGGTGAGCGTTCTGATGGCGAGATCGAGCGGCGAACCGGCGTAGCGGGCGCACAGCACCCCGGCAATCACGCCGAGCACGGCGCCGATGATTAAGGCCAGCGTCGCCAGCTCCAGCGTGGCGGGGAACGCGTGCAGCAGGTCCTGCAGCACCGGCTGCCCGGTGGCGCTGGCGGTGCCTAAATCACCGTGGGCAAGGTTTTGCAGGTAGTGCCAGAACTGCACGGGCAGAGGCCGATCCAGCCCAAGCTGGTGGCGAACCTGATCGTAGGTTGACTGGCTGGCGTGATCGCCGACGATCTGCAGCACGCGATCGACCGGTGAAAACGCCGAGAGCGCAAACGTGACGAGCAGCAGCCCGAGGAGCGTGAGCAGCAGGGTCAGCAGCCCCTGGAGCACGCGGGTGGAAAGATGTGGCATGGGTAATCTCTTCATGCCGGGTGGCGGCTCCGCCTTACCCGGCCTACAAAAACTGAAAATACGCACGGACGACCCCCTCTCCCTGTGGGAGAGTGCGGGGGTGAGGGGGAACAGGTGGCTCTGTTGCACGATGTTGCCCTCACCCCAACCCTCTCCCACGGGAGAGGGAGAAGGAGAAGGGCTACTTCGTGACGCGATCGTACCAGACCATATCCGCGTTCAGCCCCTGCTGATACCCCTTCACGTTATCGCGCACCACGATCTGGGTTTTACCCTGATCGACAAATACGTACGGCGAATTCTGCTGCAGCTGCTCCTGCATCTTCTTGTACAGATCCAGACGCTTCGCCGGATCCGGCTCGGCTACCGCCGCCAGCGTGGCTTTGTTCAGCTCCGGGATTTTCCAGCCGTTCAGCCCGGCCACGGTGCTGGATTTACCGTCGTTCCACGCGAAGGCGCTGGCGTTAGAGTGCGCGTCGAAGTAGTCCGGGATCCACAGACGAATCGCCGCCTGATGCTGCTTTGCGCGCACGCGGGCATAGACCTGGCTCCCGGCGGCAGGCAGCAGATCGACCTTCACGCCACCCTGGGCAAAGCTCGCCTGCATCGACTGGGCGATGGTGATAAACGGCGGCTTGTTCTCCACGTCCAGCGTGAAGTGCGCGTCCTTAATGCCCGCTTTGGCGAGAATGGCTTTCGCTTTTGCCGGGTCAAATTTAAACGGGTTGTCTTCCAGCGCGCCCGGCAGGCCGACCGGCAGGAAGCTCTGATGAACAAAGTACTGGCCTTTCAGCAGATTTTTGGTGATGCCTTCATAATCGACCAGCCAGCGCGAGGCTTCCCAGAACGCCGGGTTGTTCAGCAGCGGGTTGGCGCTGTTGCCGGTGTTAAACACCAGGTAATTTTGCTCGGCGGACGGAATGCTCAGTACCTTCACGCCCGGCTTGCCGTCCAGGGCGCTTATCTGGTCTGCTCCGAGATCGCGCGCCACGTCCGCATCACCCTGCTGGATCAGCAGGCGGCGTGAGGCCGGATCGGGGACGTTTTTAATGATGATGCTTTTGAGCTTCGGCGCGCCGCCGGGTGCAGATTCGTTGGCTTCCAGCACGATGGCCTGATGCGGCTGATAGACGCGCATTTTGAACGCGCCGCTGCCCGCCGAGTGCATTTTCAGCCACGCGTTACCGAAGTCGTTATCCTTCACGTTTGCCGCGACCTGCTTTTCATCGACGATGGAGGCGATCGGCGTGGAGAGAATATTCAGCGCCACCGACGGGCTAACGTCCGCCGTCCAGTGAAGCTGGAGGGTATGATCGTCCACCTTTTTCAGCTGGCTGGCGATGTTACTCGCGTCCCAGCCCAGCACGTTCAGAATAAAGGCCGGGGATTTGTTGAGCGTCACGGCGCGGGTGTACGAGAAAATCACGTCTTCCGGGCGCAGCGGGTTGCCGGAGGCGAATCTGGCATCGGGCTTAAGTTTGATCGTCAGCGTTTTTGCTGCCGCGTCCGCTTCCCAGCTTTCTGCCAGAATCGGGGTGATTTTTTCCGGGTTATCGCGGTCCGGCTGTATCAGACGCTGATACAGGCTCGGCACGGTCTGGATGCTGGAAAGCTCGTTGGCTTCGGCCGGGTCGAGGCTCACGATGTCATCCAGCCCCTGGGCGACAACCAGCGTGTTGGGCGGAGTAGCGGCGTGGACAGCGCCTGAGAGCGCAGCCAGCACCAGTAACGGCAACAGTTTTTTCGTCATAGCGATCCCTGAGAAGAATATATTGTGATTGTTTTATGCTCCGCTACGTTAGGTCGACTCTGACATTCCGCAAAGTCGAAATTCAGCTTTGCTTATATCTTGCGGGAATATCGCATGCGCTTGGGCTATTAAAATGTGCTGCTTTTCGCCCGCTTTTTAACCTGCTATAACAAACTCCTTACCTTTCAGGGAGTCACCGCCGTGCCCGAAATCAATCAACATGGTCAAACCGTTAACGATATCGTTCCAGACTGGAGAGGCGCGCGCGTATTAACCCGCACGCCGCTGTTCGGCCAGTATTGCCGCCTGGAGCCGCTGGATGCCGATCGCCACGCGGCCGATCTCTACGAGGCCTACGCGCTGGGCGACGACAGCGACTGGACGTGGCTTGCCAGCACGCAGCCAGCGAGCGTGGAAGCCACCGCCCACTGGATCGTGGCTAAGGTGATGGACGATGAGCTGGTGCCGTTTGCCGTCATTGATTTACGCACCGAACGCGCGGTGGGGCTGGTGAGCTATATGGCTAACGAGCGGCTGCTGGGGTCAGTGGAGATCGGGCACGTGACCTGGTCGCGCAGGATGAAAGGAACCCGGATGGGCACCGAAACGGTGTGGCTGCTGCTGAAAAATGCGTTTGAGCACGGCTACCGGCGCGTCGAGTGGAAGTGCGATTCCATGAACGTTGCGTCACGCAATGCGGCGGAGCGGCTGGGGTTTGTCTGGGAAGGACGCCTGCGCCAGAAGCTGGTGCGCAAAGGGCGCAACCGCGACAGCGATATGCTTTCTATTATTGACGGCGAGTGGCCGCAGCGCGATGCCGAACTGCGCGCCTGGCTGGCGGCGGAGAATTTTGACGGAGAAGGGCGGCAGATTAAGCGGCTTGAGGCGTTTCGGTTATAAGTGTTTTATGTAGGGTACATCTGAAACGGTCGATCAATCTGCGGAAATGGCAATTTCAATCAAATTGGTTTTTCCTGACTGTAGCCCCTGCGTCACCGCCGTGGCGATATCCGCGGCCTGGGTCACCCGGCAGCAGCGGATACCCATCGTGGTGCCCAGCGACTGGAAATCAATTCGCGGGTTAATCAGATCCATCCCGATAAAGCGACCCAGCTTTGTCGAACTGTAGCCCGGCTGTCCTTTCATGAAGTTTTTCAGGATGTTGTACTCCAGGTTATTCATCACGATAAAGGTGACGGGCAGATTTTCGTGCGCCGCCGTCCAGAGCGCCTGCGGCGAGTACAGGGAGGCGCCGTCGCCAACCAGACACACTACCGGCTCGCGCCCCAGCCCCAGCGAGTGACCTACTGCTGCAGGCATTCCCCAGCCCAGACCGCCGCCGCGCATAAAGTAGTAGCGCGGGTGCTGCTGGTCGGAGATAAACCGGCGAACGTGTCTGGCCGTTGCAATCGCTTCGTCGACAATCGTGGTGCCCGGCGGAACGGACTTTATCACCTCGTAGGCCGCGACCATCGGCGAAATCGCCGGGCGCAGCCGCTCGGCTGCCAGACGCTCTTCCTGCAGTTGCCACTCTTTTTCACGTTCAGCGCGTGCCGCTTTGAGCAGACGCTGATGCGTCAATTTGCTTGCCACCCGGCGCTGCTCAAGCTTCGGCAGCAGTTCCTTCAGGGAGAGTTTTATATCCCCCATCACCGAGAGGCGCGTGGCGTAGGTGCGTCCCAGCTCGTTCATATCCGCCGAGAGCTGATACACCGCGCAGGTTTCCGGAATGGCCTCGCCCTCGCTATACAAAATGGTAATCAGGCTTCTGCCGCCGATGATAAACACCGCATCGTAGGCATTAACGACGCTGGCGATTTCATTTGCGGTGGTGGGCATATTGCCTCGCCATAGCGCGTGCTGCGTGGGAAAGGGCAAATTCAACGGCCAGGAGGAGCCGTAGACGTGGGCGCCGAGCGCTTCAGCAAGCTGGACAATCTCCTGCGTCGAGCCGCTGGAGTGAACTTCATCCCCCGCCACAATCATGATCCTGCCGGGGGTAACTGCGCTTAGCGCCTGCGCCAGCTCGTCCAGCGAGCCCGCCACTGTGTGGTAGTTCACTTTAGAGGTCGTTTGTATCCCGGCGTCGCTCAGCTCTTCCATCACGTTCATTGGCAGGGATAGCAGAACCGGACCCGCGGGAGGGTAGCTGGCGGCATGAAACGCCCGACGCACCAGCACCGGAAGCTGGTCGGCGCTGGTGACCTCCTGCGCCCATTTCACCACCGGTGATCCAATGGAGACTATGTCATCATACAGGAGCGGGTCGCGCACGTAGTGACGGGTATCCTGCTGCCCGACGGTGACAACCAGCGGCGTTTTCATGATCCGCGAGTTAATGAGATTCCCCATCCCGTGTCCAAGACCGCTGGCGGTATGCAAATTGATAAAACCGGTCTTGCCGGAGGCTTTCGCGTAGCCGTCGGCAATGGCGACCACGCTGCTCTCCTGGAGTGCCAGAATATAGTGAATATTTTCATGGCGAAGAAGGGCATCAATGAGCGGGAGTTCGGTGGTGCCGGGGTTGCCAAAAATATATTCCACACCTTCACTCTCCAGCACTTCAAGGAGAATATCGGCACCCGATCGCATATTTAAGTCTGACAGGGACGTTAATGATTTAATCATAATGACACCTCATTCAGCGTTATTTAACTCATGCTAAAATTCTTCCTGCGTAGGACGGACTATTATTTCATTTACATCAACGTCGCCAGGCTGTTCGATAGCAAATAATACGGCTCTGGCAATCGACTCTGCCGGAATAGCCTGCTTATAAAATTCATGCAGGAACTGTTTGCTCGGGGCATCAGAGCTGCCAAACTGCAGCTCGCTTTCAACGGCGCCGGGGGAAATAAGGGTCGTCCGAACGGTTTTCCCCGCTTCCTGACGTAAGCCTTCACTCAGGGCGCGGACGGCGAATTTCGTGGCGCTGTACACCACGCCGCCGGGGGCAAGGACCTTGATACCCGCCACGGAGGCCACGTTAATAAAGTGTCCGCTCCCCTGACGCTGGAATACCGGAAATGCCGCTGCGATACCGTACAGCACGCCTTTAATATTGGTATCGATCATCCGGTCCCACTCGTCGGTTTTCAGCTCGCTGAGGGGGGCAATCGCCATAAAGCCCGCGTTGTTGATCAGCACGTCGACGCGCTGGTATGCGGCAACGGCAGCGTCAATCGCGCGCTGAACCTCCTCCTGTCGGGTCACGTCCGCCTTCACGGCAATCGCCTGGCCGCCTTGCTGAATAATGCGATCTACCAGGGCGTTAATTCTCTCCAGACGACGGGCAACCAGAACCAGAGAAAAAGGTTTATTTGCCAGATGAAGGGCAATGGCCTCACCAATACCGCTGCTGGCACCGGTGATAACAACAACTTTGTTTGCACTATTATTCATGATCTTATCTCACTGTTGTATGATTCAAAATAAATAAAAATAAGGGAGCGGTTTAAGAATTTTTGAAAATTCTTAAACCGCTCGTTTTTGATATATTCTGTATCTGGAATGAAATAATGCTCGCTTAAAACTTAATGGAGTGCGGAAGAAAATGTCAATGACGTTTTTTAATAATTAAATTAATTGCAAGCTTAATATTTAATTCTTATATGTAACAATCATATGAACAGAATAAAATTTGGTGACCCCCGCGGCCCTGCGAACAAGGCCGGAGGATTAAATCTTGCCGCTGTACAGCACGGGGCCGGTGGGTTGACCGGTGGGTGACCCACCTTCGGGCTCGAGGCTTATGGCTATCATCGCGTCAGGGGTAAGGGTGTTGTTCCTGAGGGCAACATGAGTCGGTATATCACGTTGCAGCAGCCCAAGGGATATCGGGGCCTTACCGGCAGGAATAAGCCAAAGCTGCAGGCTGTTTTGCGCCGCAATAGCGTTCGGTCTGAGCGGGGTGATGCTCAGATACTGGCGGCGGCTGTCCGCACTGACGATCCATTGCCCGTGCTGTTGGGCATCGTTGAGCACCATCAGCGGTGCGAGTTCCGGCGTGCGGGTGGAATACCAGGTCACGACGGTAACGGCGGCGAGGCCGGCCGCGACCATCCAGCCGAGATAGGGCCGGCTTTGGCGCAAAGGCTTTTTCGGTGGCAGATCGAGGGCGATTCTCTTCCACACCGTCTCGGGTGGGTGAACGGGCGCGAGATAACTGTCGAGCGAGCTGAACATTTCCTGCCAGTACGCCACGCGGGCAGCCAGACCGGGCTCAGCGGCAAGCCTTTTCTGGAACTGAAGCCGCGCCACTCCGCGCAGGGTGCCGAGGGCATATTCTGCAGCCAGCATGTCATCGCGTTTTTCGCTGTCATTCATAGGCCCACGCACTCCCGAAGATGATCCATCGCGCGGCGGATCCAGCTTTTTACCGAGCCCACGGGCTGCTGGAGCCAGTCGGCAATGTCGCTGTGGGACATGCCCTGATAGTAGGCGAGCGTAATGCTCTGGCGCTGTTCCTGACTCAGATGCTCCAGACAATGCCTGAGTCGTGCTGCCTGCGCGTCATCGTACCAGTTGTTTTGCTCATTGTTTTCGCTAAGCAGACTCTCTTCGGAATACGACTCCTCGCGGGCGGCAGCCCGGGTTTGCCCACTGCGCAGCCAGTCAATACAGCGGTTGCGAACAATATGCGTAAGCCAGGTCATCGGAGAGCTCAGGGCGGCGTTATAGGTGTCGGCTTTACTCCAGACGGTGACAAAACAGTCGTGAAGGATCTCTTCTGCCCAGGCGCGATGGCGCAGCATGCGCAGCGCGACGGCAAACAGATGCGGTGAAGTGAGTCGGTAAAGTTGTTCAAATGCGCGGCGATCGCCGTTTGCGACCGCCTGCATTAATTTCAACTGCTGTTCAGCCAGCGCGTTATCCATGTTTTTCCCGGAAGGCAACGTCACACTTCCGAAGTATAGACAACTACTTAGGCATCAGGACGGTATCGATCACATCGATCACGCCATTTTTCTGATGGACGTCATAGGTGCTGATATTCGCCACGTTACCTTTACCATCCTTGAGCTGAATATTGTGCGGGCCGTTACTCATGATCCACAGCGGTTGACCGTTAACGGTTTTCAGCTCCGCGTGGCCGCCGCCCTGTTTAATTTTCTGCTCCAGCGCTCTCATATCGTAATTACCCGCAACCACGTGATAGGTCAGGATACTGGTGAGCAGCGCTTTATTTTCCGGCTTCACCAGATTGTCCACCGTACCCGCAGGCAATTTTGCAAACGCCGCATCGGTTGGCGCAAAAACGGTGAAGGGCCCTTTGCTCTGCAGCGTCTCCACCAGCCCGGCCGCTTTGACCGCCGCCACCAGCGTGGTGTGATCTTTTGAGTTCACGGCGTTTTCAACAATGTTTTTGCTCGGGAACATTTCCGCTCCGCCCACCATTACGGAGCCAGACGTCATGGCCGCTGATGCGCCTGCACAGAAGAGCAAGGCGCTGGATACGAATGCAACACTGAGTAGCTTTTTCATCATTTATCCTCGGATTAAGGAGCAAAGGCGTTGCTCACATACTCACATACGAGGGCAGGGTGGAAACTGGATGCAGGCAAATGAAAATAAATTTTGGGCGGGGTAGGTTAATCCCCTCTCCCCTATGGGCTGAGGGGGCACCACAAAGTAATGCCAGCACGGAACAGTCCCCTCGCCCCTCCGGGGAGAGGGTTAGGGTGAGGGGAACATACAGCTGTAGTGGTCATTCCGTTCACTTTATGTTCCTTGCTACTCTGTAACCCCGTAACCGGTGAACGTGCCAGGGTGGCTCAGTCGCCACCACCCTGGCGACCCGGGCTCCCGGCGGTAAATCGCCGCTTCGCGGTGCCCTCGGCGTATTCCTTCCGGCTTATCGGGGACGGGCGGAGGTAACGTCCCTGTAAAGCCCGCCCTCTCGGCGCATCCATGCGCCTCGCCCCGGCCGGAAGGCAAACGCCTCAGCGATTTACAGCCGGACCAGGGCATCGCTGAAAGGCTTCAGTCGTTCTTAAACAACGTTATTGCTGCTTAAAAATTACTGGGGATCCCTCAGCCTATGGGGAGAGGGCCAGGGTAAGGGGAAATACCCTCAGCGTCGAACCGGCGCCCCATTCGCCACATAATACGCCGCCGTGCTCTTCGCCAGCGGCTCGCGCCCGCGGATGGCGTCGGCAATCTTCTCGCCAATCATGATGGTGGTGGCGTTCAGGTTGCCGGTGATGATCTGCGGCATGATCGACGCATCCACGACGCGCAGCCCTTCCAGCCCGTGAACGCGGCCTTCGCCGTCGACCACCGCCATCTCGCCGTAACCCATCTTGCAGGTGCCGCACGGGTGGAAGGCGGTTTCCGCGTGGTTGCGCACGAACTCGTCCAGCTGCTCGTCGGTCTGGCATTCGACGCCCGGGCTGATTTCGCGACCGCGATATTTGTCCAGCGCGGGCTGGTGCATGATCTCGCGGGTGATGCGGATAGCGTCGCGGAACTCCTGCCAGTCCTGCTCGTGAGACATATAGTTGAACAGGATCGCCGGATGCTGGTGCGGATCGCGCGACTTGATGCGCACGTGCCCGCGGCTTGGGGAGCGCATGGAGCCAACGTGGCACTGGAAGCCGTGCTCTTTTACCGCGTTCGAGCCGTTGTAGTTAATCGCCACCGGCAGGAAATGGTACTGAATGTTCGGCCATTCGAACTCCTCGCGGCTGCGGATAAAACCGCCCGCCTCGAAGTGGTTGCTCGCGCCCACGCCGGTGCCGCCAAACAGCCACTCGGCGCCAATCTTCGGCTGGTTCCACCACTGCAGGGCAGGGTAGAGAGAGACGGGCTCTTTGCATTCGTACTGGAGGTACATCTCCAGGTGATCCTGCAGGTTTTCGCCCACGCCGGGCAGGTCGTGCACCAGCGGAATATCGAACTGCTTCAGCAGCTCCGCGTTGCCCACGCCGGAGCGCTGGAGGATCTGCGGGGAGGCAATCGCGCCCGCGCACAGCAGCACCTCTTTATTCGCCGTCGCTCTGGACGGGATAGTGCTTTCGCCCTCCAGCCACTCGACGCCCGCCGCGCGCTTGCCGTCAAAAATAATATGATCGGTCATGGCGTGAGTGCGGATGGTCAGGTTCGGGCGCTTTTTGGCCTGGTCCAGATAGCCGCGCGCGGTGCTGGCGCGTCTGCCCTGCGGCGTGACCGTGCGGTCCATCGGGCCGAAGCCCTCCTGCTGATAGCCGTTGAGATCGTCGGTGCGCGGGTAGCCCGCCTGCACGCCCGCCTCCACCATCGCCTCAAACAGCGGGTTCACGCCCGGCTTAGAGGTGGTGACGCTCACCGGACCGTCGCCGCCGTGGTAGTCGTTCGGCCCCACGTCGCGCGTCTCGGCCTTGCGGTAGTAGGGCAGGCAGTTGAGGTAGCTCCAGTGCTCAAGGCCAGATTCTTTCGCCCAGTTGTCCAGATCCATGGCGTTACCGCGCACGTAGCACATGCCGTTGATCAGCGACGAGCCGCCCAGACCTTTGCCGCGTCCGCACTCCATGCGGCGGTTGTTCATGTACGGCTCTGGCTCGGTTTCATACGCCCAGTTGTAGCGCTTGCCCTGCAGCGGGAACGCCAGCGCGGCGGGCATTTGGGTGCGGAAGTCAAAGCGGTAATCCGGCCCGCCCGCCTCAAGCAGCAGAACGGTGGTATTCGGATCTTCAGTCAGTCGCGTTGCCAGTACGTTGCCGGCAGAGCCGGCCCCGATAATGATGTAGTCAAATTGCAAATAAACCTCCCGGTTAAAATATGGACTGGAATTTACCCATCTCAACCTGGATGGACTTCACCTGGGTGTAGCTCTGCAGCGTCATCACGCCGTTCTCGCGGCCAATGCCGGAGTGTTTATAGCCGCCGACCGGCATCTCTGCGGCGGATTCACCCCAGGTGTTGATCCAGCAGATGCCCGCTTCAAGCTGATGAATAGCGCCGTGCGCGCGGTTCAGGTCGGCAGTGACGATGCCCGCCGCCAGGCCGTAGTCGGTGTCGTTGGCGCGGCGAATGGCTTCTTCTTCGCTTTCATAGGTGAGGATGGACATCACCGGGCCGAAGATCTCTTCGCGCACGATGGTCATCTCGTCGGTGCAGTCGGTGAACACGGTCGGGGCAACCCACGCGCCGTTATCGAAACCTTCGCCCTCCAGCGCGTCGCCGCCGCACAGCACGCGCGCGCCTTCCTCTTTGCCTTTGGCGATGTAGCGCAGCACGCTGTCGCGGTGCGGGAAGCTGACCATCGGGCCAAAGTTGGTGCGTTCATCGAACAGATCGCCCGCGCGGATGCGGCCCACGCGCTCAACGATTTTCTGCTCAAACGCGGCCTTGAATTTCGCGGGTATGAACACGCGGGTACCGTTGGTGCACACCTGGCCGGAGCTGAAGAAGTTCGCCATCATGGCGATGTCCGCCGCGAGATCCAGATCGGCGTCGTCGAAAATAATCAGCGGGGATTTGCCGCCCAGCTCCATCGTCACCTCTTTCAGGGACGAGGCCGCCGAGTTGGCCATTACCTTCTTGCCGCTGGCGACGCCGCCGGTGAAGGAGACTTTGGCGATGCCCGGATGCTCGGTGAGGTACTGGCCGGTCTCCGCGCCCACGCCCGGCAGGACGTTAAATACGCCGTCCGGAACGCCCGCTTCGGTGTAGATCTCCGCAAGCTTCAGGGCGGTGAGCGGTGTCACTTCGCTCGGCTTGAAGATCATCGCGTTGCCCGCCGCCAGCGCCGGGGCGGATTTCCACAGGGCGATCTGGATCGGGTAGTTCCACGCGCCGATGCCCGCCACCACGCCCAGCGGCTCGCGGCGGGTGTAGACGAATGAGGTCTCACGCAGCGGGATCTGGCTGCCTTCCAGCGCCGGGATCAGCCCCGCGTAGTACTCCAGCACGTCCGCGCCGGTGACGATGTCGACGGTGGAGGTTTCGGAATACGCTTTACCGGTGTCGAGGGTTTCCAGCTTCGCCAGCTCGTCGTTGCGCTCGCGCAGGATATCAACGGCGCGACGCAGAACGCGCGAGCGCTCCATGGCGGTCATCGCTGCCCAGATTTTTTGCCCGCGTTTTGCGCTTTCCACGGCGCGGTCGACGTCTTCGCGCCCGGCGGCCTGTACGCTCGCCAGAACTTCACCGTTGGCCGGGTTGATGGTCTCGAAGGTGCGACCGCTGGTGGCGGAGGTATAACCACCATTGATATAAAGCTGCTGTTCTGCCATTCGGGACATAAATTCTCCTCGGTTATTCGGTCGGTAAATGCTGGCTGATAAAGTGGCTGGTGAGCGACTGCGCCAGGGTCTTATCCAGCGGCTTGCCGCTCAGCGCGGCGCGCAGCCACAGCCCGTCGATCAGGGCCGCCAGGCCGTAGCCCGCCTCTTCAGCCTGCTCGCGCGGCAGCTCACGGCGGAACTCGTACACCAGGTTTGACAGCAGGCGGCGGCTGCTCACCTGCTGCAGGCGGTAGAGCATCGGCTGGTGCATGCTGCTCGCCCAGAAGGCCAGCCAGGCCTTCATTGCCGCGCCGCTGGTCTGGGTTTCATCAAAATTGCCGCCGACAATGGCCTGCAGGCGTTGCTCCGCGCTGGCGTCCGGCAGGGCGCGTAAGCGGCTCAAAACCGCGTCGCGCAGCTGGCCGGTAATGTCGCGCATGGTCGCTTCCAGCAGACCGTTTTTGTCTTTGAAGTAGTGACTGATGATCCCCGTGGAAACGCCCGCCCGACGGGCGATCTGCGCGATCGTCGCGTCGTGCATTCCCACTTCATTTATTGCTTCCAGCGTGGCGTCGATAAGCTGCCTGCGCCGGATCGGCTGCATCCCCACTTTGGGCATTTTTGCCACTCCATTCATCAGCGTTGGTAATACATTAAAGCGGTTTTTGATTGGACGTTCAATATAAAATGTGTCTTAATTGTTGCGGATTTGGATTTCAATAGTTACAAAAACAGTGGGGATACTGGATGACAGACCTTTCACAAGACAGAGAAAAAGACAAAATCAACCCGGTCGTTTTTTATACGTCCGCCGGGCTGATTTTGTTGTTTTCCCTGACGACCATCTTCTTTCGTGATTTTTCTGCCGAGTGGATTGGGCGCACCCTGAACTGGGTGTCGAAGACCTTCGGCTGGTACTATCTGCTGGCCGCGACGCTCTATATCGTCTTCGTGGTCTGCATTGCCTGCTCGCGCTTTGGTTCCGTGAAGCTCGGGCCTGAGCAGTCCAAGCCCGAATTCAGCCTGCTGAGCTGGGCCGCGATGCTGTTTGCCGCCGGCATCGGCATTGACCTGATGTTCTTCTCCGTGGCCGAACCGGTCACGCAGTATATGCAGCCGCCGGAAGGGGCGGGGCAGACGATGGAGGCCGCGCGCCAGGCGATGGTCTGGACGCTGTTCCACTACGGCCTGACGGGCTGGTCGATGTACGCCCTGATGGGCATGGCGCTCGGATACTTTAGCTATCGTTATAATTTGCCTCTCACCATCCGCTCCGCGCTGTACCCGATCTTCGGTAAAAAGATTAACGGGCCGATTGGCCACAGCGTCGATATCGCGGCGGTGATCGGCACCATCTTTGGTATTGCGACGACGCTCGGGATTGGCGTGGTGCAGCTCAACTACGGGCTGAGCGTGCTGTTTGATATCCCGGATTCGATGGCGGCCAAAGCGGCGCTGATAGCGCTGTCAGTGATTATCGCCACCATCTCGGTGACGTCGGGCGTGGATAAAGGCATCCGCGTGCTCTCCGAGCTGAACGTGGCGCTGGCGCTGGGCCTGATCCTGTTCGTGCTGTTTATGGGCGATACCTCGTTCCTGCTCAATGCCCTAGTGCTCAACGTGGGCGACTACGTAAACCGCTTTATGGGCATGACGCTGAACAGCTTCGCTTTCGACCGCCCGGTAGAGTGGATGAACAACTGGACGCTGTTCTTCTGGGCGTGGTGGGTGGCGTGGTCGCCGTTTGTCGGCCTGTTCCTGGCGCGTATTTCGCGTGGCCGCACCATCCGCCAGTTCGTGATGGGCACGCTGATAATCCCGTTCACCTTTACCCTGCTGTGGCTGTCGATTTTCGGCAACAGCGCGCTGCATGAGATCATCCACGGCAATGCCACCTTCGCGCAGCAAGCGATGGCGCACCCGGAGCGCGGCTTCTACAGCCTGCTGGCGCAGTACCCGGCGTTTACCTTTAGCGCCTCCGTGGCGACCATCACCGGCCTGCTGTTCTACGTCACCTCGGCGGATTCCGGCGCGCTGGTGCTGGGTAACTTCACCTCGAAGCTCAAAGATATCAACAGCGATGCGCCGAACTGGCTGCGCATCTTCTGGTCCGTCGCCATCGGCCTGCTGACGCTCGGCATGCTGATGACCAACGGTATCTCGGCGCTGCAGAACACCACGGTGATCATGGGCCTGCCGTTCAGCTTCGTCATCTTCTTCGTGATGGCCGGGCTGTATAAATCGCTCAAGGTGGAAGACTATCGCCGCGTCAGCGCCAGCCGCGACACCGCGCCGCGTCCGATGGGCGCGCAGGACAGGCTGAGCTGGAAGAAACGTCTCTCGCGCCTGATGAACTACCCGGGCACGCGCTACACCAAACAGATGATGGAGACGGTCTGCTTCCCGGCAATGGAAGAGGTCGCGCAGGAGCTGAAGCTGCGTGGAGCCTACGTGGAGCTGAAAAACCTGCCGCCGGAGGAGGGCGAGACCCTGGGGCACCTGGATCTGCTGGTGCACATGGGCGACGAGCAGAACTTTGTTTATCAGATCTGGCCGCAGCAGTATTCGGTACCCGGGTTTACCTACCGGGCGCGCAGCGGGAAATCGACCTACTACCGGCTGGAAACCTTCCTGCTGGAAGGGAGCCAGGGGAATGATTTGATGGACTACAGCAAGGAGCAGGTGATTACGGACATTCTGGACCAGTATGAACGGCACCTGAACTTTATCCATCTGCACAGGGAAGCGCCGGGAAATAGCGTGATGTTCCCGGATGTCTAAACGGATTCTTAAATAACAATATGTCTGTATATAAATACAGTTATTCAATGCGATATTACTCATGGAAGAGTCATATTGCAGCAAAAGCCTGATGCTGAAGCATTCAGGCTTTTGCTGCATCAGGGAAGGAATCATGCATGAGCCACGCGATAGAATTTATCGAAACATCACTTTTTACCCGGCAGTTCAAAAATATTGCTACGGATGATGAATTAAGGGATCTCCAAAAGGAACTCATTGCCTGGCCTCATAAAGGCGATTTGATCCAGCATACAGGCGGGCTACGTAAAATAAGAATGGCTGTTGGCTCAAAGGGAAAAAGCGGCGGGGCCAGAGTCATCTACTTTCTGGCTACTGAAGAGGTGATTTTTTTCCTCATGGCCTATCCAAAAAGCATGAAGGACAGCCTAAACGATGTAGAGAAAGCCGAACTCAGAAAACTCACGTCTATTCTCACCAATAGCGCTTCCAGTTCCGTTAATTAAAGGTGTACTATGTACTCCATCAGGCAAGAAGGGGCAGGCAATGAGTATCTTTGATGAACTGAAGGCTTCGCTTGAAGAGGCAGCCGAGATCCAACGTGGTAAGAAAACGCCATCACGAGTCACTCGCTATGAAGTCGCGGACGTTCGGGCGATAAGAGAGCAGTTAAATGTCACTCAAAGCGAAATGGCGAAGGCTCTGGGTACAAGCGTTGATACGATTAAAAGCTGGGAGTCGAAACGGCGAAACCCAACGGGATTAGCGGCGAAAGTGCTAAATGTGATTAGAGATAATCCCGCGTTTTTCAGAGCGCTTGCGGGGCAGTGAGCTGATATCTATCTGTACAATTTATGCCGGGTGGCGGCGATGCCTTACCCGGCCTACAACACCGCTTTACCATAGGCCTGATAAGCGTAGCGCCATCAGGCTTTTAGCAGCGTAAACACGCTCGTATCATTATTCTGCCAGATGAGGATGAAGCGTTTACCCTCAGGATAGTCTCCAGCCGGGTTCGAAAGCGCCAGCGTGATTGTTTTTTCCGTTAACTCTGTGACTCTCGCCCACTCAAACCCCATGTAAGTATTTGCCTTTGGAAAGAGCGCCTTAAACAAACTCTCTTTGGCGCTAAATGCCAGCGTCAGCGCCAGCGCAAAAGGGTAGCCCGAGTGCGTCAGGCATATCGCTTCCTGCGCATCAACGATGCCGTCCTGGATTTCGCGGGCTTCTTGGTCTGGAAGAATGGCTTCGCAATCAATACCTACGAGCGCATCTTGATGACGGACGGCAACCGCCATCGCCTGCGTGCCGCTGTGGGTAATGCTTCCCGAAACCCCTTCCGGCCAGAGCGGTTCGCCGCTGGGGCCGATGCCGGGGATCGCGCGTTCATTTATCGCACCGAGCGCATGCGCGGCGGCGATGCGGCCTGCCAGATGCTCGGCTTTGCGTTTGCGTCCGGCGTTTGAAAGTTCAGCGTAGTGGGGGAGCCAGAGAAGGTCGGCGTCGGTGAAGGTGGTGGGGGCGAAGGTGACGTTGTGGACGGTGTGGCCGGCAAGAATGAACGTGGTGTGGGTTGTGTGCATGTTTTTTCCCTTCAGAATTGTGCGGCCTGATGCCCTCACCCCGGCCCTCTCCCACGGGGAGAGGGAGCAAACACGAAAAACGGCAACTCAGTTGCCGTTTTGTTTTTACCTTAGAAGCGCGTATTCACGCTCATGTACCAGGTGCGACCCGGCTCATTATACGTATACGCTCCAGCACCGTACATATACGCACCGGTGGTGGCATTTCCGGTCGTCTGGGCATTACCCGCGCGCCACTGACGCTTGTCGAAGACGTTATCCACGCCGCCGGTCAGACTAACGTTTTTGGTCATGTCCCAGGTCGCGCTCAGGCCAACGATGCTGTACGGACTGATTTCGTCTTTCTCAGACCCGGTCACCGGCTGACCTTTGTAGTTGTACTTCTTCGGCTGCTGCTTGCCGTACCAGGTAAAGGTCGACTGGAGCGACACGTCCTGATGAACCTGCCAGCTCAGGGTCGAGTTCAGCGTGTACTCCGGAATGATCGACAGACGGTCACCGGTCTCCTTGTTCTTGCTCTGCAGCATCCAGGTGATGTTGTTGGTCCAGTTGATTGTGTCGCTGACCGGCACGTTCAGGGAGCCTTCCAGCCCTTCGACGACCGCTTTCGGAACGTTTTCCCACTGGTAGATATCCGTCTGCACTTTACCGGAAGAGGTGTGACCGATCGGCGCGTAGCCCGCTTCAATCTTGTCACGATAGTCGTTGCGGAACCAGGTCACGCCCGCCAGCCAGCCGTCGCGTTTCCACTCCAGACCAATCTCTTTGTTGATGCTGGTTTCGGCTTTCAGGTCGTCGTTGCCCATCATGTAGCAGCCCACGCCGTCCGAGCTGGCGTAGCAGCCCTGGCCTTTGCTGTAGAGCAGGTAGTTCGGGTTGGTCTGGTAAAGGCTCGGCGCTTTATAGGCGCGCGCGATCCCCATCTTCAGCGTGAAGTCATCGCCCAGACCTTGCGAAAGGTTCAGGGACGGGCTCCAGTTGTTGCCGACGATGGTGTGGTGATCGAAGCGCAGGGCAGGGGTCAGCATGGTGCTGTCGGTCAGCTCCATGTTGTTTTCGGCGAACAGGGAGAAAATCTCCGCCGAGGTGTACGGGCTGCGGTCGTTGCTCATGCCCGGAACGGTGCCGCCCTGCAGGGTTTGCGTAAAGGAGGTGGAGTCCTTCATGCGCTGCTGGTTCCACTCGGTGCCCAACGTCAGGTTCTGGTTGACGAGGAAATCAATCGGCAGGTTGATCTCGCTGTGCAGCATCACGTCGGCCAGGTCGGTGTCGGTGAATTTATTGCTGTTGAACAAGCCTTCCGTCCCGCCCGCCAGACCTTCGCCCAGGCGGGAGTTGCGGGTGTGTTCGTACTGTGCCCAGCTGCTGGTGGTGATGCCGTTATCCCAGCCGCCGTTCCAGGTCACCGCGAAGTTCTGGCGGTAGATACGGTTAGTCTCTTTGCCGTAATTTTTCTTCACCAGCGCGCTGTCGTTGTTGGTGTTCTGCGTGTCGCCTGCGTAGAGGTTGTTCTGGCGGCTGTAGCCCGCCTCAAACTCCAGGGACTGCATGGGCGCGAAGTCCCAGCGCACCACGCCGTTGATGTCTTTGTTTTCCACGCCCTCGCGGCCAGCCGGCAGGGTGTTGGCGTAGGCACCGGTACGATCGGACTGGTGGCCCTGGTTGATATCCCACGCGTCGGCCTGGGTTTTATCGAGGTTACCGAACATGCGGAAGCTGAAGTCGCCGCCCAGGGGGCCGCTCAGGCTGAAGTTGGTGCGCCTGGTGGAACCTTCGTCCTTATGTTCTGGCGCGTTCAGGTAGGTGTTCCAGGAGCCGTGCCACTGGTCGTCGAATTTTTTGGTGATGATGTTTACCACGCCGCCTGCCGCGCCGTTGCCGTAGCGCGCGGCTGCCGGACCGCGGATCACTTCAATGCGCTCGATCATCTCCGGCGGCACCCAGCCGGTATCGCCGCGGGTGTCACGCTCGCCGCGCCAGCCCAGACGAATAGAGTTGCGGCTGGTGACCGGCTTGCCGTCGATCAGGATCAGGGTGTTTTCCGGGCCCATGCCGCGAATGTCAATCTGACGGTTGTTGCCGCGCTGGCCGCTGGTGGAGTTCCCGGTGAGGTTAACGCCCGGCATGGTGCGGATGATTTCCGCCACGTCGCGCGCGGGCGGGTTTTTGCGGATCTCGTCGGCGGTGATGGTCGACACGCCCGGCGCCTGTAAATTCTGCTCGGCGGCAGTGATCACCATCGTATCTTCGTGCTGCGCAGAGGCGGTGTTGTCGTCTGCCATGGCGGGCAGCGCGACACCATAAATCCCTAAATTGACCAGCAAGGCCAGAGAGTGAATCTTCTTATTCATTGTACGTCCCGCTTTTATGGTTATTTAATGAGCGCGCTTCCCACAGCGCGGGCATTACGCTATTGCAAATGCAAATAGTTATCAATAATATTATCAATAAAATTTGCTCTGAAACAAAAAAGACTGTGAAACATGGGGTTATAAGGGTGACGACGTTAACAACCGGAAGTGAAGCGTGGTGGCAGTCGAAAAACGGACCTGAATGGGAACGTCTGAAGGAGAGCTGTCGCGTCACCTTCTGGTGGCGGGATCCTGCAGGAACGCAGAAAACCTCATTGGTCAAACGCGTCTGGCTCTACGTTACCGGCGTGACCGATCACCATCAAAATGCCCGCCCGCAGTCCCTCGAGCGCATTCCTGATACCGACGTCTGGCAGTGGCAGGGCGAATTCAGCCCCGAGTGGCGCGGGAGCTACTGTTTTATCCCTTCTGTAAATGAAAACGATTTTGCCGATACCGTGTTTGAAGGCGAGCTGCCGGACCGCATGGCGCTGCGCGAAGGCTGGCGCAAGCTGCTGCCGCACGCGGTTTCCGACCTGCTGAATCGGCAGAGCTGGCGCGGCGGGCGCGGTCATGCCGTTTCTGCGCTGGAGATGCCGGACGCGCCCGTTCAGCCCGGCTGGGACCGTCCCGATACGCCGTATCAGCCGCCGGTCTGCATTGAGTGGAACAGCGAGCGTCTCAACAACCGTCGGCGCGTGTGGATTTTTACCCCCGGAGATGACTGCCCCGAGCGCCCGCTGGCGGTGCTGCTCGACGGGCAGTTCTGGGCCGAAAGCATGCCCGTCTGGCCTGCGCTGACGTCGCTCACCACCGGGCGCCAACTGCCCCCTGCGGTCTACGTATTAATCGATGCGATCGACATGGAACACCGCAACCGCGAATTGCCCTGTAACCCCGATTTCTGGCTGGCGGTACAGGAAGAACTTCTCCCGCTTGTAAAACATCTCGCCCCCTTCAGCGACCGCGCCGACCGTACCGTGGTGGCGGGCCAGAGCTTTGGCGGACTCTCTTCGCTTTATGCTGGCCTCAGCTGGCCGCAGCGTTTTGGCTGCGTGCTGAGCCAGTCCGGCTCGTACTGGTGGCCGCACCGCGGCGGGCAGCAGGAAGGATGCCTCATCGAACAGCTCAGAGCCGGTGAGCTGACCGCGAGCGGGCTGCGTATCGTCCTCGAAGCCGGGCGCAACGAGCCGCTGATTTTCAATGCCAATCAGGCGATTTACGCCGAACTACACGCGCAGCAGCAGGTTACCTGGCGTCAGGTTGACGGCGGACACGATGCGCTTTGCTGGCGCGGTGGGCTGACGCAGGGGCTGATGACCCTCTGGCAGCCGCTCATTCAATAACGGAGTCTGTATGGAATTCAGCAATCCTTTCGATAATCCGCAGGGACAGTTCGCCATTTTGCAAAACGACCAGGGGCAGTACAGCCTGTGGCCGCAGCAGTGCGAACTGCCGGCGGGGTGGCGCGTGGTGTGCGAAGCGCAGTCTCAGGAGGCGTGCCAGCAGTGGCTGGCCGGGCACTGGCGCACGCTTGAACCGTCCCATTTTGCGGAGGGGAGCGCATGAACCGTCTTCCTCTCGTTGCCGCCCAGCCGGGTATCTGGATGGCGGAGCAGCTGTCCACGCTGCCAAACGCCTGGAGCGTCGCGCATTACACCGAGCTGAAAGGCGATATCGACGCGCCATTGCTGGCAAAAGCCATCGCTGAGGGCATGATGCAGGCCGATACCCTGCGAATGCGTTTTGCCGAGGAGAACGGCGAGGTGTGGCAGTGGGTGGATGACACCCTCATTCTGCCGGATCCGTCCATCGTTCGCGTTGACGACCACGCGGCCGCCGTGGCGCTGATGGAGGCCGATCTCCACCAGAACCTGCGCGTCGACAGCGGTCAGCCGCTGGCGTTTCACCAGCTGATTCAGGTGGGTGAAAGCCACTGGTACTGGTATCAGCGCTATCACCATCTGGTGGTGGATGGCTTCAGCTTCCCGGCCATTACCCGCCAGATCGCCGCGATTTACGCCGCGTGGAAAAAGGATGAACCGACTCCTGACTCCCCGTTTACGCCATTTGCCGAAGTGGTGGAAGAGTATCAGCGCTATCGCGACAGCGAGGCGTATCAGCGCGACGGCGCCTTCTGGGCGGAGCAGCGCAGGCAGCTTCCTTCTCCGGTCTCGCTCTCTTCCGCGCCGCTGCCGGGACGCGCCGCCACTACCGATATCCTGCGCCTGAAAATCACCGCCGACGGTCGCGCCTTTAGCCAGCTTGCGCAGGCGGCAGGGCAGGCGCAGCGTACCGATTTGGCCCTTGCGCTGGTGGCGCTGTGGCTGGGCCGCCTGACCGGAAGGCTGGACTACGCCGCCGGGTTTATCTTTATGCGCCGCATGGGCTCCGCCGCGCTGACCGCGACCGGGCCGGTGCTCAACGTCCTGCCGCTGGCGGTGAATATCAATCCGCAGGAGAGCCTGCCGGAGCTGGCGCTGCGCCTGGCCAACCAGCTGAAAAAAATGCGCCGCCACCAGCGCTACGACGCCGAGCAGATCGTGCGCGACAGCGGGCGTGCCGCAGGCGAAGAAGCCCTGTTTGGCCCGGTGCTGAACGTGAAGGTGTTTGATTATCAGCTGGATATCGACGGCGTGGAGGCCATCACCCACACGCTGGCCACCGGCCCGGTGAACGACCTTGAGCTGGCGCTGTTCCCGGACGAACAGGGCGGATTGAGCATTGAGATCCTCGCCAGTAAGCAGCGTTACGATGAGGCGACGCTTTCCCGTCACGTCGCGCGCCTGAACGCGATGCTGATGCAGTTTGCGGCCAACCCGGACCTGCGCTACGGCGAAGTGGAAACCGTTTCAGAGCAGGAATACCAGAGGCTTGCGCGCATCAACGATACCGGACTGGCGCTGCCGGCCACCACGCTGGCGGATCTGGTGGCGGAGCAGGCGAGCAAAACGCCGGACGCCCCCGCGTTGGCGGACGCGCATATTGAGCTCAGCTACCGCCAGATGCGCGAGCAGGTGGTTGCGCTGGCAAACCTGCTGCGCGCGCGCGGCGTGAAGCCGGGCGACAGCGTGGCGGTGGCCCTGCCGCGCTCGGTGTTCCTGACGCTGGCGCTGCACGGCATCGTCGAGGCCGGTGCCGCATGGCTGCCGCTCGACACCGGCTACCCGGACGACCGCCTGCGGATGATGCTCGAGGACGCGAAGCCATCCCTGCTCATTACCACCGACGAGCAGCTTCCGCGCTTTAGCGATCTGCCGATTACTGCCTTTAGTTACAACACCCTTTTACCGGCTGCGGATGTAAAACCGCTGCGACTGGCGAAGCCGGAGCAGACGGCTTACATCATCTTTACCTCCGGTTCGACGGGGCGTCCGAAAGGGGTGATGGTTGGCCATACCGCCATCGTTAACCGCCTGAAGTGGATGCAGGACCACTACCCGCTGGACGCGACGGACGTGGTGGCGCAGAAAACGCCGTGCAGCTTTGACGTGTCGGTGTGGGAGTTCTGGTGGCCGTTTATCGCCGGGGCGAAGCTGGTGATGGCCGAGCCGGACGCGCACCGCGATCCGCAGGCGATGCAGAGCTTCTTCGCGCAGTACGGCGTGACTACTACCCACTTCGTGCCGTCGATGCTGGCGGCGTTTGTCGCCTCGCTGAACCCGGAAAACGTCGACTGCTGCAGGACGCTTAAGCAGGTGTTCTGCAGCGGCGAAGCGCTGCCGACCGAGCTGTGCCGCGAGTGGGAGCAGCTCACCCGTGCGCCGCTGCACAACCTCTATGGCCCAACCGAAGCGGCGGTGGACGTCAGCTGGTATCCGGCGTTTGGCCCCGAGCTGGCGGCGGTGGAAGGCAACAGCGTGCCGATCGGCTTCCCGGTGTGGAACACGGGGCTGCGCATTCTGGATGCGATGATGCGCCCGGTGCCGTTCGGCGTGGCAGGGGACCTTTATCTCACCGGGATTCAGCTGGCGCAGGGGTATCTGGGCCGTCCGGACCTCACCGCCAGCCGCTTTATTGCCGACCCGTTCGCCCCGGGCGAGCGGATGTACCGCACCGGCGACGTTGCCCGCTGGCTGGACAACGGCGCGGTGGAATATCTCGGCCGCAGCGATGACCAGTTAAAAATCCGCGGACAGCGCATCGAGCTGGGCGAAATCGACCGGGCGATGCTGTCGCTGCCGGACGTGGCCCAGGCCGTGGCGCACGCCTGCGTGTTCAACCAGGCGGCAGCCACCGGCGGCGATGCCCGCCAGCTGGTGGGGTATGTGGTTTCCGAATCCGGCTTACCGCTGGATCGCGACGCGCTGATGGAAGCACTAAAAGCACAGCTGCCGCCGCATATGGTGCCGGTGGTGCTGCTGCAAATCAGCGCGCTGCCGCTCAGCGCGAACGGCAAGCTGGATCGCAAGGCGCTGCCGCTGCCGGAGCTGACGAGTAAATCCTCCGGCCGTGCGCCGGAGACGGAAACCGAAGTCGCCGTCGCGCAGGCGTTTTCCGCCCTGCTGGGCTGCGAGGTCAACGACATCGACGCCGACTTCTTTGCCCTCGGCGGACACTCGCTGCTGGCGATGCGCCTGGCGGCACAGCTTAGCCGCGAGTTCGAGCGCAAGGTTACGCCGGGGCAGATTATGGTCGCCTCCACGGTGAGCAAGCTCAGCGCGCTGCTGGACTCGCAGATGAGCGACGAGCAGGCGCAGCGACTGGGGTATGAAACCCTTCTTCCGCTGCGCGAAAGCGACGGCCCGACGCTGTTCTGTTTCCATCCGGCGTCCGGCTTTGCCTGGCAGTTTAGCGTCCTGGCACGCTACCTCAGCCCGCGCTGGTCCATCGTCGGCATTCAGTCGCCGCGTCCGGACGGTCCAATGCAGCAGCGTGCGGATCTGGATGGGGTGATTGAGCATCACCTGGCTACGCTGCGTAAGCAGCAGCCGCAGGGGCCGTATTACCTGTTCGGCTATTCCCTCGGCGGCACGCTGGCGCAGGGTATTGCCGCCCGTCTGCGCGAGCAGGGTGAAGCGGTGGCCTTCCTCGGCCTGCTGGACACCTGGCCGCCGGAAACCCAGAACTGGTCGGAGAAAGAGGCCAACGGCCTCGACCCCGAGGTGCTGGCGGAAATCGAGCGCGAGCGTCAGGCGTTTATCGCCGCCCAGCAGGGTCAGGGCTCCAGCGAGCTGTTTAACGCTATCGAGGGCAACTACGCCGACGCGGTGCGGCTGCTCACCACGGCGCGCAGCGCACGCTTTGACGGCAAAGCGACGCTGTTTGTCGCCGAGCGCACGCGAACGATGGATCCGCAGGTCGCCTGGGCGCCGTGGGTGGCGGAGCTTGAGGTGTACAGCCAGGACTGCGCCCACGTGGATATCATTTCACCGCAGGCGTTTGAGAAGATAGGGCCGGTGTTGAGGGAGATATTGGGGTAGTGATTTCCCCTCACCCTAACCCTCTCCCCAACGGGGCGAGGGGATGCTTTGCTCCCTCTCCCTGTGGGAGAGGGCCGGGGTGAGGGCATCAGACCGCACGCTTGCCCAGCGGCACCACCAGCGGCGTACCCGCCACCGGATCGTCAATAATCATGCAGCGCATGCCGTAGATCCGCTCGATCAGCTCCGGCGTCACAATCTCCTTCGGCGCACCCTGCGCCACAATCTCACCGTCTCGCAGGGCAATCAGATGCGTGGCGTAGCGGCACGCCTGGTTTAAGTCGTGCAGCACCGCCGCCAGGGTATACCCCTGCGTGCGGTTCAGCTCGCTCAGCAGCTCCAGCAGGTCAATCTGATGGCTGATGTCGAGCCAGGTTGTCGGCTCGTCCAGCAGCATGATCGACGTTTCCTGTGCCAGCACCATCGCGATCCACGCCCGCTGACGCTGCCCGCCGGAGAGGGTGTCCACGCTCTGCTGAGCAAGATCGGTGATGCCCGTCGCCTGCATCGCGCGGTTCACCGCCTCGTCATCCTCTTTGCGCCAGCGGGTAAACAGCGGCTGATGCGGATAGCGTCCGCGCGAGACCAGCTCCTGCACCGTGATGTCGCCCGGCGTGGTGGCGTTTTGCGCCAGTAGACCGATGCGCCGTGCTACCTCTTTGCTGGCGAAGCGCTGGATCTGCTCCCCGTCGAGGAACACCCTGCCCTCAGCCGGCGTCATCAGGCGGCTCAGGGTGCGCAGCAGGGTCGATTTGCCGCAGCCGTTCGGGCCGATAATTGCCGTAAAGTGGCCGTCCGGAATGGCGACGGATAAGTCACGGGCAATGATTTTTTTGCCGTAGCCGAGGGTTAAGTTTTCGCCGCGCAAGCGGGTGGTTGAATCAGTCATTTCCTGCGTGACTCCTGAACGAGCAAGACGATGAGGTAAATCCCGCCGAGGCTGACGGTCACCACGCCCACCGGCAGTTGATAAGGCATAAACAGCCGCTGGGCGCAGAGATCGGCGGCCAGTAGCAGCAGCGCGCCGCACAGCGCCGCCTGGGTTAATCCCCAGCGCGCCGTGCCGCTAAGTCGCCGGGCGATGTGCGGTGCCACGAGGGCGATAAACGAGATTGGCCCGGCAATCGCGGTGGAGGCGGCGGTCAGCAGTACGGCGACCAGCATCAGCATCAGGCGCGAGCGCTCGACGCCCACGCCCAGCGCGCAGGCGCTGTCGTCGCCCATCTCCAGCAGACGCATGCGCCGCACCAGCAGCAGCGCGCCGATAAACATCAGCAAAATCAGCGGCGCGGCGGGCCAGGTTTTGCCCCATGTCAGGCCGTTGAGCGATCCGGCGTACCACAGCCCGGCGGAGAGCGCGGTTTCCAGCGAGGCCTGCAGTAAAAGCCAGGTGTTAAAGGCCATCAGCATGGCGCGGATGCCGATCCCGATGATGATCAGGCGAAAGGTGTCGATACCGTTGCGCCAGGCCAGCGCCCAGATCAGTAATGACGTCAGAATGCCGCCCGCCATCGCCGTAAAGGTAATGGCCGTCAGGTGCTGACCAAACAGCACCATCGCCACCAGCACGCCGCTCCAGGCCCCGGTGTTGAGGCCCATCACGTCCGGGCTGCCGAGCGGGTTGCGCATCAGCGACTGGAAAATCGCACCGCTCACGCCGAGCGCCGCGCCAACCAGAATCGCCATCGCCACGCGCGGGAGACGCCACTCCGTCACCACCATGGTGATGTTGCGAGGCGCGCTGCCGAGCAGGGCGTTAAGCACCTGCGCAAAATCGAGCGTCACCGCGCCGCTGCGCAGGCTCCAGACCGCCAGCAGCAGAATGGCAATACAAAGCAGGCATACGCTGGTGAGTAAACGACGGGACGGGGCCATCATGCGTCACCTCCGCGTTTACGGCGTACCAGGAAGATCAGCACCGGCGCGCCGATAAAGGCGCTGACCACCGAGACGCGCAGCTCGCCGGGCACCAGCAGGCGACCCAGCACGTCGGCAAACAGCAGCAGGGCAGGGGTTGCCAGCAGCGTGACCGGCAGCGACCAGCGGTGATCCGCTCCCACCAGCCAGCGCGCCATGTGCGGCATCATCAGACCGATAAAGGCTATCGGGCCGACCGCGGCGGTCGCGCTGCCGCACAGCACGGTGATGGCGAACAGACCAATCAGCTGCGTGCGCGCCACCCGGTTGCCGAGGGCGGTCGCGGTGTCGCTGCCGAGGCTCAGGCTGTTGAGCGACCGGCTTAAAAACAGCGCCACGGCGGCAGCGATAATGACCGGGATCGCCACCACTTTTAGGGTTTCAAGGGTGCGGATATCGAGCGAACCGGCCTGCCAGAAGCGCAGCTGGTCGTAAACGTCCGGGTTGAGCAGGGCGATGCCGTTGGACAAGCCTTCCAGCACCGCCGCGAGCGCCACGCCCGCAAGCGTCAGGCGTACCGGGCTCAGCTGCCCGCCGCCCTGGCTGCCGGTAAAGGCGACCACCAGCGAGGCGGCCAGCGCGCCGCAGAAGGCCATTACCAGCTGTTCGGAGGGTGACGTCAACCCGAACAGCGCCGCGCCGAGCACGATGGCAAAGCTGGCGCCGGAGTTAACGCCGAGAATGCCGGGGTCCGCCAGCGGGTTACGGGTAAGGGTTTGCATCAGGGCGCCGGCAAGGCCCAGCGCGCCACCGGCCAGCAGTCCGGCAAGCGTGCGGGGCAGTCGGGCGTCGAGCACGATGACGCAGTCGGCGCTCTGGCAGGTGCCGGAGAGCGCATCAACGATAACGGACGCGGGCAGCGGCTTCGCGCCGACCAGCAGGCTGAGTGCAGTCGCAAGGATCAACAGCAGCAATAAAACGGGCACGGCAACGGCGCGCACCGAAGAAGAGGAAAACGACATAGCAACATCCATGATTTGATAATGATAGTGATTATCGTTATCTATCTTATTTGGCTATGTTAGCATGTGCGCCCATGGAATGGGTAGAAATAGACTCAAGGCTTTGTCATGAATCAAAAATCCTGGCTGCTCAATCTCAGCCTGCTTAAAACGCACCCGGCGTATCGCGCCGTTTTTATCGCTCGCTTTATCTCCATTTTGTCCCTCGGGCTGCTCGGCGTGGCCGTGCCGGTCCAGATCCAGACCATGACGCACTCCAGCTGGCTGGTGGGGTTATCCGTCACCTTAACCGGCGGGGCGATGTTCATCGGCCTGATGGTCGGCGGCGTGCTGGCGGACCGCTACGAGCGTAAAAAGCTGAT
This sequence comes from Enterobacter sp. R-1.6.2, assembly GCF_035064085.1. Taxonomy (NCBI): domain Bacteria; kingdom Pseudomonadati; phylum Pseudomonadota; class Gammaproteobacteria; order Enterobacterales; family Enterobacteriaceae; genus Enterobacter; species Enterobacter sp. R-1.6.2. Next base: position 363,306 of record NZ_JASEYI010000002.1, read on the forward strand.
CCTGCTGGCGCGCGGCACCTGCGGCGTGGGCTTTATTGGGCTGTGTCTGAACGCGATGCTGCCGGAGCCGTCGCTGCTCGCGATTTATGCCCTGGGGCTGTGGGACGGTTTCTTCGCCTCGCTGGGCGTGACGGCGCTGCTGGCGGCGACGCCCGCGCTGGTCGGGCGCGAGAACCTGATGCAGGCGGGGGCGATCACCATGCTCACCGTGCGTCTGGGCTCGGTGATTTCGCCGATGGTGGGCGGCCTGCTGCTGGCGACCGGCAACGTGGCCTGGAACTACGGGCTTGCGGCGGCGGGAACCTTTATCACCACGCTGACGCTGCTGCGCCTGCCGCTGCTGCCGCCTCCGCCGCAGCCGCGCGAGCATCCGCTGAAATCGCTGATGGCCGCGATTCGTTTCCTGTTCAGCAACCCGCTGATTGGCGGGATTGCGCTGCTCGGCGGCCTGCTGACCATGGCGAGCGCCGTGCGCGTGCTCTACCCGGCGCTGGCGGGAGAGTGGCAGATGAGCGCCTCGGAGATTGGCATTCTCTACGCCGCCATTCCGCTCGGCGCGGCGTGCGGGGCGCTGACCAGCGGCAACCTGGCGCAGAGCGCGCGTCCGGGGTTGATTATGCTGCTTGCCACGCTGGCCTCGTTTATCGCCATCGGCTTCTTCAGCCTGATGCCGGTGTGGGCGCTCGGGGTGCTGTGTCTGGTGATTTTCGGCTGGCTGAGCGCCATCAGTTCGCTTTTGCAGTACACCCTGATCCAGACCCAGACGCCGGAAGGGATGCTCGGGCGCATTAACGGCCTGTGGACGGCGCAGAACGTCACGGGGGATGCGATTGGTGCGGCGATCCTCGGCGGGCTGGGGGCGATAATGACCCCGGTGGCCTCGGCGAGCTGCGGCGGGTTTGTACTGGCAATTATTGGCGTGATTTTGTTAGTGGCGCTGGTGGAATTGCGGCGGTTCAGGCAGGAGAGTGTGTTGAACGACGGTGCGGCCTGATGCCCTCACCCCGGCCCTCTCCCACAGGGAGAGGGAGGGAAAATGCCTACTTAAACAACGTATTCAATCTGTTTAATACTAACATTGCGCTGTAATAATCCAGGCGGAACGTCTCGGTTCCCAATGCCCAGACCCGTTTGTTTTTCACCGACGGCAAATGCGCCAGCAGCGGGTTGGCGTAAATCGCATCCACGTCTTTCCGATCGCCGGCAAACACAAACAGCCCTTCGCCGTTCAGCCCCGTCGCCAGGTTTTCACCGCCCAGCTGAATGATGTCGTGGCGTTTGCCCTGGCTTTTAGAGGTCTGCAGCCCGGCGGGCAGATCCGCCAGCGTAAAGCCCAGCTGATGCAGCAGCTGGCCCTGCGCGGATTCCGCGGTCCACAGGTTGGCGCTGTGCGCGGCGGCGGTGTAGACGATGGCGTTCACCGGCTGCGGCGGCAATTTCATCTGCTGTTTCACCTGCGCGAGCTGTTTATCAAACGCGGCAATGCGCTCTGCGGCCTGTTTTTCCTGCCCGGTGAGGGTGCCCAGCTGCGTCAGCAGTTCCTGCCAGCTCTTGTCGTCGTAGTTGATGATAAGCGTTGGGGCGATGGCGGAGAGCTGATCGTACAGCGCCAGCGCGGAATCCCCGCCGGTAGCGCTGATCAAAATCAGATCCGGCATTTGCGCGGCGACCGCTTCGGCGCTTGGCTCGCCTATGTACAGTCGCGCAACCTTGCGCTGTTTCGCAATATCACCCCACTGACGCAAAAAGCCCTGCGCATCCGCCACGCGGTTGTTCGGCGTGGTCGCGCCGCTGGCAACGACCGGCGCGTCAATCGCCAGCAGGGAGCCGGTTAAGGTCACGCTGGTGGAGACAATGCGCGTCGGTTTGCTCTCAAGCGTGTGAACGCCTCGGCTGTCGGTCACCTGACGCGGCCAGTCGGCGGCAGCGGCTGAGGCAAGTCCTAAAACAAAAAGTCCAGATAAAAGCAGGGTATTACGGAATAGGGCAGGGAATTTCACAGCGCGACATCCTGTTTTCGTTGAAGATAATGCTTCTCATTTTCATGGTTGATGCGAAGGGATGCAAGCTTTTGTCGCATAAGTTATTTGTCCGACGGTTGACAGCGAAGCGATGTGGGATTAGGTTAGCCGACGAAAATATAAATGATAATCATTATTGCTTCTTTTATCATTTTGAGGAGGATGATATGGACACGTCCCTGGCTGAGGAAGTTCAGCACACCGCGACCACGCTGCAATCAGACAGCTTTTTCTTTATGTCGCCTTACCGCAGTTTTACTACCTCAGGCTGTTTTGCCCGCTTCTCTGAACCCGCCGTCGGCGGTGACGATCCGGCCGGGCAATTCCAGCAAAAATTAGCCCAGGCCTTCCGGAATGCGAAAGCTAACGGTATCGCTCATCCGGTGATGGTGGGGGCTATTCCGTTCGATACCCGCAAGCCATCTTCTCTGTTTATTCCGCAGCGCTGGCAGACCTTTTCCCGTCCGGCGCGTCAGCAGTCCGCACGCTATTTTTCCGGCTCGCAGGCGCTGAAGGTGGAACAACGCACCGAGATCCCGCCGCAGCCCGTGTTTGAAGAGATGGTCGCTCGCGCCGCGTCGCTCACCGCCACGCCGCAGGTGAACAAGGTCGTGCTGTCGCGTCTGATTGATATCGCGACCGACAAACACATGGACAGCGGCGCGCTGATGGAGAGGCTGATCGCCCAGAACCCGGCGAGCTTTAACTTCCACGTGCCGCTGGAAGACGGCGGCGTGCTGCTCGGCGCCAGCCCCGAACTGCTGCTGCGTAAAGAGGGCGCGCACTTTAGCTCGCTGCCGCTGGCAGGCTCGGCGCGTCGTCAGCCGGACGACGTATTAGATCGCGAAGCGGGCAATAAGCTGCTGGCCTCCGAAAAGGACCGTCACGAGCACGACCTGGTGACTCAGGCAATGAAGGCCATTCTGGCACCGCGCAGCCACCACCTGAGCATGCCGTCTTCCCCGCAGCTCATCACCACGCCGACGCTGTGGCATCTGGCGACGCCGGTTGAAGGTGACGCGCGTGAAAACGAAAACGCCCTGACTCTGGCCTGCCTGCTGCACCCGACCCCGGCGCTGAGCGGCTTCCCGCATGAGGCGGCAAAAGAGCTGATCGCCGAGCTGGAGCCGTTCGACCGCGAGCTGTTCGGCGGCATCGTCGGCTGGTGCGACAGCGAAGGTAACGGCGAGTGGGTGGTGACCATCCGCTGCGCGCGTCTTCGCGAAAATAGCGTTCGCCTGTTTGCCGGCGCGGGCATTGTGCCTGCCTCTTCGCCGGTGGGCGAATGGCGCGAAACGGGCGTGAAGCTCTCCACCATGCTCAACGTGTTTGGCTTGCACTAAGGATCGCTCATGACCATTCCTTTTACCCGCTGGCCTGAGGAATTCGCCCGCCGCTACCGCGAAAAAGGCTACTGGCAGGATCAGCCGCTGACCCACATCCTGACGGATCGCGCTGACAGCGATGCCGTGGCGATTGTCGACGGCGAGCGGCACATCACCTACCGCGCGTTTAATCAGGCGGTGAACAACCTGGCGTCCGTTCTTCAGGCGCGCGGGCTGCAGCGCGGCGAGATCGCGCTGGTGCAGCTCGGTAACGTGGCCGAGTTCTACGTCACTTTCTTTGCGCTGCTGCAAATTGGCGTCGCGCCGGTTAACGCGCTCTTTAGCCATCAGCGCAGCGAGCTGAACGCCTACGCGGAGCAGATCAAACCCGCCGTGCTGATTGCCGATCGCGACCACGCGCTGTTTGCGGGCGATGATTTTCTTAACACCTTTGTGGATGCGCACCGCTCGGTTCGCGTCGTGCTGCTGCGCGGCGATAAGGACGAACACGCCCTTGAAGCGGCGATTGCGCGTCCGGCAGACAATTTCATCCCGAACCCGACGCCCGCCGACGAAGTGGCGTTTTTCCAGCTTTCCGGCGGCAGCACCGGCACGCCGAAGCTGATCCCGCGCACGCATAACGACTACGACTACAGCATCCGCCGCAGCAACGAGATCTGCGGAATCAATGCACACACCCGTTATCTGAACGCGCTGCCCGCGGCGCATAACTACGCCATGAGCTCGCCGGGATCGTTAGGCGTCTTCACCGCCGGCGGCTGCGTGGTGCTGGCGAACGATCCGAGCGCTACGCTCTGCTTCCCGCTGATTGAACGGCATCAGATTAACGTCACCTCGCTGGTTCCTCCGGCGGTAAGCCTCTGGCTGCAGGCGATTGCCGACGGCGCGGGCAACGCGCAGCTCAAATCCCTCAGGCTGCTGCAGGTGGGTGGCGCACGCCTCTCCGCTACGCTCGCGGGGCGCATTCCGGCGGAAATCGGCTGCCAGCTTCAGCAGGTGTTCGGCATGGCGGAAGGGCTGGTGAACTACACCGCGCTCGACGACTTGCCGGAGCGCATCATCAACACCCAGGGTCGCCCGATGTGCCCGGACGACGAAGTGTGGGTGGCGGACGAGCACGGCAACCCGCTGCCGCGCGGTGAGGTCGGGCGTCTGATGACGCGCGGGCCGTATACCTTCCGCGGCTATTTCAACAGCCCGGAACACAACGCCAGCGCCTTTGACGCCAACGGCTTTTACTGCTCCGGCGATCTCATCGCCATCGACGAGCAGGGCTACATCACCGTGCAGGGGCGCGAGAAGGATCAGATCAACCGCGGCGGCGAGAAGATCGCCGCCGAAGAGATTGAAAACCTGCTGCTGCGCCACGAGGCGGTGATCCACGCCGCGCTGGTGAGCATGGAGGACAGCCTGCTGGGCGAAAAAAGCTGCGCGTATCTGGTGGTGAAACAGCCCCTGCGCGCGGTCGAGGTGCGCCGCTTCCTGCGCGAGCAGGGCGTTGCCGAATTCAAGCTGCCGGACCGCGTGGAGAGCGTGGATGCGCTACCGCTGACGCCGGTCGGCAAAGTCGATAAGAAACAGTTGCGCCTGTGGCTTGCTGAACGCGCCCGGGGCTGAGGAACAGAGTATGGCCATTCCAAAATTAACCGCTTACGCGCTGCCGACCGCCGCAGAGCTGCCGACCAGTAAAGTGAACTGGGCGTTTGAGCCTGAACGTGCTGCGCTGCTGATCCACGATATGCAGGAGTATTTCCTGAACTTCTGGGGCGAAAACAGCGCGATGATGCAGCAGGTGGTGGCGAATATCGCCAGACTGCGCGCTTACTGCAAAGCGCACAATATTCCCGTGTACTACACCGCTCAGCCGAAAGAGCAGAGCGACGAAGACCGCGCCCTGCTGAACGACATGTGGGGGCCGGGCCTGACCCGCTCGCCGGAGCAGCAGCGCATTGTCCGCGAACTGACCCCGGACGAAGCGGACACGGTGCTGGTGAAGTGGCGCTACAGCGCGTTTCACCGCTCGCCGCTGGAGCAGATGCTGAAAGAAACCGGCCGCAACCAGCTGCTGATTACCGGCGTTTACGCCCATATCGGCTGTATGACCACCGCCACCGATGCCTTTATGCGCGACATCAAACCGTTCTTTATCGCCGACGCGCTGGCGGATTTCACCCGTGACGAGCACCTGATGTCGCTGAACTATGTGGCCGGACGCTCGGGCCGCGTGGTGATGACCGACGAGCTGCTGCCGTCCGTTCCGGCGACCAAAGCCGCGCTGCGTGAGCTGATCCTGCCGCTGCTGGACGAGTCCGACGAGCCGATGGATGACGAAAACCTGATCGACTACGGCCTGGACTCGGTGCGCATGATGGCGCTGGCCGCCCGCTGGCGCAAAGTGCACGGCGACATTGACTTCGTGATGCTGGCCAAAAATCCAACCATCGACGCCTGGTGGGCGCTGCTGTCCCGCGAGGTGAAGTGATGGGGCTGGATTTCACCGGTAAAACCGTCTGGGTGACGGGCGCGGGTAAGGGGATTGGCTACGCGACGGCGCTGGCGTTTGTGGAGGTGGGCGCACGGGTGACCGGGTTCGATCTGGCGTTTCCGCTGGGGGATTATCCGTTCGCCACTGAAACCCTGGACGTGGCGGATGCCGCGCAGGTGCATGAAGTGTGCGGGCGGTCGCTGGCGTCGCTTGAACGGCTGGACGTGCTGGTCAACGCGGCGGGCATTCTGCGCATGGGGGCGACGGACCAGCTTTCGCAGGAGGACTGGCAGCAGACCTTCGCGGTCAACGTCGGCGGCGCGTTCAACCTGTTCCAGCAGACGATGGGCCAGTTCCGCCGTCAGCAGGGCGGGGCGATAGTCACCGTGGCGTCCGACGCGGCGCACGCGCCGCGCATCGGCATGAGCGCCTACGGCGCGTCGAAGGCGGCGCTGAAAAGCCTGGCCCTGACCGTCGGGCTGGAGCTGGCGGGCAGCGGCGTGCGCTGTAACCTGGTGTCGCCGGGCTCAACGGATACCGATATGCAGCGCACCCTGTGGAAAAGCAACGACGCGGAGCAGCAGCGTATTCGCGGCTTTGGCGAGCAGTTCAAGCTCGGCATTCCGCTGGGCAAAATCGCTCGTCCGCAGGAGATTGCCAGCACGGTGCTGTTCCTTGCTTCCGATGCCGCCAGCCATATCACCCTGCAGGATATCGTGGTGGACGGCGGCTCCACGCTGGGGGCGTAAGATGATCTGGAAACGTCATTTACCGCTCGAGGAGCTGAACGCGACCAGCCTGAACACCCTGGTGGCGCATCTCGGTATCGTCTATACCCGCCTCGGCGACGACACGCTGGAAGCGGAGATGCCGGTGGATGCGCGTACCCATCAGCCGTTTGGCCTGCTGCACGGCGGCGCGTCGGCGGCGCTGGCGGAAACGCTGGGATCGATGGCCGGCTTTCTGATGACCCGCGACGGTCAGAGCGTGGTGGGGACGGAGCTTAACGCCACGCACCATCGTGCGGTCTCTCACGGCAAAGTGCGCGGGGTATGCCAGCCGTTGCATCTGGGGCGTTCGAGCCAGAGCTGGGAGATTGTGGTATTCGACGAGCAGGGGCGGCGGTGCTGTACCTGTCGGTTGAGTACGATGGTGTTGGGCTAAGCCAGGCAGATCAAAGTGATCGGCTTAACACTGTGGTGTAAATCTCTGGTTTGACCACGCATTATTGCGTTTCAAAGTTGTTAAATTTTTCCGGTTGTTCTAGAAACAAAATGTAACATCTCACTGTTTCACAACAACGGACAACAACTATGAACAACTCAGGGAAATACCTTATATGGGCAGGGCTCTCCGTTGTGGGAGCCTTTGCCCTGGGCTATATCGCCCTCAACCGGGGGGAACAGATCAATGCGCTCTGGATCGTCGTCGCCTCCGTCTGCATTTATCTGATCGCGTACCGTTTTTATGGCCGCTATATTGCGAAGAACGTTCTGGGCGTTGATGCGACGCGCATGACGCCTGCCGTCCGCCATAACGACGGGCTGGACTACGTGCCGACCGACAAAAAAGTGCTGTTCGGTCACCATTTTGCGGCGATTGCCGGGGCGGGTCCGCTGGTGGGGCCGGTGCTGGCGGCGCAGATGGGCTACCTGCCGGGGATGATCTGGATCCTCGCGGGCGTGGTGCTGGCGGGCGCGGTGCAGGACTTTATGGTGCTGTTCGTCTCGACCCGCCGCGACGGGCGTTCGCTGGGTGAGCTGGTGAAAGAGGAGATGGGGGCAACCGCCGGGGTGATTGCGCTGGTGGCGACCTTTATGATCATGGTGATCATCCTCGCGGTGCTGGCGATGATCGTGGTGAAAGCGCTGACCCACAGCCCGTGGGGGACCTATACCGTTGCCTTCACCATTCCGCTGGCGCTGTTTATGGGGATTTATATTCGCTACCTGCGCCCGGGCCGCATTGGTGAGGTGTCGGTAATTGGCCTGGTATTCCTGGTGTTCGCCATTATCTCCGGCGGCTGGGTGGCGGAAAGCCCTACCTGGGCGCCGTTCTTCGACTTTACCGGCGTCCAGCTGACCTGGATGCTGGTGGGCTACGGCTTTGTGGCGGCGGTGCTGCCGGTATGGCTGCTGCTGGCTCCGCGTGACTATCTCTCTACGTTCCTGAAAATCGGCACCATCGTCGGGCTGGCGATCGGCATTCTGATTATGCGTCCGACCCTGACCATGCCTGCGTTAACCAAATTCATCGACGGTACCGGCCCGGTCTGGACCGGTAACCTGTTCCCGTTCCTGTTTATCACCATCGCCTGCGGCGCGGTGTCGGGATTCCACGCGCTGATCGCATCCGGAACCACGCCGAAGATGCTGGCGAATGAAAATCAGGCCTCCCTGATCGGTTACGGCGGTATGCTGATGGAATCCTTTGTCGCCATCATGGCGCTGGTCTCTGCCTGTATTATCGACCCGGGCGTGTACTTCGCGATGAACAGCCCGATGGCGGTACTGGCACCGGCTGGCACCGTTGACGTGGTGGCGTCCGCCGCGCAGGTGGTGAGCGGCTGGGGCTTTGCGATTACCCCTGATACGTTGACGAGCATCGCCAGTGAGGTGGGCGAGCAGTCGATTATCTCCCGTGCGGGCGGGGCGCCGACGCTGGCGGTCGGCATGGCGTATATTCTTCACGGCGCGCTGGGCGGGCTGATGGACGTGTCGTTCTGGTATCACTTCGCCATCCTGTTCGAGGCGCTGTTTATCCTGACGGCGGTGGATGCGGGAACCCGTGCGGCGCGCTTTATGCTGCAGGACCTGCTGGGGGTGATCTCCCCGAACCTGAAGCGCACCGATTCGCTCCCGGCTAACCTGCTGGCGACGGCGCTGTGCGTGCTGGCGTGGGGCTACTTCCTGCACCAGGGCGTGGTCGATCCGCTCGGCGGGATTAACACCCTGTGGCCGCTGTTTGGTATCGCCAACCAGATGCTGGCGGGCATGGCGCTGATGCTCTGCGCGGTGGTGCTGTTCAAGATGAAGCGCCAGCGTTACGCGTGGGTGGCACTGGTGCCAACCGCCTGGCTGCTGATCTGTACCCTGACGGCGGGCTGGCAGAAGGCCTTCAGCCCGGACAACAAGGTGGGCTTCCTGGCGATCGCCAACAAGTTCCAGGCGATGATCGACAGCGGCAAGATCCCGGCGCAGTACACCGAGTCGCAGCTGTCCCAGCTGGTGTTTAACAACCGTCTGGATGCCGGGCTGACCATCTTCTTTATGGTGGTGGTCGTGGTGCTGGCGTTGTATTCTCTCAAGACCGCGCTCGCGGCGTTGAAAAACGATCAGCCAACGGCGAAAGAAACACCGTACGAGCCGATGCCTGAAAACCTGGAAGAGATTGTGACCCAGGCGAAAGGGGCGCACTAACCTGTTTGCCGGGTGGCGGCTTCGCCTTACCCGGCCTACATTTCTTCTCCGCCCTCACCCTCCGGGAGAGGGCCGGAAACAAACGAGAAACTGATTATGTTCGACACCCTTTCCAAAGCAGGTAAGTACCTGGGCCAGGCCGCCAAAATGATGATTGGCGTGCCGGACTACGACAACTACGTCGAGCACATGCGCGTCAACCATCCGGACCAGACGCCAATGACCTATGAAGAATTTTTCCGCGACCGCCAGGACGCCCGCTACGGCGGCAAGGGCGGGGCGAAGTGCTGTTAACCCTCTTTCGGTAGATAGAGGCTTATCTGTTCCTGCTTGCAGCCGTAGATAGCAGCCAGCTTTTCGCGGGTGCGCTTTTGCGGACGGGAGTCCAGCGCTTCCAGCTGTGACACGGCGGACTGGGTGATGCCGAGTTTCTCAGCCACCTCCTGCTGGGACATGCCGCGCAGGATACGCCACGCGGCCTGCAGGCTGACGTTCTCGTTATGCATGACGTCGCACACTTCACCAGGTAATCCTACGTCATCATAACAATCGTGTTCGACTTCAATATCCTCTAGATCATCATCGGTTTCGTCGTCGATTTCTGCCATCTGTAAGCACATACGAAAGTATTCATCATAGGGAATTACGGCGTACTGCGCTTTTCCGTCATTGTCCTTAATTAGCTGAACAGCCATAGGGGGCTTTCTCCTCGTGAAGGTAGGTCGTTGAAGTTCTGCGCTTGACGGCCAAAACATAACAATGGTTATCGGGATCGCCCCGAAGTGTAATCAGAATGCGGTAATCGCCAACGCGTAGCCGGAAATGATTTTCTGTTGCCGATATTTTTTTGATATCGGGCCGGGGAGCTGAGCGATCGTCCAGCTCAGCAAGTTTTGCTTTGATTCTTCGCTGATATCGGCCATCGATTTTGGAAAACTCTTTCTTTGCATTCTTTGACCAGACAATCTTCATCCGTACCTCCACTGTACGCCCACACAAAGTATAAGGAAATAATAAGGCTATTAGATAAATTCCGAATTTCTAATGGGGTACTGTAGAGCGGGGAAATAACCGGAGAAAGCGGCAAAACGCGAACCGTCGAGGATGCTCGGAAACGCCTCTGCCGGGCGACAGAGGCTTGCAGGGAGATTGCGATCAGGCGTTCAAACCGCCGTCCACATCCAGGCCGGTGCCGGAGATCTGCCCGGCCGCCGGGCTGGCAAGAAACGTGACCGCCGCCGCGACGTCTTCAGGCTGACCGTAATGACCCAAAGCAATAAGCTGACGCTGAGAGTCAGCCTGTTCCCCGTCTTCCGGGTTCATATCGCTGTTGGTGGGCCCGGGATGTACCAGGTTAACGGTAATGCCGCGAGGCCCTAAATCACGAGCCAGCCCGCGGGTGAGGGAATTCAGCGCCGATTTGGTCATCGAGTAAACGGCAATGCCCGGCTGCGCCACGCGGTTTGCCAGACAGCTGCCGATGTTGATAATGCGCCCGCCGTCGGACATGTGCACCAGCGCTTCCTGAATGGCGATCACCACGCCGCGGATGTTGACGTTGATAAGGGCGTCAATGTCCGCCAGCGTCATGGACTCCAGCGGGCCGCCGCGCGCGATCCCGGCGTTGTTGACCAGAATGTCCAGCCCGCCAAGAGAACGCGCCGCATGGGTGACGGCATCCTGAATCGCCTGCGCGCTGGCGCTGTCGGCCTGTACGGCTTCGCTGTGTCGTCCCAGCGCCTTAATCTCATCGGCGACCGCCTGGGCTTTATCGGCAGATTTTTCATACGTAATAATCACATCCGCACCGGCGCGCGCCAGCGACAGGGCAATCGCACGACCCAATCCGCGGCTGGCACCGGTAACCAGCGCCTTTTTACCTGTTAAATCGATCTGCATGATGACCTCGTTACGAGAGTGGTAAGAATCATCATTAGGTATAGCCTGTCGGCGCGATCAATGGCTGAAGGATTCCACTTTCTCAAACGCGGCGCGCAGAACGTCAGGCGTTAACGTAACAGGTAAATAGTGAATCGACTCCACCGGGCGCAGGGTGTGGGCGATGACCCGATCCAGCTCGTCGCGGTTAGTGATGTCGACGTCCAGCTCGCGAAGCGTGGTCGGCAGGTTAAAACGCTGGTACGCCGCGACCAGCTGCGCCAGCACGTCGTCCTGGCCGAGCAGGGCGCTCTGCGCCAGAATGCCGTAGGCCACCTTGGTGCCGTGCAGGTATTTCTCCGTCTGCGGCAGCACGGTTAAGCCGTTGTGTACCGCATGCGCCGCCGCCACGCGCGTATAGCGTTCGCCCAGGCCGCCGACCATCCCGCCGCCGGCGATGATTGCATCGACCACGTCCCGGAACGCCTGCGTCTGTTCGCCGCGCTGCTGGTCGGCCAGCGCCTCTTCGCTGCGCGCCAGCAGCACGTCGCGGATCGCCAGCGCGCCGTTAATGCCCAGCCGCACGGTCAGCGGCAGGTTCTCCGGCTCTGGTGCCAATACCACCGCTTCGTACCACTTCGCCAGCGTATCGCCGATGCCCGCCAGCAGGTACTCCGCCGGGGCGTTAAGGACGATCTGCGGCTCCACCAGCACCAGGAAGTTGGCGTCGTCGAAGATCTCAAAATGCAGCGCCTGACCGGCATCGTTGTACCAGACGGAGAGCGGGGTCCACGCCGCGCAGGTGGCGGCAATGGTGGGGATGCCCACAAACGGCACCCCTAAGCGGCGCGCCACGGCCTTGACGGTATCCATCACCGCGCCGCCGCCGACGCCAATCACCACGCTGGCGTCGCTGCCGGATTCATTCACCAGATGGGTGACGTCGCGCTCGCTGCAGTGGCCTTTAAACAGCAGGCGTTTCGCTCCCGGCGCGTTAAAGCTCGCCGGCAGGAAAGGGCGCGCGCCTTCGATAGCGCGCTCGCCGTAAATCCACACCGCGCGGGAAAGCTGTTCCGGGGTAAAGAAGTTATCCAGCTGCGCAAGGCTTCCGGGATGAGAGAAGTAGTTCGCCGGGCCAGGCACGACGCGGATATCGGTGTTGCTCATGATGGTGTCCTTTTTGCGGAAGCGCTAACCCGATGTTATGTCTGGACATCCGGATGGCTAATAATATTTCGCTTTAACTTATGCCTTTTCCGTCGTTGTCAGTCAACCAGAGCTGTGAAAAATTCGATAAATCAGAAGAGTAATGAAGGATTTACGCGGATGGTTTCCAGTCGCCTTGAGATGCGCGGTATCAGCCTGGCCTTTTCCGGCTTTCAGGCGCTGTCGCGCGTGAATTTCACCTTAACCGGCGGATCCGTACACGCGCTGACCGGTGCCAACGGCGCGGGAAAATCGACCCTGATGGCGGTGCTGTGCGGGACGCACGACCACTATGAGGGCGAGATCAGCATCAACAACCAGCCGGTGAGCATCCGCGAACCGCTCGATGCCAAACGGCTGGGGATCCACCTTGTGCAGCAGGAAGTGGACGTGGCGCTGATCCCGGGGTTAAGCATTGCCGAAAACATCATGCTCGACCAGCTGGCGCTGCCGGGGCATCGCTTCAGCTGGCGCGCGATCCGCCAGCAGGCGAGACAGGCGCTGGCGCAGCTCGACGTGACGCTGGACGTTCGCCGTTCCATCGACGGCTGTTCGCTGGCCGAAAAGCAGCAGATTTTGCTGGCGCGGGCGCTGTCCCATCACTGCCGTTTTTTGATTCTTGATGAACCCACCGCGCCGCTGGACGCGCACGAGAGCGAGCGCCTGTTTGCGGTAGTGAGACGTTTAAAGCAGCAGGGCATCGGCGTGGTGTTTATCTCTCACCGCATTCACGAGCTGAAGGCCATCTGCGACACCCTGACGGTGCTGCGCGACGGCAAGCTGATCGAGTCCGGCCCGATGGCCGATCTTAGCGGCGAAGCGATCGTCGAGAAGATGCTCGGCCACGTGCTGAGCGATATCTATCCGCCCGCGCGGCCGCCGCACGGCGACGAAACGCTGTTACGCGTTGAGGGGCTTCACGACGACGCGCTGCTGAAAGATATCTCCCTGCACCTGCGCAAAGGCGAAATTCTCGGGATTGCCGGGCTGGCGGGGGCGGGGAAAACCGAACTCTGCAAGGCGCTTTTTGGCGCCACCAAGAGCCGCGTGGCGCGCGGTGAGCTGAATCATCAATCCTGGCAGCCGCGCGACCCGGCCGACTCCGTGCTGCGCGGTCTGGCGCTGGTGCCGGAGGAGCGGCGGAAAGAGGGTATTTTTATCGACGAGCCGGTGAGCATGAACCTTGCCGTGTGCGCCGATAACAGCTTTTCGCGCTGGAGCCTGTTTGGCCATCGTCAGGCGTGGCGCTGGGCGGAAGAGGTCATCGCCCGCGTCGGCGTGCGCGCGCGTGGGCCGGGGCAGGTGCTGCGCCGTCTCTCCGGCGGCAACCAGCAGAAGGTCGCCATCGGTAAATGGCTGCGCAATGACGCCAGCGTGCTGATATTCGACGAGCCGACCAAAGGCGTGGACGTGAAGGCCAAAACCGATCTGTTCCAGCTGATTGACGGCCTGGCGCGCGAGGGCAAAGGGGTGATTTACGCCTCGGGCGAGTTTTCCGAGCTGGTCGGGCTATGCGACCGCATCTGCGTCCTGTGGGACGGACGCATCGTGGCGGAAATCGCCGGGGCCGAGGCCCGCGAAGAAACACTACTTTATTATTCAACCGGAGGAACGGCGTCGTGAGCAAGGCCCTTTCAGTGAACGCGGCGGCGTCTGGCCGCCAGCAGATTTTCGATTTTCTCTACAGGTGGGGCATGCTGTTAACCGTCGTCGCGCTGGTGGCCGTCTTTGGCCTGGCGTCGGACAGCTTCCTCGATCCGAACAACATCATCAATATTCTGCGCTCGATTGCCATCGTGACGGTGATTGCCATTGGCGTGTCGATCTCGTTGACCATCGGCGGGTTCGATCTCTCCGTGGGATCCACCGCCTCGCTGGCGAACGCGCTGGTGATTTCCCTTTTCGTCTGGCACGGCTTTGGCACCACCGAGTCGATTCTGATCACCCTCGCGCTCTGCACGCTGGTGGGTCTGTTTAACGCATTCCTGATCGTCATCCTGCGCATTCCGGACATGCTGGCGACGCTTGCCAGCCTGTTTGTGATCCAGGGCGTGGCGATGACCTACAGCTACGGCGGGTCGATTACCGAGAACATGGTGCTGCCGAGCGGCGACATGGCGGAAGGGACCATTCCGGCGGCGTTCAGCCTGCTGGGGCAGGTGCCGACCATCGTGATCGTCATGCTGGTGGTGACCGTGCTGGCGCAGCTGGGCCTGTCGCTCACTACGCATGGCCGACGCATGTACGCCATCGGCGGTAACCCCGAAGCGGCGCGCCTCTCCGGCATTCGCACCACGCGCTACAAGGTGGCGGCCTACGTGATTGCCTCGCTGCTGGCGGGTCTGGGCGGGATTTTGCTGGCTTCACGCATCGGCTCGTCGCAGGTGAATGCGGGCGGCGGATACCTGATGGATGCGGTGGCGGCGGCGTGGATTGGCTTCTCGCTGGCCGGATCCGGCAAGCCGAACGCGCTGGGAACCCTGGTTGGGGCGGTCATTCTCGGCGTGCTGTCGAACGGGCTGGTGATGCTCTCCGTGCCGTATTACGCCATGGACATTATAAAAGGGCTGGTGCTCGCGGTAGCGCTGGCGATTACCTACATACAAAAACGCTGACAACACAACGGGATAAAAAAATGAAAAAGATTGCACTCTCTTTGGTGGCACTTGGGTTGCTCACGGCTCTGCCAGGCTTCGCGGCCACGCCCGCGCCGCTTCCGGCAGCCATTGCGAACCATGACGGCCCGATCCGCATCGCGGTGATCCGTAACCTCGGCTCAGATGACAACACCACGCAGTTTATTGCTGGCGCAATTCAGGAAGGGAAAAAGCTCGGCTTTAAGGTCAGCACCTTTTTAAGCAACGGGGACGACGCCAAATTCCAGGACTTTGTGAACCAGGCCATCAGCCAGAAGTACGACGGGATTATTCTCTCTCAGGGGCGCGATCCGTACTCCACCGCGCTGGTGAAGAAAGCGGTGGATGCCGGGATCAAAGTCTCCGTCTTTGATACGGCGGTTAACGGCGAGATCCCGGGCGTGACCGTCACCCAGCAGGACGATGCCTCCCTGACGAACCTCTCCTTCGGCCAGCTGGCGAAAGATTTTAACGGCAAGGCCAATATCGTCAAGCTGTGGGTGGCGGGCTTCCCGCCGATGGAGCGTCGTCAGGCGGCCTATAAAGAGCTGCAAAAGCAGTATCCGGACATCAAAGAGCTGGAGTCTATCGGCGCCGTGTCCTCTGACGTGCAGGGCGATACCGCCAACAAGGTGGGTGCGATCCTGGCGAAATACCCGAAAGGCAAAATCGACGCCATCTGGGGAACCTGGGACGCCTTCAGCCAGGGCGCGTATAAGGCGCTGAAAGAGAACGGCCGCACCGAGATTAAGCTCTACAGCATCGACATCTCTAACCAGGATCTGCAGCTGATGCGCGAGCCGGGCAGCGCGTGGAAGGTGAGCGTGGCGGTGGATCCGAAGCTGATTGGCGCGACGAACGTGCGTCTGGTGGCGAACAAGATTGCCGGGGAAGCCACGCCTGCGACCTACGATTTCAAAGCGGCGGCCATTCCTCAGGCGCTGCTGACCGCTCAGCCGGGCCCGGTGAACGTGGCGTCGCTGGGGAAAATCATTCCGGGCTGGGGCCAGACGGAAGATTTTATCGCGCCGTGGTTTGCGACGCTGGAAGCGAAGAATAAATAAAACCAGGCCGGGTGGCGTCAGGTGCGGCCTGATGCCCTCACCCCGGCCCTCTCCCACAGGGAGAGGGGGAAAACCCAAAGGAGCTAACGGTGACGCAAGTACCCCTTCCAGAATACAGCCGCAATATGCGGCTGATTGGCCATAGCGATCAGGGCGGTCGCCCGGACGGCGTGCAGCTGATGGTGCATCGCGGTTTCGCCTATATCGGCCATATGGTGTCGCAGGGATTTTCGATTGTCGACGTGCGCGACCCGAAAAACCCGAAAGCGGCGGGCTACGTGCCCGCGCCGCCCGGCACCTGGAACGTGCATCTGCAGGCGCATGACGACCTGCTGCTGGTGATTAACGCCCGGGATCTGTTTGCCGATGCTCGCTTTGCCGACGAGAAGGTCTACTACACCCGCCAGGTGGGGGAGACCGTCAGCGACGTGCAGGACAAAGGCTGGAGCGCCGGGCTGCGGGTGTTTGATATCTCCACGCCCGACAGGCCGCGCGAAATCGGCTTTCTGTCGCTGAGCGGCATCGGCATCCACCGCATCTGGTACGTCGGCGGCCGCTGGGCGTATGTGTCAGCGCTGATCGACGGCTTTACCGACTACATTTTCCTGACCATCGATCTGGCCGATCCGCGTAAGCCTGAAGTGGCGGGGCGCTGGTGGCTGCCGGGGATGAACCAGGCCGAAGGGGAGAAGCCGAACTGGCCGGAAGGGAAACGCTACGCGCTGCATCACGCGATTATCGCGGGCGATACCGCCTACGGCAGCTGGCGCGACGGCGGCCTGACGCTGCTGGACGTGAAGGACCGCACCCGGCCGAAGCTGATTAGCCACCGCAACTGGAGCCCGCCGTTTGGCGGCGGGACGCACACCGCGCTGCCGCTGCCGGACCGCGATTTGCTGGTGGTGCTGGACGAAGCGGTGCTGGATAACCAGGAGGACGGCGAAAAGCTGATCTGGCTGTTTGATATCCGCGAGCCGTCGAACCCGGTGAGCATCTCGACCTTCCCGCAGCCGGATGAAACCGACTACGTGGCGAAAGGGGCGCATTTTGGCCCGCATAACCTGCACGAGAACCGGCCGGGGAGCTTTGTCAGCTCGACGCTGATTTTTGCGACCTATCAGAACGCGGGCGTGCGCGCATATGACATTTCCAATCCGTATCGACCGGTGGAAACCGGTGCGCTGGTGCCCGCCGCGCCGGAGAGAATGATGGACACGAGGCCAAATCGCCCGCAGGTGATCCAGTCGTGCGACGTGTTTGTGGATGCGCAGGGGATAATTTACAGCACGGATTATAACGGCGGGCTGTCGGTGATTGAGTATCTGGGATGAGTGCGGTTTGATGCCCTCATCCCGGCCCTCTCCCACAGGGAGAGGGAGAAAACCAAATGTAATCAGCTGTACTGTCGCACCCGTGCCACCAGATCTTCGGCGCTGTCGATGCGGTCGGCAATGACTATCAGCGCTTTACCGAGCGTTATCGCGTGGCGCAGGCACTCGTGGCGCATCGCCTCGTCCTGGATGGTGTCGATATCCGCTACGTGGGAAAGCCCGACGCTGCGGCGAATGAGCTCGGTGCCGCAGAAGCCGATGGCGTCATGCCAGACCTTTTTCAGGAACGCGGAGGCATAGCCCGGCGCGCCGAGCGCGGCGTCGCGCGTTTTCTCGTTTGCCAGCGCCTGGAAGCGTTCCGCGAAGGTGTTCCACAGCTCCTGAATATCGGTCAGGCGCTGCTCGCGCGCGGCGGCGGCATCGCGAATGCCCAGATGCCCCGGCAGGCCGCAGAAGTTCAGCAGCAGGTTGCCGATGGCGGTACCGACGTCAAAGCCAATCGGGCCAAAGTAGCCGAACTCGGCGTCGATGGCCTTCAGGCTGCCGTCAGCCACAAAAATCGAGCCGCTGTGAATATCGCCGTGCAGGAGCGCTTCGGCGTGCGAGAAGAAGCGGTGCTTCAGGGAAGCTACGGCAATTTTAAGCTGAGCGTCGTCGCGCAGGGCCGCGACGTCATTTTCCAGCTCGGCCGGGTAGCTGTTGCGTTCGTGGATCTGGTACGGATCGTTGAAGAACAGATCTTCGGTGATCTCGCACATCTCCGGGTTGATGAATTTCGCCACCTGCGCTTTTTTCGCGTGCGGGTGCAGGTAGAAATCGCTGGTGTGGAACAGCGCGTGGGCGAGGTATTCGCCCAGCTGACGGGCCGCCTGCGGGTAGTAAATGTTTTTAATCAGCTCGCCGCGCCAGATGCGATGGCTGGAGAGGTCTTCCATCACCATCACCGCCAGCTCCGGGTCAAAGTGGTGGATTTTCACGGTGTGCTGCGGGCTGTGCTGGTAGTGCTCGACCAGCGTTTGCGCTTCAAGGCGGGCGCGGTCCAGCGTCAGCGGCCAGGATTCGCCGACGCAGCGCACGTAGGGCAGCGCCTGCTTAACGACGATTCGGCTCACGCCCGCGCCGTCGAAAATTTTGAATACCAGATTGAGGTTGCCGTCGCCTACTTCCTGCGCCTCTACCAGCGATGAAGGATCGTCAAGTCCGCCAAACTGCCTGGCATACTCCACGGCGTCCTGAGCGGTAAAGGTACGGTATTGCGACATGGCCTGCTCCTCACGAGTTTTCTAATTAAGACATGTAGACGTCTATACATCTGGATTTCATCCTGACACAATGTGCTACAACAACGCAACAGGGAATTAACGACATGCAGACATTACAGACGACCAGCCTGCGGGTGGCGGATAATCAGCTCTTTATTCTCGATCAGCAGGCGCTTCCGCAGGAGAAACGCTGGCTGGATGCCTCGACGGTAGAGGCGCTGGTCGGACATATCCACGCCCTGCGCGTGCGCGGCGCGCCGCTAATTGGTCTCTCTGCAAGCCTGCTGCTGGCGCTGCTGGCGGAAAACGGCAAAAGCCGCGACGAGCTGGCGGCGGCGCTGGAAACCCTGCGCGCCTCCCGCCCGACGGCGGTGAACCTCATGAACAATCTTGACCGCATGAAGCTCGCCCTGTGGCAGGAAGATTTTGTACCGGCGCTGGTGGCCGAAGCGCTGCGCCTGATTGACGAAGACAAACGTCTTTGCGACGCGATCGCCAAAGCCGGCAGCGCGCTGGTGAAGCCCGAAAGCCGTCTGCTGACCCACTGCAACACCGGCGGGCTGGCAACGGCGGGCGTCGGTACCGCGCTGGGCGTGATTGCCCGCGCGCATCAGGAGGGTAACGTCAGCAACGTCTGGGTGGATGAAACCCGTCCGCTGCTGCAGGGCGGCAGATTGACCGCGTGGGAGCTTGGCGAGCTGGGCGTGCCGTATCAGCTGATTACCGATTCCATGGCCGCCAGCCTGATGGCAAAAGGGCTGGTGGACGCCGTGTGGGTGGGCGCAGACCGCATTGCCGCCAACGGCGATGTGGCGAACAAGATCGGCACCTATTCCCTGGCGGTGCTGGCGAAGTTCCACGGCATTCCGTTCTACGTTGCCGCCCCGCAAACGACCCTCGATCCGGACTGCCCGAACGGGGACGCGATCCCGATTGAGCAGCGCGCCGCCAGCGAGGTGACGGGCGTGGCCGGAAGCTTTGGCGCGGTGCAGTGGGCGCCGGAAAACGCGCAGGTCTATAACCCGGCGTTTGACGTTACCCCTGCCGCGCTGATCAGCGGCTGGGTGCTGGATACGGGCGTAGTCACGCCGGAAGCGGTGGCAAACGGGAAATTCGCCTGAGTCCGGCTATCCTTTAAGGGGTTCCCTTGAGAGGACAATATCGTGACGCTCGATCCTGAAACAGACTTAAAACTGGAGCGCGTGGTGGATGCACCGCGCGACCTGCTGTGGCTGTGCTGGACCACGCCGGAGCACATCAAAAACTTCTTCATTCCTGCTCCCCATAAGGTGACCGAATGCGATCTCGATCTCCGCGTGGGCGGGCGGTTCAACACCGTGTTTGAGGTGGACGGTCAGCGGATGGATAACCGGGGCGTATTTCTTGAAATCGACCCGGGTAAAAAGCTGGTCTTTACCGACGGCTATACCGAAGGCTGGAAACCGGCCGAAAAGCCGTTTATGACGGCGATCCTGCTGCTGGAAGATGTGGGCGAGGGCAAGACCCGCTACACGGCGATTGCGCGTCATCCGACGAAGGAAATCCGCGAGCAGCATGAGCAGATGGGCTTCCACGAAGGGTGGGGGATTGTGCTGGATCAGCTGGTGGGGTATGTGAAAGGACTGGAGCGTTGAAGCTCGAGCGGCCTGATGCCCTCACCCCGACCCTCTCCCACAGGGAGAGGGAGCAAACACTAAAAACGGCAGCTCTAGCTGCCGTTTTGCTTTTACCTATGCCAACCGTGGATACGCATCCGCGATGGCATCGCCCGTAAACTGCGCCACCCAGCCTTCCGGGTTATCGAAAATGCGGATCGCCGTAAAGTTCGGCTCTAAGCCCATATCAAACCAGTGCGGCGTGCCCGCGGGAACGGAAATCAGGTCGTTTTTCTCGCACAGCACCTGATACACCTCATCGCCAATGTGCAGGCAGAACAGCCCCGCGCCTTCCACGAAGAAGCGCACTTCGTCTTCGCCGTGGGTGTGTTCGTTCAGGAACTTCGCGCGCAGCGCCTCTTTCTGCGGGTTGTCGGCGCGCAGGCTGATCACGTCCCAGCTCTGATAGCCTTTCTCCGCCACCAGCTTGTCGATCGCATGCTGATACGCCTCGATCACGGCTTCAGGTGCGGGATCGTGTCCTAAATCGCGATCCGCCGCCCAGCGTTCAAACCGCACGCCTTTGGCATTGAGCTGCTGGGCGATCTCGGCGGCGTCGGTGCTGTGCCACTGGTGTTGACTGGCGTCTTTATCGGAATAAATGGTCAATGCGCTCATGAAGGGATCTGCTCCGGATTAATCTCGTCAAACTGGTGGACCTGATGGTGATGGCTTGCGCCGTCATCATCACCGCGAATCAGCTGCAGTGTGCGAAAACCTGCCTGTTCAGCCGCGTCCAGCTCCTGATGAATATCGGACAGGAACAGGATCTGCGACGGGGCGATGCCCGTTTGTGCCGCAATGTTCTGATAGGACTGCACCTCGCGCTTGGCGCCGATGTGGGTATCAAAATAGCCGCTGAACAGATGAGTAATATCACCTTCGTCGCTGTAGCCAAATAACAGTTTCTGCGCGGCGACGGAGCCAGAGGAATAAACATAGAGATCAATCCCTTGCGCTTTCCACTTTTCCAGCGCAGGCAGTACGTCCGGGTAGAGGTGGCCGGTAAAGTCGCCGTTCACGTAGCCGTCATGCCAGATGATCCCCTGCAGGGCTTTGAGCGCCGTGGATTTGCGGTCCTCATCCATAAAGGCAAACAGGGCGTCGATAAGCTCGCTGACGCTGGCGTGCGGGTTACCGATTTCATCACGAAGGTTGTCCAGAATGGATTTGACCGGCTCGGCGTACTGCTGCGCGGTCACGAAGGCCGCCAGCCGCTCACGCGCGTAGGGGAACAAAACGTCATGGACAAAACGGATATCGCTGGTGGTCCCTTCAATATCCGTCACAATCGCGCGAATCATACTCTCTCCAGTTGTCGTAAACGCATTTCGCATTCAAATAAGAATTCTAGTCCTTCCAGATGACGGCGGGCCTCGGCCACGTCGCGTCCCCAGCAGGTTAAGCCATGACCGCGCAGAAGAAAACCATAATTAAGCGGGCGTTCCTGTGCGTAATGGGCGATTCGGGAGGCGAGGGCGTCAATATCCTGGTCGTTATCGAAGACCGGGATAGCCACCGTATCCAGATGCGTGGTCTGCCCGGTGAGGGATTTTTGCATCTCAAAGCCGCTGATGTTGAGCTCGGCTTCTTTGACCAGACGCGACAGCACCGTGGCGTTGACGGTATGAACGTGCAGGACGGCGTTGGCTTCCGGGAACAGGCGATAAATCAGCGTGTGAAGACCGGTTTCCGCCGACGGCCTGCGGCCAGACGGCGCGCGGTTGGTGGCGATTTCAACCTGCAGAAAATCCGCCGTTGTCAGGCTGCCTTTGTCTTTGCCGGATTCGCTGAGCCAGCAGAGGCGCTCGTCCTGGCGCACCGACATGTTGCCGCCGGTGGCGGGTGCCCAGCCTTTGGCGCCAATCCAGCGGCAGGCGTCGACAAGATGTGTGAGTTGCAGGTTGTCTGTCATTTCCTTTTACCCTCGCGGCCAGAAATATTCATATGGTTTATACCCGTCATACTTCAAGTTGCAGGTGCGTTGGCTGCACTCACTCACCCCAGTCACGTACTTATGTACGCTCCCGGGGATTCGTTCCCTTGCCGCCTTCCTGCAACTCGAATTATTTAGGGTGTAGACGTCTAAGCGTCTTGATTGCCAAAGACTAACATCGTGTTATAGTGGCAGCAACATAAGTATTACAAGCAGGCACGACACAATGAGCAATAACGCATTGATTCCGAAGAGTAAACTTCCCAATCTCGGTACTACCATCTTTACGCAGATGAGCGCTCTGGCGCAGCAGCACAACGCCATTAACCTTTCTCAGGGATTCCCGGATTTCGACGGCCCGACCTATCTGCAGGAGCGCCTGGCGTACCACGTGGCGCAGGGGGCGAATCAGTATGCGCCGATGACGGGCGTGCAGGCGCTGCGGGAAGCCATTGCGGATAAAACGGCGGAGCTGTACGGCCATAAGCCCGATGCGAACAGCGATATTACGGTGACGGCAGGGGCGACCGAAGCGCTCTATGCGGCCATCACCGCGCTGGTGCGTACGGGCGATGAAGTTATCTGCTTTGATCCGAGCTACGACAGCTATGCGCCTGCGGTTGAACTCTCCGGCGGCGTGGTGAAACGCGTGGCGCTCCAGCCGCCGCATTTTCGCCCTGACTGGCAGGCGTTTGCTGCGCTGCTGAGCGACAAAACCCGCCTGGTGATCCTGAATACCCCGCACAACCCGTCGGCGACGGTGTGGCAAAAGGCCGATTTCGCCGCGCTGTGGCAGGCGATTGCGGAACGTGAAATTTACGTGCTGAGCGATGAAGTCTACGAGCACATCTGCTTTGCAGAAGAAGGACACGCCAGCGTGCTGGCCCATCCGCAGCTTCGTGAGCGTGCTATCGCCGTCTCGTCATTCGGTAAGACTTACCATATGACCGGCTGGAAAGTGGGCTACTGCGTCGCACCGGCGGCTATTAGCGCCGAGCTGCGCAAGGTGCACCAGTACCTGACCTTTGCCGTGAACACGCCGGCTCAGCTGGCGCTGGCGGATATGCTGCGCGCCGAGCCGGAGCACTATCGCGAGCTGCCGCATTTCTATCGTGAACGTCGGGATCTGTTTGTGACGGCGCTCAGCAAAAGTCGTCTGGAAATTTTGCCCTCAGAAGGGACCTATTTCCTGCTCGCCGACTACAGCGCGATATCGGATCTGGACGACGTGAGTTTCTGCCAGTGGCTGACGAAAGAGGTGGGCGTAGCCGCCATTCCGCTGTCTGTATTCTGCGCCGATCCCTTCCCGCATAAGCTGATTCGTCTTTGCTTTGCGAAGCAGGAATCGACGCTGCTGGCGGCGGCAGAGCGCCTGAACACGCTCTGATTATTTCACCGTCCAGGCTTCTGAGTAACGACGGTCTGCAAACAGCTCCAGCAGACCGTTGATTTGCTTGAGGCGCAAGACTTCATCGCTGTCCATTCCCAGCTCCTTGCTTATTCTCTCGTCATTCCAGCCAAGCTGCACCAGCTCGCGAACGATCTCCGACATAGCGTTAATCTGGTGTCGACCCCGCGCCCGGTTGTGACGAATAGTGGCAGCCATACGGTCATGTTTATCCTGTCGGTCCTGGCGCAGGAAGGTGACAGGAAGATAACCCTTGAGCTGGTGCTTCAGTGCCGCCCGATTTTTACCGATTTCATGGCGATGAAAACCATCCACAATTTCGTAATGTTGCGGTTCACTTTCTGTCACAACGATAGGTTGGGTGAATCCATCGAGTTCCAGCGACTTACTGAGCAGCCGTTTTTCTGGCGGGGCAACGTTATTGGGGTTGTAGTCGTTAGCGGTAATAGCGTCCTGTTTGATCCAGAGGACGCAGTCTATCGGTTGCGCACGAAACGGACTGTGTTTATGGATCGCTTCACGAAAAGCATTTATGGCGTTAATGCGTTCCTCTTCGGGAAGTGACTGAAGGTACGTTTCCATCTCGTTGATTAGTTTTTGTCGCATAATATGCCCCACTCCTTGCGTTTCGCCTTCACTCTGTCGCTGTAGCGCTGATAATGTTTGGGTTTATTTGGGCTGAACGATAGCGCCCTGCACCAGTAGTCGTTATTCAGGAGAACCTTACAAATACGGCGCCATGAGGGAACATCTTTGGCACCGATGTCACCGTCCTGCGTATCGGGAATATCCTCTGCGCCTCTCTTCTGATACCAGTGCAGATAAATGGCGATTTTATTGCGGTAATGCTCTGCCGTATTTTGCGGCATGCTGTCGAGGAGCAGCATGGCATATTCGCGCCAGCACAGGTGTTCGGGTTTCAGAATTTTTCGGTGACCATAAAAATGGTTATCGTGTCCGGCGTACATCCCCCCGCTGCGCGCACCGCTCACGCGCTCACACATGGCCGCCCAGCGATCGGGCTCAACAACGTGGTAGAGCCATAATCCCTGGCGCTGTTCCGGACCAAAGGGTTCACAAATCCGCATGTAGCGTAGCGGCACGCCGGCCTGAAACATCAGGTCATAGAGTGGGTTATAGCAACACCCTGATTTGGCGAACCAGGTCCATATATCGGCGGTTTTCCAGTCGTAGAGAGGGTAGATATACCAGGCATGTCCTCCCGGTGCGACGGTTGTCCAGGGTTTATCGTCGGCAAACCGCTGTTTACGCGCCGACGCGACAGCCAGAAAACGGTTGTATGACTCATCGGCGCGGATGCCAATCAGTACCGCCGCCGGGCGATTGCGAGAGAACCAGTCGGAGAAACCGCGGACAAAGGTTTCAAACGTC
Source organism: Enterobacter sp. R-1.6.2 (assembly GCF_035064085.1). Taxonomy (NCBI): domain Bacteria; kingdom Pseudomonadati; phylum Pseudomonadota; class Gammaproteobacteria; order Enterobacterales; family Enterobacteriaceae; genus Enterobacter; species Enterobacter sp. R-1.6.2. The sequence continues at coordinate 388,345 of NZ_JASEYI010000002.1, forward strand.
ATGCCTGGCTGGTAGAAGGGAAAAAAAGCGGGATCGGTTATCGCATCGTCAGGAGGCTGGCGGACCCATTGTGTGCCGGGTTCCCAGCATTGCCATTCCGGCTGGAATTGCGACAGTGAATTTTGCGTTGTCAGGGGGAGCGCGACCCACCAGAAATGGTCGATGACATCGCTGTACAACTCGCGCATATGTTCCACATGGATAATGGTATGGGAAAATTGCGCTTCCCAGTCGATAAAGAGCAAATCTATTTTGATGTTCATCAGTCGCGCCTGCCGGGCAACCAGATGCAGCATGACGGTGGAGTCTTTACCTCCTGAAAAAGAAACACAGATTCTGGGTAAGTTTTCGAGCGTCCATTTTATTCGCTCCCGGGCAGCGGTAAGAACATCCTGGTTTAAAGGGTATTTATAAATTGACATGCTTATTCTCATCCTGAGGAATAAATACCTGACTGTAGCGTTAATACTAATAAGAGGATTATATCAGTCAATAATTAATTGGATATGTAACGGTTATGCCGCGTAATTCTATAACGGTGGTGTATGTTTTAACGGTGTGGTTCCCATTTTGTGCGAGAACCACAGCAATATCTCACGGTAAGGATATTTCTTCAATAAAACTCGCGAATGCCGAGCTATTGAGCGCGGAACGATTGTACATCATGTAAATATCAATACTGGGGAATTGAATGTCAGTTTCCACTTTTCGCAGGTTGAGTGCTGGCCCATATTGTTCGAAGGCCGGCGCGGGCACTAATCCTATGAGGTCGGACGAACCAATCACCGACAGAAGGGATATAAAAGAGTCGCTGCGATAGACGATATTTCTTTCGGTTAACAGGTTTTCGGCCTTTTCCTGATAGTCTTTGAAGCTGTTTTCATCGTTCAGGTAGGCGGTGAAGTTTTCATTCAGAATCTCTTCACGCGTGGGATTTTCACTGAGACGGGGATGGCCCTCCCGACAAACGAGGACGAAAGGAAGTTTATGGTAGAGGCTACAGGCGACAGAATGATTGTTAGAAGAAGAAAACGAATCTATGGTCACTCCCGTTTTTGCAACACCGATTTTGACGACAAGTTGGCTTGCTTGAATCTATCCGGCGTCTGA